>PXQY01000001.1 GCA_003021745.1 Halobacteriales archaeon QH_7_69_31
AACCTCGTGCGGCCCCTCGACGCGGCGCTCTGCTTCGCCCTCCTGGGCACCGAGGACGGACGCCTCGGTGACCGCCTCGCCGGCACCGAGGTCAGCCGGTGGTAGCGGCCCGACAGACACCCAACGACTTACCTGCGAGCGCGGCCCACGTCCACGGTATGAACCTCCCCGAGTCGACGTGGACCGACGTCCGTGACGCCGACGCCGACCTCGCGGTGCTGCCGGTCGGCAGCACCGAACAGCACGGGCCTCACGCGCCGCTGGGGCTGGACTGGATGACCGCCGAGGCCGTCGCCGAGGCCGGCGCCGACCGGTACGCCGAGGAATACGGCGGCGAGACGCTGGTCGGGCCGACGGTCCCCGTCGGGGTCGCCGAGGAGCACCGCGCCTTCGACGGGACGCTGTGGGTCTCGCCGGACACCTTCCGCGCGTACGTCCGCGAGACGATGGAGAGCTTCGCCCACCACGGACTGCAGCGGGTCGTGGTCGTGAACGGGCACGGCGGGAACGTCGACGCCCTCCGGGAGACCTGCGGCCGCTACACCCGCGACGGCGACGGCTACGCGGCGCAGTTCACGTGGTTCGACGCCGTCGCCGCCGAGGACCTCGGTCACGGCGGCCCGGCGGAAACGTCGTTCCTGCGACACCTGCGGCCCGACCTGATCCGGGAGGACCGGACCGGGGCGGCCGCGGCGGGCGCGGCCGACGCTTGGGGCGAGTGGCTCAACGGGACGAACCTGGCGCACGACGCCGCCGCGTTCACCGACAGCGGCGTGGTCGGCGACCCCCGGGACGGCGACGCGGCGCTGGGGGAGGAACTGCTCGCGGCCTCGGCGTCGTCGCTCTCGGAACTGCTGGACGCGGTGGCGGGGCGGGCGGTCTGATACTGCCGGACGTCCTCATTCCACCGTAGCGCTGCTCGTCCGGTGTAGCGGAGAGACCATCGACGCGAACGGGTCGTCACCAACGGACGTCCGACAGTAAGACGCGGCCCGGCCCCGCTACTCCTCGTCGGCGGCCTCGTGGGCGTCCTCGAGGGCGCCGCGGAGCTCCGGGATGGTGGCGGTGAGGTCGCCGACCTGCTCGTGGGCGTCCCGGACGTCCGCGACGATCCCCTCGAGTTCGTCGATCTCGGCTTCAAGGTCGCCGGCGTCCTCGAAGGCGTCGGCCTCCGTCCCCACGGCGTACCACTTCTTGGCGTCCCGGACGTGAGCGGCGGCGTCGCCCGTGTCGAGTGCGCCCTTGAGCCCGTTCAGGACGCCGAGGGTGTTGTCGGCCTCGACGTCCCAGATCGCCGCCGCCGCCGGGAGCGTCTCGCGGGCCGCCGCGAGGCTCGATTCGACGTCCTCGCGCATCTCGCTGGCCGCCTCGTCGAACAGGTCGTCGTCGTCGAGCGTGGCCTGGCTCATGCCCCGAGGTGGGGCGGCCGCCCGGTTAAAGACGAGCCGGAAAGCGGAAGTGAAACGCGGAAACCCGGCGGCCCCAGGTCACCGGGCCCTGGTCACTGGCTCCCGGCCCCCAGACCTCGGTCACCGTGCCCCCGGTCACTGCCCCGCGGCCACCGAACCCGGTCACCTGTCGGCGGTCACCGGGCCCAAGGTCGCCGGCTGGCGGTCACCGGGTGGCGTTCCGGCGACGGGCAGTATTGGCCGGCCCACCCCGTGGGTCGTCCGGCGCCGGGTCCGCTCCCGGCGTGTCGTCGACGTCGGCGTCGACGTCGGCCGGACCGCTGTCGCCGGCGTCGGAGGGGAGGCCAGCGCCGACCGCCTGCCGTCGTTCCGGGAGGAAGTCGAGGTCGTCGTCGACGCGGGCGAGCACGAACAGCGCGTAGTACCGGAGGAAGACCTGCAGGAGCGCGGAGCAGGCGAGCGCCACGGCGGTGAACGCGGCGGCGGCGACCGTGGCGGCGACCACGATGCCGGCGAGCGGCCTGACGGCGACGGCGGCCACGAGACCCAGGAGGCCGCCCACGACGAGGCCGGGGACGATCAGCGCGACGAGCGCGGCGAGGACCACGGCGATGCCGCCGACGGCCGCCAGGACGATGACGGCGACGGCGTAGACGGCGAACTGCTTGGGCGCGTCGGTGAGCGTGCCCCAGAACCGCCGCCAGCCGCCGACCACGCCGGTGTCCTCCAGGAGCATCGTCGGGACGACGAAGGCCGTGGTGAATGAGGCGACGACGCCGAGCGGGATGCCGACGACCGCGAGAAGGACGGCGTACTGGGCGGTCGCGAGGAGGTACTCGAGCGGCTGGCCGGCCGTCCCGACGGTGGCCACGAGGATGCCAACGAGGAGCGCGAGGCCGAGGCCCTTCAGGGCGATGCGGAAGACCGCGAGGCCGAGGCCCTGGGCCAGGTGGTCCCGGGCCGTCGCCCACGTGGCTACCTCGCCGTCGCGGAGCCACGCGAGGAACGGGGCCTCCAACAACGCGCCGAGGACGACGACGAGGAGCCAGAGGACCACCACCACGGCGACGACGAGGAGGATCGCACCGAGGACCTCGCCGGGAAGCCCGCCGCCGAGTCCTTGCCCTTCGGTGGGCGGGAGTTCGCCGCCGGTCCCGCCGGGGGTGCCGCCCCCGGTCGGCACGCCGATCCCCGTCCCGCCGACGAACAGCGCGACGGCCGAGACCCAGAGCCACTGCCCGAGTCCGCGGGGCCGGTACTCCCGGGTCGCCCGGAGCGCCGCACCCAACACGTCCAGCGCGTGGAGCGTCATGGGACGGGCTCCGCCGAGTGCGCCCATAAAACATCGGGCCGAATCGACGCGGGTCAGGGCCCGTGCCGGACGGCCGCCGGCCGTCGTCAGGACTCAATGACGTCCTCGACCCGCATCCGGGGGTAGTCGCCGTCCATCGCCATCGCCGTCCGCACGGTGCAGCCGTCGTACTCGACGACGACCTCGACGTCGACGTACCGGCCCGTCAGTTCGGCGTATTCGGCCGACCGCTCGGCCAGGTCCGCGGCGAGGGCCTCGGCGCGGACGTCGACCGCGACGGACTCGCAGTGGGGCTGGTTCTCGATCGCCTCCTCCATCGCGGTCTCGAGGCTCGCGGCGCTGTCCGGCGACACCGGGGCGCCGGCGAACTGGTGGTACAGCGACCCGAACTTGATGCCGGCCTCGAAGCAGGCCGTCTGGGGCGTCGTCGGTTCCATGGACGGCCGTCGGCGCCCGGCCTCAAGTCGGTTCCTCTCGGAATCCCTTTCAGTCGGGGCCGCCTTGGAGCGGTATGGAGTACGAAGCCAGCCTCGACCGTGCGCTGGAGGCCACGCCGGACATCAAGTCGGGCGGCGACCGGCTGTCGGTCCCCGACGCCGCGGCTCAGCCGGACGGCGCGTTCACCCGATTCAACAACCTCGAGGCGGTCGCGAACGCCCTGAACCGCTCGACGGACCACCTCCACCGGTTCGTCCAGCGAACGCTCGCGACCTCCGGGAAGCTCGAGTCCGGCGTCGGCCGGTACAACGGCGAGTTCGCGGCGCGGGACTTCGAGGCGGCGATCGAGGAGTACACCGAGGAGTACGTCCGGTGTAGCGAGTGCGGCCTCCCCGACACCCGGCTCGTCCAGGAGGACCGAACGACCATGCTGCGGTGTGACGCCTGCGGGGCGTTCCGGCCGGTCCAGAAGAAGAGCGGGTCGGCGAGCACCCGCCAACAGACGGACGACGTCGAGGCCGGGGAGACCTACACCGTCGAGGTCACCGACACCGGCCGGAAGGGCGACGGCGTCGCCCACCGCGGCGACTACACGATATTCGTCCCCGGCGCGACGGAGGGTGACGTCGTCGACATCGTCATCGAGGACACGAGCGGCGATCTGGCGTTCTCGCGGTTGGTGGAATAGGGCGGCCGGGCGGCGCGAGAGAAGCGAGCGCCGCCGGATGGGCGAGCGGGAGGACTGACCGGAGGGAGGGACGACACGCGAGCCGCGAGGCCGACCGAAGGGAGGCCTCGGAACGAGCGAGCGGGAGGAGCGAGCGGTGTCCGCGCGAGCGAAGCGACCCGCGAGCCGGACGAGACTGATCCGACCGTCGTTCCGGAGGCTTGCGCCGATGCGAACGCTATTGGCCCGGCGCCACGTATCGCCCGTCATGGACGATATCTACGTCGCGCTGCTGATGTCGTCGGACCTGGTCACGGCGACGCCGGAGACGCTCGTCGAGGACGCCGCCTGGCTACTCTTAGAGGACGACATCGGCTCGCTGCCGGTCGTCGATGCGGACAACGACCTCGTCGGCATCCTGACGACGACGGACTTCGTGACGATCGTGGCCCACAGCGAACCGAAGGCGGAGACGACCGTCGAGCGGTACATGACCACCGACGTCGTCACCGCGACCGCCCAGGAGGACATCCGGGACGCCGCCGACCGGATGCTGGTCAACGACTGCCACCACCTGCCGGTCGTCGACGACGAGGAGGGCCTCATCGGGATGATCTCGACCGCCGACCTCACCCAGTACCTCTCCCGCGTCGAGACCCCGTCGCCGGCCTGACACTGTCGGACGGGGCGCGTCGAACCGTGCTCGTCCGGTCCGTCTCCTCGCGGAGCGGCCAGTCATGTGACCTTTCGGTCACGGACGGGCGGCCGCCGGGTCGGGTCCTCCTCGCGGGGCGGACCGCGATGCCGCCGCCGTGCCGGATGGTCGGTGCTGGGCGGCCGTCGGTTCCGTGCGACCGGGCGGGATACCGACGGCCGCGATGCGCTTCCCCGATTGGATCTCCACCAATCGCCCGATTGCGCCGTAACACGTGGCGGACACGCCGGATTTATGACCGTGGGCGGTCGATAGTCTGACGTTATGGGACAGACGCTCACGGAGAAGATCCTCGACGAGCACCTCGTCGAGGGCGACCTCGAGACCGGCGAGGAGATCGGGATCGAGATCGACCAGGTGCTCACACAGGACACGACGGGCACCTTCGTGTGGCTGCAGTTCGAGGCGCTCGGGCTGGACGAGGTCCAGACCGAGATCGCCGCCCAGTACTGCGACCACCAGACCTACCAGTTCGACTTCAAGAACACTGACGACCACCGGTTCCTCCGGTCGGCGGCGGGCACCTACGGCGCGTACTTCAGCCGCCCCGGCAACGGGATCTGTCACAACGTCCACAAGGAGAACTTCGCCGCGCCGGGCAAGACGCTGCTGGGCAGCGACTCACACACGCCGACGCCGGGCGGGCTGGGCCAGCTCGCCATCGGCGCCGGCGGCATCGACATCTCCGTCGCGATGGGCGGCGGCGCCTATTACATCGAGATGCCCGAGGTGGTGGAGGTCCGGCTGGAGGGCGAACTCGGCGAGTGGGCGACCGCCAAGGACGTCATCCTGCACCTCCTGCAGGAGCTGACCGTGAAAGGCGGCGTCGGCAAGGTGCTCGAGTACACCGGCCCCGGCGTCGAGACGCTGTCGGTGCCCGAGCGGACCACCATCACGAACATGGGCACGGAACTCGGTGCGACGTCGTCGATCTTCCCGACCGACGAGCGGACGCGAGACTGGCTCGCCAGGCTCGACCGGGAGGACGAACACGTCGACCTCCGGCCCGACGACGACGCCGAGTACGCCGACCGGATCGAGGTCGACCTCTCGGAGATCGAGCCGCTCATCGCGACGCCGTCGATGCCGGACAACGTCGTGCCGGTCCGGGAGGTCGCCGGCACCGACGTCGACCAGGTCATCATCGGCTCCTGCACGAACGGCGCCTACGAGGACGTCCTCCCGGCCGCGAAGATGCTCGAGGGCCGCTCGACCGACAAGACGACGGAGATGATCGTCGCCCCCGGCTCGAAGCAGGCCAGCGAGATGCTCGCCCGGGAGGGCTGGACGGCCGAGATGATGGCCGCCGGCGTGAACTTCTCCGAGGCGACCTGCGGCGCCTGCATCGGGATCGGGCACGTTCCGGCGTCGGACTCGGTGTCGCTGCGGACGTTCAACCGGAACTTCGAGGGCCGCTCCGGCATCGAGGACGACAACGTCTACCTCTGCTCGCCGGAGGTCGCCACCGCCGCGGCGATCGCCGGCGAGATCGTCGACCCGCGGGACCTCGCCGACGACCGCGGCGACCTCGAGGACCCCGGCTTCGAGATGGGCGACAAGTACGGCCCCGGGATGGGGCGTGAGGACCCGGACCTCATCGCGCCCGACGAGGCCGTCGACGACGACCTCATCAAGGGCCCGAACATCGGCGACGTCCCGCTGAAGGACCCGCTGGACGCCGATCTCGCCGGCCCCGCGCTGTTGAAGATGGGCGACAACATCACGACCGACCACATCATCCCGGCGACCCAGGACATCCTGATGTACCGGTCGAACATCCCGAAGCTCAGCGAGTTCACCCTCTCGCGGGTCGACGAGAGCTTCGCCCAGCGCGCCCTGGAGAGCGACGGCGGGTTCCTGGTCGCCGGCGAGAACTACGGCCAGGGCTCCTCGCGGGAGCACGCCGCGCTCTGCCCGATGTACCTCGGCGTCCATGGCGTACTCGCCCAAAGTTTCGCCCGCATCCACAAGGCGAACCTGTTCAACTTCGGACTCCTCCCGCTGACGATCGACGCCGAGGACTACGAGCGGATCGACGAGGGCGACGACGTCGAGATCGTCGACGACGTCGCCGCGGGCGTCCGATCGGGCCAGGAGGAGTTCACGGTACGCGTGAACGGCGAGTGGGAGCTCACGGGCGCGCTGGACGCCTCCGAGCGCGAGCGCCGCATCCTCGCCAACGGCGGCAAGCTCTCGCACGTCAAGAAACAGCACGAGAGCGGTAGCGACGCAGCACCGGCGGACGACTGAACCCCACGGTTCCATCCGCAGCGCGTCGCCGACGTCGCTCCGACGACCGGCGCGGGGTGGCGTGCTGCTCGGAGTAATGTATCTGCAACGGCGCACGGTCGAGCACGGTGCGGCTGCTCACGCACGAGTCCAGCGGTGAGACGTAACGAGCGGGCTGGTGGGTACAGGCGTCGCTATCGGGCGTTGAAAGCGGGGTGGGGGGTGGGGATGCACCCAAACGGGTGCATACTCAAATTATTGTCCTGGATACATGAATCTTCTGGCCGCGTGTGTCGGCATCGCACGCGTGGATCCCCGCCCACGGTCCGGCCGGCAGGCATTTATGTTCCGTCGACGCTACGTCACAGCGTGACGACGGCCACGTCCCGGGCGACGGCCGGCGTCCGCGAGGCCGTCCGCGCGGACCTGCTGGACGTCTTCCGCATCGAGCGGCGGTCGTTCCCGCAGCCGTGGCCCTACGAGGCGTTCGAGCGGTTCCTCGACGAACCGGGCTTTCTCGTCGCCGACGACGACGGCGTGGTGGGGTACGTAGTCGCCGACACGATGGCCAACCACGGGACGTCGGTGGGCCACGTCAAGGACCTGGCCGTCCGCCGGGACCGGCGCGGCGAGGGCATCGGGCGGCTGTTGCTCGGCGAGGCCCTGGGGGGACTGTTCGTCGAGGGAGCGGGCCGCGTCAAGCTGGAGGTCCGTGCGAACAACGACGCCGCCCGAGAACTCTACGGCGACTTCGGCTTCCGGACCCACCACGTCCTCTCGGGGTACTACGACGACGGCGAGGACGCCCACATCATGGTCCGTGGCCGCTGACAGCCCGGCCATTCCTGTATCGACCCCCAGCCGGCGGCGTAGGCCCGGCGGTCAGCCGTCGACAGCGCCAGGTCCCCGGCGTCGGCCCCGGCCCTGACGACGGTGCCGGCGCGGCCGGTCCGGCACGCGACACCGTTCGTGATCGTGGCGACGGGACGGACGATCGTCGCTGCGGAGGGACAGGCGTTTTGCGGCTGGCGGGCCCAGACCGGGTATGGGATACGCGTGCCCGGTCTGTGGCGACCCGCAGGCCGACGGGAGCCACCTCGCGAACCACCTCGCGTTCACCGCGATGCTCGGCGACGACCGCCACGAGGAGTGGCTCCACGACCACGCGCCAGGGTGGGGCGACATGGGCGAGGCGGCACTCGCCGAGGTCGTCGTCGACCACGCCCCGGAGACGGCGTTCCCCCAGGTGTTCGAGGACACGGCGGGCGGCCTGGACGACGACGCCGACCCGCCGTCGGCGCGCTCCGGCGCGCTGTTCGATGAGGGCCGTGCCGGCGGGCACGGTCGCGGACGCGCCAGCGAGCACTCGCCGTCGGGCGGCCGGCGTCACCCCCCGGTGTCCGACACGGAGCGGGGCGGCGACGGCCCCTCGGACGAGGAGGCCGAGGCGATCCTTGCGGAGGCCCGGGAAATGACGCGCCGCATGCTCGACGACGAACCGGACGACGACGCTGCGACCGGAGGCGAGCACCGCGAGGCCACCGGTGCCGGCGGCCGGTCGAGCGGCGACGAGGAGACGACACCCGACGCCGAGGCGTCTCCGGAGGGTGACGCCGCACGGGATAACAACGAGTAACACTCCCCGGTCCCTACCGATGGCCATGCAGGAGGAGGAGAAGAAGGAGGGCACGCTGGCGCCAGAGGGCTGGTCAGCGGCCCACGAGCGGTTCGATGCGCTCGGGCCGACCGCCCGCACGGTCGTCCGCGAGGTGGCGACGGCGATGGAGTTCGACCGCGAGGAGTACGACGAGCGCGTCACCAGCGAGGTCGTCGAGACCGCACGTCGGACGCTGTTCGCCGAACGCTTGCGGGTCCGGGTCGCCGACGCGGCGGCCTTCGAGGCGTGGCGACGGGACGCCGAAGTCGCGGTCCACGTCGTCGGTCACGACCAGGTCGACCGCGTCGCCTGGCACGTCGCGCCGGCCGCCGACAGCGCCGTCGCGGCGACCTTCCAGTCCGAACCGGCGGCGGCCGTCGCCACCGTCCGCCGGATGGCGTTCAACCGCCTCTACCGCGAGGAGCTATGCGACCCGTAACGCGAAACGCCCTCGTCGCCATCGTCGGCGTGCTCGCGGTACTGCTCGCGCTCGGCGCCCTGCCGGCCCATATCGCGACCGGCGACCCCTACTACGTCGAGGCCACGGCAGCGGACGCCACCGGGCCCGCCGTCGCCGGCGAGAACCTCTCCGAGCGCCGGTTTCCCTACAGCTTCGGCGCCGTGGCGGCGGCCGAGGCGGGCGCCGACCCGGCCCGCTCCGAGGCCTACTACTCCGGCGTCGTCGGGTTCAAGGCCGCCTTCACCCACACCCCGTTCGAGGAGTTCCAGGAGTTCGAGACCCGGGCGCCCGACGCCGTCGACCGGCGGGGCGACGGGCCCGTCGGGGACGTCGCCCACCTCCGGGTGAACGACACCCGGTACCGGCTTACTGTCGTCCGGGTCTCGGGGGGCGAGGGATGACCGGGACGGACCCGAGTCCGGCCGACCACGACTGGCCGGTGCTGGAGTCGGCGACGGAGTACGAGACCGGCTGGTACGACGGCGGCTACGACCTCGTCGAACTCCCCGACGGCCGACGGAAACGATACTACTGGGCGGAACTGCCGCCCGCCGTGGTCGTCGTCGCCGTCGTCGACGACCCGGCCTCGCTCGACCTCCCGGAGCCGACCGGCGACGGGTCCGCCGGGCCCGCGGTCGTGATGGTCGAACAGTACCGACCGACCATCGGCGAGCTGTGTCTCGAACTGCCGGCCGGCATCGTCGAGGACGGTGAGGACTACGCCGCGGCCGGCGCCCGCGAGCTGGAGGAGGAGGTCGGCATCGCGGCCGGCGAGGTGACGCTCCTGGAAGACTTCTGGTGTGCGACGGGCGTCCTCCGCCATGAACGGGCCGTCGTGTGGGCCGCGGCGTTCGAGCCGGCCGAGCGGACCCTCGACGGCAGCGAGTTCCTGGACGTCCGGACGGTCCCGGTCGCGGAGGCCCTCGCGGTCGCCCGCCGCGGCCCGGCCAACGACGCGACGATGGAGGGCCTGCTGTTGGCGCGAGCCGACGGCTACCTGTAGTCGGTCGCTCGACAGTTGCTCACGACGGGAGACCGGACTACGATTCACGTAATTCCGTCCGGCAGTATCAGTCGTAGAGCCGCGTCGTCCCGACCTGCCCGTCGGGGTTCCGGACCGTCGCGTTCTCGCCGCCGTCGTCCCAGGCCGGCGAGAAGCGGCCCCAGTAGACATCGGTGACCGTGTCCGTCCCGCTCCCGGTGTGGAGGGTCACCTCGCCACCCCGGACGAGCAGCACGGTCCCGAAGGTGTAGGTGTTTCCGTCGTCGTCCGAGACGGTCCACCCATCCAGCGTGATCGCGGGATCGGGGCCGGTGTACTCCAGCACCACGACCTCCTGGTCGAGGTTCTCGCTGTCATTGCCGGCGGGGTCCGGCTCGATGGCCTCGATGTCGACGTCGCCACGACCGCCCGCGTTCCGGCAGCGCCAGAGGTCACGGAGGTTTTCCTGCGCGTTCGATTCGGCGCTGTAGTAGCTGTCGCTCCGCGAGAACGTCGAATCGAACACGCGGGCACGGCCGGTTCTGACGAGTTCGTAGTTCACGTCCTCGCCCTCGTGTGTGATGTACGCGAGCAGACGACCGAAGTCACCCCGCCTGTCCGCCTCCGAATCGTACTCCAGGGTCACCGCTTCGCCCTCCAGCCGCTGAGTGAGGTAGTCCGTGGCCTCACCGCCCTCGTCGCCAAGGCAGTTCGACCCCGCGCTGTTGTCGGGGACGCCCTCGTACTCCTCGGGCTGATTCCCGCTGCTATCCTCGGGCGTGTCGATCCCCAGCAGCCTGACGGTGTCCGTCGACCCGTTCGGGAATCGGACGTCGACCGTGTCGCCGTCAATCACCTCGGTGACGGTCGCCTCCTGTGTGTCCGAGATCGCCGCGTCGGCACCACCGATCGGCCCTGGAACCCCCGCGACGACGAGGAGCAATGCGAGCGTCAGTACACCGACAGCCGTCCGAGCTGGATGTCGTGCCTTCATACCACGCCGGGTGCCAGATCGAATCGGTAAATATGGTTTTATAATCCGGATACGTAACGATAATTTGGTCAACAGTTCCAACACGTTGTTCACTCTTGAATCTATCAACTCTCCGTCGTTCCGCCGGAGGCAGCGGTTACGCCGACGGTAGTGACGGAGGGAGAGCGCGCTGTGAGGTTCGCCCGGGTCGCGCTTGCTGTTGGCCGCGGTCGGTGAGCCGACCGGGCCTCCCCCGGCCGGCCCAGCCCTGTCGTCCCGGGTCAGGTATCCAGGATGCTCTCGTCGTCCTCGTCTTCCTCCGTCGGGGCTGATCGGATGACCTCCCCAGCTGTTCCGTCGGCGACGGAGCCGGTGTCGGTGTCGGCCGTCTGGCTGTCGCCCGTCACAGTCTCCGGGTCCGCCTTCGGCCTGACTCTCGTCGTGGTCCTATCGGTGCCTCCGACTTTCTTCTCGTTGACGTACCCGACGAACTCCTTGTTCTCGGGGCCGGCGTAGAACGCCGCGATCGTCGGGCCGGTCCAGAATTGGACGATGTTGTTTACGGAATCGGACGTCGAGGTGCCGCTCTTGAGGGTCCGGTCGTTGATCCGGTACTCCAGGAAGTACGACCGCGTCACCGTCCGGTCGCCCTTCACGTCCTCCGGGGTCACCTCCCCCAACTCGACGTAGTTCAGACGCGGGGAATTACCATCACGACCGCCCATTTCGACGTGGGTCACGTCGCCCTTTTCCTCGATGATGTTCGAGGACCGGAGCGCTCTCCCCTTGACCTCGTCCCGAATCTTCACCGGTCGGTCGACGTTCTCGACGGTCACGTCGATCCGGAAGATCTCGTCCTCTTCGACGACCTCCGGAACCGACCGCGACCCCGCCGCGTTGACGGTGGTGCGGGTGTCGATCTCCCGGTCGACCTGCCGCACGGGAACCTCGTCGAACAACCCCATGTCGTCGAACCGCCGGTTGAGGTTGCTCGTCGTCGGCAGCCGCGCCTGCCCGCGCAGGTTGTTGGTCTCGTCCAGCACCGGCGCCCCGTCGATCCGCAGGTCCGTCCCCAGTCGCGCCGCCAGGTCGTTCAGGTAGGCGGTTTCTTGATCGGGCGCCTCCGCGCTGCCCATCAGCACCACCGACCCGCCGGCGTCGATGAACTGCTCGACGGCCGCGACCTCCTCGTCGGTGAACGGCGTCCGCGGCGTCGTCACGATCAGCGCCCGCGACGGCGCCAGCCCGTCCATCCCGTCCAGCAGGTTCTCCGGGATGTCGTTGATACCGTTGTAACCGACGTTGACGCCCTCGAGGAACCGGTCGAGATACCGCGAGTCCTCTGCCGACAGCGTGTAGTTCCCGCCGAACCGGTCGATACCGCCGCCGAACTGCGAGTGGCCGCCGTCGATGTAGACGTCCCCCTCGCGGTCCGAAAGCGTCAACAGCAGGTTCGCCAGGCTCGGCGGGCATCGGGCCGCCGACCATCGCGAGGTTGCGCGACTCGTCAATGCCGACCAGCGGCGCCTCGGAGTCATTGGCGGTCGGCTCCGCCAGCACCGGCGCCCGCGACCGCCGGAGCCGGCCGCTTTCGGTCCGGACGGCCGTCGCCTGCGGAATGTACAGCTCCTCGACCGGGCGGTTGCGGATCGGCTCGGTCTCGAGCGGCTCGCTCTTGCGCCACAGGCCGCGGTTGTCGCGTTTGGCCCGGAGCCCCGCCTTCAGGAACTCGTCGTGACGGCTGTGTCCCCCGTCGTAGACGCGGGCCAGCCCCTGCTCGATCATCCACTTGTTGTAGTTGGTCTCGACCTCGCCGTCGTTGTCCAGGTCCGCATAGAGGTAGCCCAGCGGGCGGCCGAGGCCGTCGAACGCGGCGGCGTCGGGGTCCAGTTCGAACTCGGCGACCTGATGCTCGAACACGAGCCCCCCGGCCCCCGTGAGGCCCGCGATGTTACCCCAGTATATCAGGTAGTCGTGTCCGAAGTACCTATCCTTGTCGTAATCCTCATCCGTGTCGCACTGTCGCAGGAGGAAGAACGGGTAGTCCTGATCGAAGTTGCTGGCACGGAGGTAGGCCTCGTCCCCGAAGTTGTTTTCGAGATCGACGACCCGGTCGGCGTTGAATCGGAACCGGATGCCGAGGCGCCGGGCCAACTGATCGAGATTGTCGGTGAAGGCGTTCTCTCTCGTCGCATCCATCCCGTGGAGGAACACGGAGCCGCCGTCGTTCATGAACTGGCGGAGCCGGGCGATCTCCCGGCCGCCGAACGACTTCTCGGGCGGCGTGATCCAGACGGCGGCGGCGCCGTCGAGGTCCGTCAGCAGGTCCTGGCTGGATTGCAGGTCGTACACCGCTTTCGGCCGGTCCTCGGTACCGATCCCGGCGCCCTCGCCCTCCTGGTAGGTGGCGTAGTCTACGAACAGGCCGTACTTGTCACCGAGGGCGGGCTGGCCGTGGCTCTCGTCGTAGAGGACGGTCTCGCCGCCGCCGGTCTGGTCGTCCCAGACGTTCAAGAGGAAGTCGAAACTCGGGATCGACAGATCCTCGGTGGTGTTTTCATCTCCCGTGCCACCATCGACGAGAAGGGAGCCGATGGCGACGGCGTTGTCGTCGACGCCGACCAGCGGGATGGGGCCCTCGCCGTAGTCGACCATGGCTCTCCCGTTCCCGTCGCCGGAGGCTTCGTTGGTGGCGGTATCCGCGGAGGAGACCGCGACGTCCGGATCGTCCGGGGCGATGGGCCGCCGACCGGTGTCGAGCAGGCTACAGGCCTGTTCGACCTGAAGCTCCCCCGTGCCGATAACCGGCAGGTCCTCGTTGGCGAGACCCTCCCACTCGACGGGCCGCTCGAACGGCTGGTCGCCGCCGTCCTCGGGGGTGTCGATGCCGAGTGCTCGCGTGTCGAAGACGCCATCCACCTCGCTCACCCACTTGAACGAGATGCTGTCCCCGTCGACGATTTGGGTGACAGGGGCGCGGTATCGGAAGAACCTGTCGTCGCCGTCGAGGCCGTCGCGGTCGTCGAAAAGCTGCGGGAAACGCTCGGTGTTGAACCCGCCGGTGAAAAGGATCTTCTCCCCGGCGGTCCCGAGCTCGGGCTGCTCTCCGGACACCTCTCCGCCGATATCACCGCCGCCCGGGCTTGCGGTGACCGCGGCGCCGGCGAAACTGTTGGCCCGGTCGGCGACGCTGCCGTCGTTGAACCGGAAGGCCGCGCCGAGGTAGTCCGCAATCGTATTCAGGATCGTCGAGGAGTCT
>PXQY01000002.1 GCA_003021745.1 Halobacteriales archaeon QH_7_69_31
ACGGGAAACTCGAGGACGCGGACGTCGAACACGTCGGAGAGAACCCGATGTGCGGCGACACGATCAAGCTGTTCATCGACCTGGCCGACGACGGCGAGACGATAGAGCGCGTCTCCTTCATCGGCGACGGGTGTGCCATCAGCCAGGCGTCGGCCAGCATGCTCTCGGGAGAGCTGCGGGACATGTCGCCGTCGGCGGTCCGGGAGATGGACCGCGACGACGTCGTCGACCTGCTGGGGGTCGAGCTGAGCCCGATGCGGGTCAAGTGTGCCGTCCTGGCCGAGAAGGTCGCCCAGGACGCCATCGCCATCCACCAGGGCGACGCGGAGATCGAGGAGACGACGACAGAGTGACGACCGGAGCCGGCGTCCCGACCCGGGAGTGACGACCGAAGTGAGCATATTGACCCGGGAGTGATGACCGACGCGTGCATCTTGCCCCGGACATATCGAAAACAGGGCCGACGAGGAGACCCGCGACGTCCGCAAGCGGTGTCCGGCCCTTGGCGACATCCCGTGAGCGCGCCAGTTACGTCCAGGCGGACTGACGCCCGGCGAGACTGGACCGAGGCCGGGCGTTCGGCGTCGAAAGTGGAGGGTTTCTGGCCCCGCCCGGTGAAGCGGGGGCATGGACGACGTGGTCTTCGGCGCTGGCAGCCTCGGCAGGCTCGTGGGTGGGCTACTGGCAGGTGGCCACGGCGTGACGCTGGTCGGCCGCGATCCCCACGTGTCGGCGGTCCGGGAGCGCGGGCTCCGCCTCGAGGGGGCCGTCGAGTCGAGGGTCTACCCGGAGGCGGTCACTGACCCGCGGCCGCCGCGGACCTCGCCGACGTCTGCGTGAAGGCCGCCGACACCGAGGCGCTCGCCGGGGCGGACCTCGAGGTCTGTCTGTCGCTCCAGAACGGCATGGGCAACGAGGCGGTGCTGGCCGGCCGGCTCGATGCGACAGTGCTGGCGGGGACCTGCACGTACGGCGCCGTGCTCGAAGAGCCGGGCTTCGTCAGGTGTATCGGCGTGGGCGAGGTGGCCCTCGGCGCGCGCGATGTGGGCCGTCGGACGCGGCCGACCGGGTCGGCGCCGCGTTCGAGGCGGCCGGGCTGGAGACGACCGTCGCCGGGGACATGCCGCGGCGGCTCTGGGAGAAGCTGGCGGTCAACGCCGGCATCAACGCGACGACGGCGCTGGCCCGGCTCGACAACGGCGCACTGGTGGACGGCGAGGCCAACGCGGTCGCCACCGCGGCGGCACGGGAGGTCGGCCGCGTCGCCGGAGCGGCGGGCGTCGACCTGTCGCCCGATGCTGCCGCGGCGGCCGTCGAACGGGTGGCGGCGGCGACGGCGGCGAACACCTCCTCGAAGCGGCAGGACGTCGAGGCAGGCCGCCGGACCGAGGTCGACGCCATCGGGGGCTACGTCTGTGAGCGTGCCGACGAGCACGGCGTCGACGTCCCCGTCAACGACACGATGACGCGGCTGCTGCGGGCGTGGGAAGCCGAGCGGGGACTCCGGTGAGAGCGGCCGAGCCCCGGCGCCGGCGGGTCCGATACCGTGTCGGGCGAACGGAAACGCCTTTGATTCCCGTCGTCGTCGGCGAGACCATGAACTGGTTCGACGGGATGGTCTCCCTCCCCGCGCTGGCAGTCCTGTACGGCCTCACGTTCGGCGGGCGGCTCGGAGCCATCGCAGGGTTCGTCGGCGGGGTCGTCGCCGGCAGCCTCGGGCTGTACCTCACGACGCATAGCACCCGCCTCGACCAGGTTGCCCGGCGGGTCGAGGCACTCGAGCGGGAGCTTGATACGGGCGAGCAAGGTGATGAAGGTCCCGATTGAGGTCCTGAGCGGCCCCGGCGTCGAGCGTCTCGTGGCCCAGGCCGGCGTGATTACTCCATGTAGCCGAGGTCCTGGAGCCGCTCCTTGGCGGTGTCGTCCATCCCTTCGAGGGCCGCGTCGGTGCCGGTCGTGGTGGCCGTCCACTCGTCGCCGACGCGGGCCTCGAACCGTTCGAGGGCCGCGCGGACCTGCCGGACGACCGGGTCGTCGTTCGCGGGCCTGCCGTCGACGGGGTCGGTCTCGCCCGGGTCGGCGTCGAGCCGGTATGCCTCGTCCGGAATCTGCTCGTTCCGGATGTACTTCGCGTCGGGCCGCCGGGCCGCCCGCATCCGGGAGTGGAACCGCGACGCCTCCGGGATCTCGATGCCGGCCTCGGCGGCCTTCGTCTCGAGCTGGTTGAGCTCGACGACCGGCCGGTGGTAGTCGACGAAGGCGTACTCGCCGTCGGGGACGTCGCGGCCCGCCGACAGCAGCGAGCGGCCGGGCTCGAACGGGCGGGCGCCGACGGCGCCGACGGCGCCGGTGGCGGCCGTCGACTCGAGGACGGTGTCGTAGAGGTCGAGGAGTTCGACCTGCTGGTCGGTCCGGCCGGCGTCGACGGCGGGGTGTTTCACCAGAAGCGGGACGTTCACGAGCGGGTCGTAGACGGCGAACTCGTGGCCGTAGAGCCCGTGCTCCCCGTGGAGCTCGCCGTGGTCCGAACAGACGATTACGACCGTGTCCTCCCACTGGCCGGTCGCCCGGAGGTGGTCGAACAGCCGCCCGAGTTCGGCGTCGATGTGCCGGATCTCGGCGTCGTACAGGGCGCGGATGTCGGCGAACTCGGCCTCGTCGACCGTGCGGGCGCCCGAGTTGTACTCCTTGGAGTTCTGGCAGACAGCGGTGGGGTCGACGCCGGGCGCGAACGCCTCGCGGTACTCCGCGGGCGGGTAGTACGGCAGGTGGGCGTCCATGAGGTTGACGAACGCGAACCAGTCGTCGCCGGCGTTGGCGTCGGCGAACCCCCGGACGCGGTCGATTATCTCGGGGGTCTTCGAGTCGGCGCCGTCGCCGCCGGCGAGGTGCTCGTGGACGTCGTTGCCGACCTCCACCAGGCGGTCGGCGACCCACCGAAAGCGGCTGTCGAGCACCCGCTGCCAGACGTCCGCGGCGACGCCGGACAGCGCCCCGCCGGGCAGCACCTCGAAGAAGTTGTCCTGGCGGTCGAAGCCCGCCGTGAGCCGGGTGTACGGCGTGATCCAGGCGTTCGACGAGTAGCAGGCGGTCGCGTAGCCGGCCGCCGACAGCGCCTCCGCGAGCGTCCCGACGTCCCCGGGGAGGTACGGCGCCTCCTGGGTCGCGGTGTGCTCGGCGGGGTAGAGGCCGGTGAACATCGAGGCGTGGACGGGCAGCGTCCAGGGGGCCTGGGCGACCGCCTCCTCGTAGACGAGCGCCTCGTCGGCGAACGCCGACAGCGTCGGCGTGGTCGGCCGGTCGTAGCCGTACGGGGTGAGGTGGTCCTTCCGGACCGTGTCCAACACCACGACGAGTACGTTCCGGCCGGCGGACTCCGACATCGGTGGCTGACTATCGGCCCCTTTCGGGCTTAAACGGTGTGGTGTCCCGCGGTTGGACGCCGGGCCAGTCGGCGAACGTGCCGCAGACGAGCGTGTCGGCCTGGGCGGCGAGGTAGTCAGACCCGGTTTCGAGGACGGCGGTAGACAGCGACGCACCGTCGTCGGCGTGGGCCCGGAGGCGGGTGCGCTTCCAGCCGGCGGGTGAGGTCCGGGCCGCCACGCGGGCCCGAAGCGGGCGGAGCCGGGCGTCGACGGTACTCGGATCGAAGCCGGCCAGCTCGAGGCCCTCGGCCGCGACGCCGAAGAGGTCGGCGTACAGCTCGTCGACGTCGGTGGTCTCGGAGCCGTCGGCCGAACGCCAGTGCAGCTCCGCCGCCAGCCCCGCGTCGGCGGCCGCATAGAAGTTCTCGCGGGCGCGCTCCCACGGGAGGTCGACGACGGGGTGGTCGGTCGCCGGGAGCCCCCGCATGAGGCCGCCGAAGGCGGCCACGAGCGCCGTCGCGTCGCGGACGGTCGGCTGGCCCGGGAGCGGCCGGAACTCGATGCGTGCGTTGGCCGCCGCCTCCGAGGCGCCGCCGAACACCGGCCGCACCCACCGCCAGTAGGAGCCGTGCTTGTGCCGGAGGTGGGCGAACCGACCGTCGAACCGCTCGCCGGCCGTGGGCGTCGCCGGGGCGATGGGCGGGTCGGCGGCGATCCGGTCGACCGCCGCGGCGGCGTCATCCAGGTCCCGCGGGAATCGGACCTTGGGCGGGCGGTCCGGGTCGTTCATCACGTCCTCGTACAGCCCGATCCGGCCCTCGAGGGACGCCGTCTCGAGGACGTCCTCGACCGTGGCGTCGGCGTCGTACAGCGACGGCGGGAACAAAGGCGAGTTGGCCGCGAGCGCGAGCAGCGGGCCGGCCACCCGGAGGGCGTACGCGAACTGCGTCGGGAGTGCCGCTGCGGTCGGGACCTGGTAGTGCGGCTGGATGCTCGTCGTGAACGCCGCCGGGGCGATGGTGGGGGTCTCCAAAGTGACGTTCGGGGTCTCCAGCCGACGTCGCGGCTCGTAGTGGGGCGTGTTCGACATCACGTGGTACCGGACCGACGGCGGGACGTTCGGGGAGAGCCAGAGGCCGTCGACGTGCTCGCAGGCCGCGAGGTACTCGCGGGCGGTCTCGCCTACCGGCGGGACGGTCCAGCCCCCGTCGGCGACGAGGCGGATCCCCTCGGCCTCGGCGGCGGCCGTATGGGCGGCCCGCACTGCTGCCTGGACCTCGTTCCGGAGCGCGGCCAGGCCGTGGGGGCCGAACGGCTGCGGGCGGCCGGCGAGTTCGGCGTTGTGGCGACCGAGTTCCTTCTCGAAGCCGATGAGCTCCAGCAACGGGGCGGGCACCCGACGGAGGACGTCCGTGCGGGCGTCGACGGCGTAGAACTCGTGTTCGAGGCCGACGATGGCCCCCGGGTTGTCGAACGTCCCGACCGACAGTTCGGCCTTCAGCGCCTCGGCCTCGCGCTCGACGCGGGTCTCGAAGGCGTCGACGTCGACGTCCAAGGCGGCCCTGACCGCGTCGGCGAGGTCGTCCATGGGCTCCACTGCGGGCGGGTGCTCCTTAAATTACGCAGTGGCGACGCTCACGGCGACCCCTCACCGGGCCAGTAGCGCTTGCGGACGTCGGCCAGGCGAGGGCGGTCCTCGCCGACTCAGAACGGGGCTTCGGGACCCTCGTCGCCGCCGCCGTCGCCGGGGAACGACGGGGACACCTGGCCGCCGGCCATCCCCTCGGTGCCGCCGTCCATGCCGGTGTCGGCGTGGACGGTGTCGATCTCGGGGATCTCCTGGGTCATGCGGCTCTTGATCGCCTGGATGGTCATCGGCGAGATGCCACAGCCCGAGCAAGCGCCGCCGAGCATGATGGTGACCTCGCCGGTCTCGCGGTCGAGATCCTGGATGGCAGCGCTGCCGCCGTGCATCTGGATCTGCGGGAAGTTGCGGCGGAGGAAGTTGCTGATGCGCTCGCGGAGTTCGTCGTCTCCGGCGGCGGTTTCCGTGCTCATGTCCCGGGGTACGCCGTGCAGCCGTATGAAGATTGGGCTCCGGGGCGACGCCGGACGCGGACGGCCGCCGTGACGTGGGGGACGAACGAGCCAACGGCGACCGCCGGCCCGGACGATGGAAACCGGCCGCTACGACCGCGGGGATGACGGGCGCCCGACGGCCGTCTGACGGGTGTTTATGCTCGTGGCTCGCCGAGGTGTGGACATGCCCACGCGCCGCCGTTTCCTCGCCGCCGCCGGCCTCGCGACCGCCACGGCCGGCTGCATGAACGCGCTCGGCAGCGACACCGGCGCCGCCGGGGCCGCCCCCGGCTCGTCCGGCGACCCCGACGGCGTCCTGATCGAGACGCTGTCGGTCCGGAACAACCACGACGGGGGCCACCGGGTGCAGCTGGCCGTCGAGTCGGCCGAGGGCGTCGTCCACCTGAACACCTACCAGGTGGAGCCCGCGGGCGGGACGGTCGTCGAGGGCGACTGGACGAACACGGCGGGCGAGTACGTCGTCCACGCGCGGCTGGACGACGGCGAGATCCAGTCGACCGACGTCTCCGGGAGCGTCGACGGGGCCACGAGCTGCGTCCGGATGGTCCTCCGAATCGACCGGGAGGGCACGCTCCGCATCCTCTTCGGCACGAACTGCGAGCGTTAGCCGTCGAAGACGCCTGCCAGTTCCGCCTCGATCGCCGCGACGTACGCCTCCAGCACCGCCTCGAACCGCTCCTCGTCGACGACCACGCCGGTGAGCCGATCGTGGGGCTCGGCGGGCAGCTCCAGGTAGAAGCCCTCCCGGTCGTCGTAGCACGGCTCGGACTCGTCGAGGACCTGCTGATCGATGGCGTGGACCAGCGTCGAGTCGTACCGCTCGTTGATCCGGTCGAAGGCGTTCCTGTACGCCTGCTGGAGCTGCGGGAAGTACTCGCCGTACTTCCGCTCGTCGAAGGTCTCGGCGTCCATGCACGGGGCTTGGAGTTGACGGGGCAAAAGGCAGTCGAACGAGCGACATCGGCACCGGCGCGATTGCAGGCACGGCGTCGAACAGCAAGCCACTTGCCGGAGGCGTCGAACCGGCGTGTATGTACCGAAGCGGCGCGTTCGTCGCCGGCCAGGTGACGCCGACGACCGACGAACAGGTTCAGCCGAACGGTGTCGACCTGACCCTGGAGGCGGTCTTCGAGCAGCGGGAACCGGGCCGGATCGGCCGGGACGGCAAGGAGGTCGGTTCCCGACTGCGCCGTCCCGCAGACCCCGCCCTCGGGGGCGACGCCGTCGAGGGGGGCGCCGACCGGGCGGGCACCCACTACCTGCCGCCGGGCGGCTACGTGGTCCGGTACGCCGAGGTCGTCTCGGTGCCCGCCGACCACGTCGGCTTCGTCCACCCGCGGTCGTCGCTCATGCGGAACTCCTGTATGCTCAACACCGCCGTCTGGGACGCGGGCTACGAGGGGAAGGGCGAGGGCCTGCTGGAGGTCCACCACGACGTCGAGATCGAGACCGGCGCCCGCATCGCCCAGCTCGTCCTCGCGGAGGCCGACGCCGCCGGCGACTACGACGGCAGCTACCAGGGCGAGCACCTCTGACCTCCCCCATGGCCGGATATGGCCGGTCCGCGGGTGGCAAATGTTGACACGTTTGGACGCGTCTGCCAGAAGATATAACACCGAGGTTCGGTCGTCCCGCGGGCTCCGTTCACCCGACCCGACTTAAACAACCACACATACAGAGCGTAATGTATTTTGTAGGGTGCCCCGATGGTAAGGTAACTTCGGTCTACATCCCACGTTCATCCATGTCAAAAACTACCACACGGCGGCTGTTCGCGGTGGTGGTCGCGCTCCTCGTCGGGTGCTGGGTCGCCGGGGGGCCGGCTATCGCCGTCGCGGCAGCAACCGGGACGGTCGGGGCGGACGTCGACGGGACCCTGGGTTCAGGGGACGGGCCCTCGGACGGCCCGACGTCCGGGGGCGACTCGTCCGACGAGGGGGCCGCCGACGACACGAACGGCGACGAATCGGGTGACGACGGCTCGGGCGAGGACGACTCCAGCGACGGCTCCGACGCGGAGTCGACCGACGACTCCGGCACCGACGACTCGAGCACCGACGAGCGGTCGGACGAGGCCGCAGGGAGCGTGCCGCCGGCCGCCCAGGGGGGCGATCACGACCCGAACGCGGCCCTCACCGTCGACGGCGTCGGGAACACCGACGGCAATACCGTGAGCGGCGTGACGGTGACGGGGTTCACCCTGGTCGAGACCGTCGGCACCACACTCAATCTGTCCCTCGAGCTGCCGGCCGACGGACTCAGGAGAACGGAGCGGACCGGTAGCATGGCCGTCGGGGAGCGGCTGGGGGCCGGCCCGGCCGGTGCCGCAACCGGTGACGGCGCCTCGGTCGACGCCGTGGTCGTGGCCGTCGGCGCGCTCGGCGACGGCGGCGGGCTCGACGGCGGGGACGGCGCCGGGCCGATTCCCGGCGGGCTCACCGGCGGCGCGACGCTCGGCCTGAGCGCCCTCGCGGCGTTCGCGTTCGTCCGCTCGCCGGTCGTAGGGGGCGGAACCGGGTCCGGCCTCCTCGGGACGCTCCTGGGCAAGCTGCGTCCGTTCGTCCTCCCGCTGCGGTACAGCCGGTACGACGACTCGGACCCCCTCGAGCACGAGGCCCGCGAACTGGTCTTCGAGGTCGTCCACGAGAGGCCGGGCTCGTACCTCTCGGAGGTCAGCGAGCGCGCCAGCCTCCCGCTGTCGACGACCCGCCACCACATGAAGGTCCTCGAGCGCGAGGAGGTGGTCTCCGGGGCGAAGCTCCGGGGTAAGCGCCGCTTTTACCCAGCCTACGCCGAGGGCATCGAACTGGCCGCGGCGCTGAACGACGAGTCGACGGCCAGCATCATCGACGCGCTGGCGCGGCTCGGCGCCGCCTCGGTGAGC
>PXQY01000003.1 GCA_003021745.1 Halobacteriales archaeon QH_7_69_31
GGGACGACGGCAGTGGTGGAGAAGTGGATACTGACGAGGACGACGAGGACGCCGACGATGACGACGGGAGGTCGGCGGGCACCGACGGTTCGGCGGGATGACGCCCTCGGACCGCCGCGAGATGCCGGCGGTGTATGAACCGGCCGAGGACTCCCGGCTTCTGGCGGAGACGGTCGAGGGCCGGGTCGACGCCGACGCGCTGGTGCTGGAGGTCGGCGTCGGCTCCGGCTACGTCGCCGCGCGGATCGGGAGCCGAACCGGCGCCCGGGTGATCGGGACGGACCTGAACCCTGCTGCCTGCGCGGCGGCCCGGGCGGCGGGCGTGGAGGCGGTCCGGGCGGACCTGCTGGAGCCCGTCCAGGCAGAGATTGCAGACGTGGTCTGCTGTAACCCGCCGTACCTCCCGACGCCGCCGGAGCAGGCGTGGGACGACCCCCTCGAGCACGCGCTGTCCGGCGGCGAGGACGGGCGCCGTGTCGTGCGGCCGTTCCTCCGGGACGTCGGCCGCGTCCTCCGGCCGGGTGGTCGGGCGTACCTGCTCGTGTCCTCGCTGACGGGGCTGGAGGCGGTCGCCGACATCGCCGCCGGCGCGGGCCTGCGGACCCGCGAGGTCGCCGAGGAGTCGTTCCCCTTCGAGCGACTCGTCGTCCTCGAAATTACCCGGGATAATTCCTGAGTAGGAAATATTAAAGTCCGTCATTACGTACCGGGCGGCAATGACGGAGGTACTCGCCACCACCCCGGGCCTGTTCCCGCTGCCCGACCGGGCGAAGTCGGCGCTCGCGGACCTGAAGGGCCACCAGAAGGACGACCTCATCGACGGCGAGGAGACCGGCGAACTCCTCGAGGTATACGACCGCGCGCGCCGCGACGTCATCGAGATCCAGACGGACGCCGGGCTTGACCGCATCGTCGAGGGCCAGCTCCGGTGGGACGACATGCTCGCCCACCCGCTCTGTGTTCACGACCGCGTCGAGACCCGCGGCATCGTCCGGTACTACGACAACAACAACTTCTACCGCGAACCCGTCGTCCGTGGCGAGTTGACCTACGACGGCGACGTCGCCGCCGAACTCGACGGTGCGGCCGGCGTCGACCAGGCCGTCCTCCCCGGCCCCTACTCGCTTTCCGACCTCGCCACCGACGAGCACTACGGCGACGACGCGGCCTTGCTCGACGGCATCGCCTCGTTCCTCGCCGGCGAGGCCGACGCCCTCCCCGACGTCGAGACCCTGTTCCTCCTGGAGCCCTCGCTGGTGGCCGACCCGCCGGACGACGGCGAGGACCGCCGGGCCAGCGACGCCATCGACGCGGTCGCCGGTGCGGTTCCCGTCGACACCGACGTGGTCGTCCACACCTACTGGGGAGCGATCCCGGAGAAGCCCTACGCCCACCTGATGGACGCCGCCGTCGACGCCATCGGGTTCGACCTCGTCGCCGACCACGACCGGACACTGTACAACATCCAGGAGTACGGCACCAAACCCTCCGTCGCTCTCGGCCTCGTCGACGGCAAGAACACCCTGGTCGAGTCCCCCGCCGAGATCGCCGAGCGCGTCGAGTGGGTCCTGGACAACCTGCCCGCGGAGTCCTTCGAGACAATATACGCGACGGCGAACACGGAGCTGTTCTACCTCCCGGTGAACAAGTTCGAGGCGAAACTCGAGGCGCTTGCCGCCGCGCCCGCGGAGGTGGAGCTGTGAGCCCGCCGTCCGACACCCGCGAGCAGTTCCGGCCGCCGGAGCATCCGACCGAGCACTTCCTCATGACGACGGTCGTCGGCTCGTACCCCAAGCCCTCGTGGCTCAACCGGGCGAAGGACATCGCAGCGGATGACGACCACGACTTCGACGACGGCGACCTCGGAGAGGCGCTCGACGACGCCGCCCGCACCATCACCGACGAACACGTCCGGGCCGGCCTGGACGTGGTCGTCGACGGGGAGATGCGGCGCAACGAGATGGTCGAGTACTTCGCCCACCGGATCGACGGCTACGAGTTCAACGGCCCGGTGAAGGTGTGGGGGCACAACTACTTCGACAAGCCCTCCGTCGTCCAGGCGGTCGGCTACGACGAACCCTGGCTGGTCGACGAGTTCGCGTTCACCACCGGCGTCGCCACCCGGCCCGTGAAGGTCCCCATTACCGGTCCGTACACCCTTGCGTCGTGGTCGTTCAACGAGCACTACGACTCGGAGGCCGAGGTCGCCTACGACCTGGCCGACCTCGTCAACGAGGAGGTCAGGCGGCTCGTCAAGGCCGGCGCGCGGTACATCCAGATCGACGAGCCCGCGCTGGCGACCACGCCGGACGACCATGCCATCGTCGGCGAGTGCTTGGAGCATATCGCGGACGGCGTCCCCAAGCACGTTCGCCTGGGCTTGCACGTCTGCTACGGCGACTACTCCCGCATCTACCCGGAGATCCTCGACATGCCGGTCGACGAATACGACCTCGAGCTGGCCAACGGCGACTACGAGCAGCTCGACGTGTTCAAAGAGCCCGCGTTCACGAAGGAGCTCGCGCTCGGCGTCGTCGACGTCCACACCGGCGAGGTCGAGACCGTCGCGGAGATCAAGGACAACATCATCAAGGGCTTCGAGGTCGTTCCACCGGAGCGGCTCACCGTCTCGCCGGACTGCGGCATGAAGCTGTTGCCGCGGGAGATCGCCTTCCGGAAGATGGAGAACATGGTGCAGGCGGCCCGCGAGGTCGAAGCAGAACTGGACGCCGGGGAGATCGACGTCGGGTTCGCGGGCGAGTAACACAGGCGTTTCTATTCCACCGTCACCTCGGGGTAGATCCGGACGCTCAAGTGTGCTAAACGACCGGTGAGGCAGCTATCGATGTCCATAGAACGTTCGAACGGCGCCTCGGATACGAACCGGAAATCGGGCAGAGAGGAAGCGTTACTCGGTCACCACTTCTTGTCCGGCACGTCGGCCGTGAAGGTGATATCGCGGTATTCCGTCGGATAGTTCGGTGGGGGTGATTCTCCGCGATGGAACGGCGGCGATTCATGGGGCAAGGATAAGGCTACGTTGAGGGTGAATGGGGCATATTCGTTGGTGAGTATTTCGACGCTCGAAATGCCACGCTGCTGAAGATACGGTATTGCATTCCGCAACGTTGGCGTCTGGAAGGCTGTTTCTGCGGCGAGGAGGCCGGTCTCGTCCGGGTCTGCACCTGTTTCGAAGGTGACGCGGACGGCCTCGTCGTCGTCGCGTCCCTTCTCGGTTTCGAGATAGACGTGGTCGCCATCCCGCGTCTCAGTTACGATGTCATCGGGTTCGAGATGGAGCGGTTCGGTGGCCATCTCGAATAATGCAACCAACGCCAGGCCCCCGCCATCTTCGAAGTGGCCGCTAATATTAAGTGCGTAGCGGCCCGGACCGAGTGTAGTGGTTTTCGGCTTTGTTTCGAAAACGGCCCCCGGCGGGACCTGTTGCTGTGAATCAAATTCAGCGACTACGTATAATGGATCGACCCGTTTCCAGCCATCGGGAGTCTGTTTCATGACTTCCCGGTCGGCGTGGTATGCAATGTACGTCCGGCTGGACTTGTTCGCCAAAAGGAATGAAGGTGGGTCGTCCGTCGCTCGTTCGTCTACGGGGATGAGAGCGGGGGCATCCGGCTTACCTGGCGGCAGTTCGTGATAACACGTTGTTTCGGATTTGTAGAAACGAGGACAGGGTTCCCCCTCGAACTTAGAGGGGGTAACACGCACCCCCTCATCTGTTGGCGATGTGGTAGCCTCATGGATGGCAGTCGGGTCTTTATCTTCGTTGGTTGCGTTTGAAAGGCATCCTGCCATACCTAACCCGATGGCCGACACCAGTAGTTCCCGCCGTTTCATATATTACTCAGTGGACGACCGTCACTCGGCCCGACTCGCGATGCTGAAATCCTGGACCGGGTGGAGGTCCTCGGCGAGTCCGGCGCCCTCACACTCCTCGGTCGGGCAGGCGTAATGCCAGCCGTCTCGCGTCGCCCGTCGCTCCGAGAACTGCTCGCCACACCGCTCGCAGACGAGTGCGTCGGCCGAGCAGGTGTCCCGGTGGAGTTCGTACTGGAGTTTGCCGGAGAAGGTCCGCTTGCAGTTCCGACACGTGTGGGTCATGGAGGGTAAATTTGTGAGCGACCGTTAAAGAAGTGCCCCTTCGTTCGTCGACTGCGCAGACCCGATAAGCCGACGTTTCGACGCGTCACGTCGCGCAACTGGACGAACGTCCACGGTCGGAGAGACTCGGATGTGCAGTAATCAGCGCAGCTGCCATTCTCTCCCGATACCGCCAGCTTCTCCAGCAACACCACCTGACCATCGACTACCCCGGCCGCCCGACAGAAGCGAACCAGTGGTTCGGCGTCGGCCGCTCGACAGGCGGATCGTCGGCCGCCCGGTCAACCGTACGTCTCGGGGTATGCATCCTCTAACAGGGTCGGCGCCTCCAGCAGCCACTCGCGGACCGGCGCGATGACGTCCGCGATGGCGGCCGCGGCCGCCGGTTTGAGGTCCGCAGGATGGAGGTCTCCGGAGACGAAGTCCGACTCGAGGGCGTCGTAGCCGCCGTAGCTCAGATCGCCGCCGTACTCCGCGGGGCGTTCGACGACGAGGGCCTCCCCGCGCTCTTCGAACACGGGGAACACGAGGTACCGGAGGTACTCCATGACGCCGTTGTCCTCGAGTTCCCCCGCCGGGCAGTACGCCGCCTGGACCTTCTCGGCGACGGCCCCCTCGTCGTCCGTGAGATCGATCTTCGAGCCCGACTCGGAGGCCGACATCTTGCCCCCGGTGAGGCCCGACAGGAGCGGCGCGAACACGCAGACCGGCTTGTCGTAGTCCCGTTCGGGCAACTGCTCGCGAGCCAGCATGTAGATGCCGCGCTGGTCGATGCCCCCGTAGACGATGTCGGCCTCCAGTGCCGCGACGTCGAGCGACTGCATCAGGGTATACACCAGGCCGCCGAGGTTCGGGTTCTCCGACTGGCGGACGACCTCGCTGCCGGCCCGCCGGGCGCGCGACAGCGTCGTCCCGTAGGGCTCCTCGAGCTGGTAGTCGGTCCCGCGGACGAACTCGACGCCCGCCGGGTCGGCGCCGGCGGCCTCGATCATCGCCTCGATGGCCGTCCGGTAGTACGCCGAGCGAGCCTCCAGGAGTTCGAAGGGGCTCTTCGCGTCGTCGAGGTGGGCGTGTAAGTCCGCGACGAGCACGGTCACCTCGAGGCCGGCCTCGATGAAGTCCGCGAGCTTCCGGATCGTGGTGTAATGGCCGATGTGCATCTCGCCGGTCGGTGCGTACCCGATGTAGACGGAGGGCGCTTCCCGCTCGTCGAAAAGCGCCGCGAGTTCCGCCTCCGTGACGACCTCCTCGGTGTGCCGCGCAACCAGCTCGGTCCGTTCGGCCGGGTGCATAGACGTGCTACCGAGGAGCCGCCGATAAAACATTCGGGTGGCCGCTCGCCGGCCGGTCGATACGCCCACGTGATCTCCCGGACGACGATGCCGAAATTTTATAGGTGGAGGCGGGATGAATCCACGCCACGTTACGATGCAACGATATGTGCTCTTCCTCCTGGCCGCCATCGTCCTCTCGGCCGGCGTTGCGGGCGTCGTCGCGGCCGACGAGGGGCCGCTGGCGGCGGCGGGGCTGGACCAGGAAGTCGGGGTCAATACGACGGTACAACTTGACGGAACGGGCTCGTCGCACCCGGATGGCCGGATTGAGGGCTACGAATGGTCGATCGAGACGCCGGACGGTAGCACGATGACGCCGGCGTGTCGGGACTGTGCCCGGACGTCGTTCAGGCCCCGGTCGGTCGGCCGGTATAACGTCACACTCACCGTCAGCGACGGGGACGGCCGAACCGACAACGACACCCTGTACGTCCACGTCGAGGAGGCCGGCCCGACCGTGGAACTGCGTGGGGACACCGACCCGGCGGTGGACGATCCGACGCCCTACGATGCGAGTGCGGAAGCGAGAGACGCCGACCTCGAAACCTTAAGCTGGAAACTTGGTAACCGAACGATCGCACGGGAACCGATGGCCGGGCAAACAGACTGGACGACACGGTCGTTCAGCTTCACCGAGGCCGACACCTACCGTCTCGTCGTCATCGCCAGGGATGCCTCCAACCGGACGGCCCGCGATACGCTCACTGTCAAACCGCAGGATTCCCCGACGGCCGCTACTAACGATACCGAAGCGAATAACGGGACCACCACTCCCAGCAGCAATCTCAGCACGACTGCTAACGACACAGATACCAATCACGGGTGTGAGAACGCCGCCGTCGTCAAGAATCCGACCGGGACCGGACCCGCCGCCGCTGCCTACTGCATCGATAGTAACTCCGGGTCCAAACAGTACGCCGACGAGAAATGTAGTGGCGATATCACTGATTGTAAATACGCCGAACCGGACGGGATTTCCAGTCCAGCAAGCGAGAGTGGTGGCGACGGGGTCGGTGATGGATTTAGCGGGATGAAGTCTACCCACCTCGGTGGCGACATCTCCTATAATACCGGGCGTAGCAGCCCCTCGGCGGAAAGTAGTGATGCATTTGCAGGGACGACTGGCAACAAAGGTATTATATAAAGGAGCAATATCCGCTCCGCCAAGTGAGGCTCCTGCCGGATAATCTTATATGCTAAGGTTACGTATTCCAAATGGCTGTTACTTCCGAGACGGAATCGTGCGATGTAGCCTCGACAGTTCCTTCGCTCGGACCATACAGTTCTAGGAGTTGATCCTTCGCTGGGGCCTTCCTTTCGACGTTACCCACGACGACTTGACCCCGTGCGCTGGACCCATTCTGGATGTTCAATCCGTTGAGTACTGAATCGTAGCTTTCCAAACTCCGAATCGGTGATTGGACATAGGTCGTATCAGGGAATTTCGCCCTGCCGGCACTGATTTGACCCACTTGAATCGGCACCGCCTGATCAAACTCCGAGAGACACCACCTGACCGGATTTAAACTCGCGACCCCCGCCGTCGGTCCCGTTCCAGTTACACGATTGAACGCCGGTATCACGGCCTCATCTTTCGAATCAGCCGTTTCGACGAGAAGTATCGACCGATCCCATGCCTCCGACAGGAAGAATCCCCGCGCAGACATGCGGCCTTCCCCGGAATATAGTGTCGTGTCGGGATGATTCTCCGGAGTCGATTTGTTATTCTGCTTGACGGCGGCAGCCAAGCTCTCGACGTCGACCCCGATGAAGTACATATATCCGGGGGCCGCGTAAGTGACAATTTTCTCAATCGGGGCTGTCTCTTGACCAGTATATGTGGCTCGCGAGTCAGCATTCCCGCTTTCGTTGATCATTTCCATGCCGCATTGTCTGACGAGTTCAGGACCGAGATTCGGGAATTCGGGGATTATATTCGCAACGATTCCGGCAGTCTGTATCGTCGTCCCAACAGGCGTGTGTAGGAGCCGATACTGCGGCGGCGGTCGCTCGTTGAGATTCCCAACATTTGCCTCCAGCGTCCAGTCTTCGTCGCTCGTCGCGCCGAACTGCATCTCGGTATCGTAGTGGGAGAGGTACCAGTCCCAGTCGACGCTGACAAAGAATGCTTCCGGCGTCTCCTCTGTACCCTTGAGATGTTGCTTCGGCAGGAGATCCATGTAGGCCGGTGGGTCGACGTTCGGCGCCTCCTCTCGCGGCGTCGCCGTCGGACTCTCGGTCGGCGTTGGGGTTGCCGTCGGTGTGTCGGTCCACTGGCTCAACCGTGTGCACCCGGCGAGCCCGCTCATACCGAGGGCCGCCGCCTGGAGGCACCGTCGTCGCCGCATCCGTTAACCGAACCTCTCTCCGGCACTGTATAAAAATTCCAGGCCGACGACTGGGAGAGAATCACTTGCCAACGTGGTCTATAAGTCCGGCCGACCTGACGGGCGCTGTCGGGCAGCCAGGAGTTACACCTAATGTGGGTATCCGACCGGTCTACCGCTCGCTCGTCAACTTTATCGGCCTGGTGGGGCCACGACCGGTATGGTCGGCGGGCTGGAAGCCGAACTGCTGAACCTGTTGGCGGTGTTCATGATCGCGGCCACCGTGGGCGTCGGCGTCGCCAAGGTCGGTCGGGTGCCGTACACCATCGCGCTGCTTCTCGCCGGCCTGGCCGCGTCGGTCCTCGGCGTCGAACTCGGCATCGAGCTGACCCACGACGTCACCCTCCTGGTGCTTTTGCCGCCGCTGCTGTTCGAGGGCGCCGCCACGACCGACCTCGAGCGGTTCCGCCGGAACCTCGCGCCGATCCTCGCACTCGCAGTACCCGGCCTCCTTGTCTCCATCGTCTTGCTCGGGTACGTCGGCCAGGTCGCATTCGGGTTTCCGTTGCTCGTCGCGTTGCTGTTCGCGGCGATGATCCTCCCGACCGACCCCGTCTCCGTGTTGGCGCTGTTCGAGGAGCTGGGCGCGCCGGAGCGGCTCGCCACCCTGGTCGAGGGCGAGAGCCTCATCAACGACGGCGTCGGCGTCGTGGTCTTCTCGACGCTGCTCGCGCTCGTCTACGAGTCCGGTGGGGACGGGACGACCACGTTCAATGCCGCGCTCGTCGGCGACATCGGCCTCGGCATCGTCGTCGCGAGCCTCGGCGGGGCCGCCGTCGGTCTCGTCGCCGGCTACGTGGTCTACCGCGTGATGGTCAACCTGAACGAGCACATGACGGAAATCGTCCTCACGGCAATCCTGGCCTACGGGAGCTTCCTGGTCGCCGAGCACTACCTCGGCGTCTCCGGCGTCATCGCGACGGTCGTCTCGGGCACGGCCGCCTCATCGCTATCGCCATCGTGCTCGTCGTCGGCGTGCGGGCGGTCGCCGTCTATCCGATCGTCGGGCTCGTAAACCGGTTTCGGCCCGTCGATGTCCCGCTCGACTACCAGCACGTGATGGTCTGGGGCGGCCTCCACGCCTCGATCCCGATCGCGCTCGTACTCGGCCTTGAGACGCTGCCGTCCGGCGCCCCGTTCCCGCACCGCGAAGCGCTGCGCGCGATGGTGTTCGGTGTCGCCGGGTTCAGCCTCGTCGTCCAGGGGCTCACCATGGGCACGCTGTTGGACCGGCTGGACGTCGTCACCCGCTCGGCGGAGGCGGAGCTGTACGAACTGCTCGTCGGCCGGGCGCGCGCCGTCGACAGCGCCCTGGAGTCCGCCGAGGCGCTCCGCGCCGCCGGCCAGCTCTCTGAGGCGACCTACGAGGAGTTCACCGCGGAGTACGAACGCGAGACGGCCGACCTGCGGTCCGCCATCCACGAACTGCTGGAGGAGTACCCCGACCTCCGTCGCGAGGAGGTCCTCGCCGGCGAGCGGCAGCTCCTCCGCCGGGAGAAGGCCGCCGTCATGGACGCCGCCCGGTCGGGCCTCGTGGCCGACGACGTCGCCGAACAGCTCATCGAGGAGGTCGACCTCAAGCTCGACCGTGTCAGGGGCGGCGAGAGCACGGTGGGCGGCGGCGAGGAGGAGTACGAGGAGTTCTGGCGGGCCCGGGCGGCCGAGTTCGGCATCGAGGCCGCCGAGATGGACGAGTGAGGCCCGCGAGGCCGACCGGCGGGAGCCGCGACCGAAGGGAGCGGCTCCGAATGCGTGAACGGTGAGCGAAGCGAGCCGTGAACGAGGGAGGCCTCGAAACGGGCGAACGGGGAGCGAAGCGACCCGTGAGCCGGGAGCCGCGACCGCAGGGAGCGGCTCCAACTGAGCGAGCGGTGAGCGCAGAGAGCCGCGAGCCGGGCGGCGCGAGCGGAGCGAGCGCCGCCGGATGAGCGAGCGGCGAAGCCGCGAGCCGGGCGGCGCGAGGCCGACCGGAGGGAGGCCTCGGTATAAGCGAGCGGGAGGCGCGAGGCGCGAACAACGGGAGCGCCTCGGACAGGCGAGCGGGGAGCGAAGCGACCCGCGAGCAGCGACTAGCGGGAGTGACGACACGCGAGCCGCGGGAGCCGCGACCGCAGGGACCGGCTCCAACTGAGCGAGCGGTGAGCGCAGCGAGCCGCGAGCCGGGCGGCGCGGTGACCCGGTGGCCGGAGCCCAGGGTTTTACGCCGGTGATACCCGAACGATCCTGTATGTCGGATGTGGAAGTGTCGCTCCCGGACCGGATCGACAGCGAGATCGACCGCCTCATCGAGCAGGGCGAGTTCCTGAACCGGGAACAGGCGGTCGAGGAACTCCTGACAATGGGCGTATCGGCGTACGCGCCGACCGAGGAGACCGACGAACAGGAGGGCGAGGACCTCTTCACCCAGATGACGGAGGACCAAAAGGATCCGGCGGCCCGCGACGAAGACCAGGGCGACGAGTACACCTTCTAACCCCACGGGACCGGACGGGCGGGCCCGGTTCGACCGCGCCGGCCGGAGGACGTGGAATCGCCGAGCCGGGCGATCGATCGCGTGTCCGCGTCGCGGTCTTGGGGTCTCCCCGAGGGACCGACGGGCGGGTCACCGACGGCAGTCTCGGTCCACGTACTCGATGCGGCGGCGGTCCCCGCCGCCGACCGCTCGAACGGGTGCCTCGAGGACGTAGAAGGCCACCGTGTCGATGGCCGCCGACCGCCCGGGGACGCCGCGTCGACAGAGGTACGCACCGAGCGGCCGGGGATCGTCGACGTTCCCGGCCCGGAGGTCGACGACGTACCGGTGCCAGAGCGCGTTCGGGTACGTCTCCCCGGCGTCGGGCGGGCGTTCCCAGGTCACGGCCGAGCCGTCCAGGGCGTCGACCCGTTCGCCGGTCGTGAGGGTGGCGGGCGCGACGATCCAGCGATGGTGGGTCGAGGGATTCGGGGCGAACAGATTCCAGGTGTAGTCGGGCGCCGACTGCTCGGCCGCCGTCGGAACGGCGGGGAGGCCGAGCGCCGCGGCGGGCCAGAGCAGGCTCGCCACCAGGACGACGGTGACGGCCACCGTGCCGAGCCGACGGACCGACCGCGCGAGCCACGGCGGCAGTCGCCACGGCGCCGGCTCGGCGAGGGCGTCGTCCGCGAACGCGGTCGCGGCCTGCGCGGGACCGGCGAGCAGCCCTTCGAGCCGGTCCCAGACCGCCGGCGGGAGGAACGGGACCAGGACGGCGACGCTGACGAGCGGGAACAGCCCGAGCCGCAGGGTCGCCGCCATCCCGACGTGGGCGACGGCGTACGCCGCCACGAGGACGGTCCGGCGCCAGCCGGTGACGACGAGGAGCAGCGGTGACGCCACCAACAGCGCGATCCACAGCCAGGTCAGCGCGGTCAACAGCCGGTGGTGGCCGGTCAGGTAGGGGGCGAGCCAGACGGCGAACGGCTCGAGCTGGAGGACGACCTGGATCGCCTCGCCCTGCCGCCACAGCGGGCTCCGGAGCTTGAACCCGGCGTTCGCCGCGTAGATCGCGACCGGCTGCACCAGGAGGGTGGCCGTGGCGACCGAGAAGACCCGGCTGTTTCCCGAGGTTTCCCGGCCGACGGGATCCTCGCGCCCTGCGGAGGCGTCGCCGGCGGGGGCGTCGTCCCGGGCCCGGCGCCGGGCGTCGACCGACCATCGCGCTCCGAGCGGGAGGAAGAGGGCGACCAGAAGCGCGACAGTCAGCAGGCCGTCGCCGCCGTTGAGCACGTAGGGGTTCCGGGCGTTCATCGAGGCCACGAGACCGAGAGTCAGCACGGTCGCGAGCCGGGTCCGGTAGCCGACGAGCAGCGCGAGCGCGGTCAGTGCCGTCGCCCCGAAGAGGGCGGCCTGAACGGCCACGGTGCCCGACAGTGCGTGGACCGAGAGAGCGGCGAGCGTCGGATACTCGGCCGCCAGGGCCGAGCGCGGGAGGACCCCGGCGTCGGTGTAGAACGCCTGTAGGCTCCGGGCGCGGAACGCGAGGTCGCCGACGACGAGGGCGGCGACGGCGATCCGGAACCCGGCCAGCGCCCGGGCGTCGATCCCGAACCGGTGGCGAACAGCCGCCACGAGCCGGCGCCGCCACCCGTCGCCAGTGGTGGACCCAGGCGCCGTCGGCTGCCGGCTGACGGGGTCGTCTCCGTCGGTCCGGCACCGGTCGCCCCCGGGCATCACGGTGACGGTTCAGCGGAGGCGTGTAAATGTTTTCTGCGTGGCGACGGGGCGCTGTTCCGTGGAATCTTGGAATAGTACGTCGGCCGTCCCGGGAGGGCCGCACGGCGGACCGGCTTCGGAAGCGTGAAACGGAGCGCGGCCGTTCGCCCGACGATGTTCGGGTCGGACCGGCAGGTCGTCGTGCTGGCGCTGGCGCGGATGGCCGACGCCGTCGCCAACTCCTTTCTCATCATCGTGCTGCCGCTGTACATCGCCAGCGGCGACCTGGCCGTCCCGGCGCTTTCGGGTGCCACGGTCCTCGGCTACCCGCTGACGCTGGAACTGCTCATCGGCTTCGCCCTGTCGCTTTTCGGCTTCCTGAACAGCTCCGTCCAGCCATTGACGGGTCGGCTCTCGGACCGGACCGGACGTCGGAAGGTGTTCATCCTCTTCGGACTGGCGGTCCTGGCGGTGTCGGCGGTCGCCTACGCGCTCGTCGACACCTACCGGGCGCTCGTCGTGGTCCGGGCGATCCAGGGGCTCGGCGGCGCCTTCGTCATCCCGACCACGATCGCCCTGGTGAACGATCTCGCACGCAGTGACGCCGAGCGCGGCGGGAACTTCGGCGTCTTCAACACGTTCCGGCTCGTCGGGTTCGGGTTCGGCCCCATCGTCGCCGGACTGGTCGTCCAGGGCGGCCCCTACCCGGTCGCGTCGGGAGTCGTCCTCTCGGGGTTCGACGCCGCCTTCGGCGTCGCCGTCCTCGGCGCACTGGTCAGCTTCTCGTTGGTCCTGTTGCTCGTCGAGGACCCCGACTCGCCCGCCGCCGACGCCGGCGACGAGTTGTCCATCTCCATCCGGGGCGACGGCCCCGGCCAGTGGCTCGACCCGGTGTTCGTCCTCGGCCTCGGCACGTTCTTCATGGCGGTCACCATCGCGCTGTACGCCACCCTCCAGGAGCCCATCAACGCCCGCCTCGACCAGGGCCCACAGTGGTTCGGGCTCCAGTTCGCCGCGGTCGTCATCGCCAACGTCGTCCTCCAGATGCCGATCGGTCGGGCCGCCGACCGCGTCGGCCGCAAGCCGTTCCTCGTCGGCGGCCTCCTCCTGCTCGCGCCGGCGGTACTCGCACAGGGACTCGTCACCTCCCCGTGGCCCATGCTCCTGGCCCGCACCGTGCACGGCATCGCCGTCGCGATGCTGTTCGCGCCGGCGCTGGCGGTCGCCGGCGACCTCGCCGAGGAGGGCCAGTCCGGCACGACGCTGTCGGTGCTGACGATGGCGTTCGGCTTCGGGACCGCCGTCGGCCCGCTGGCCTCCGGCGTCCTGTACGGCTACGGCTTCGTCGTGCCGTTCGCCTTCGGCGCCGTCCTCGCGGTGGCCGCCCTGGTCCTGGTCGTCACCCAGGTCGAGGAGACCCTGGAGGGCGCCAGACGCCCTGGCTTGCTCGCCGGCGGGGACTGACCCGCCATCCGGGCGGTGCCACCGCCCAGAACGGATTTAGGCCGCCCGCGCGACCGTGGGGTGTGTACGACATTGCGCGCTACCTGAACGTCCGGAGCGCCCACGGCGCGACGTTCGCCCCCGACGGGACGCTCGGGTTCCTGCTGGACGCGACCGGGACGCCCCAGGTGTGGACGCTGGCCGACGCCGGCGGCTGGCCGGAACAGCGGACCTTCTCCGACGAACGGGTGACCTTCGCCGCGTTCTCCCCGGTCCGTCAGGAGCTGGCCTTCGGGATGGACGAGGGCGGCAACGAGCGCCAGGCGCTGTACCGCCTCGACACCGACGGTACGGTCACGGACCTCACCGCGACCGATGCCAAACACCGGTGGGGCGGCTGGAGCCACGACGGCGACCGGGTCGCGTTCGCCTCGAACCGGCGCGAGGAGTCGGTGTTCGACGTCTACGTCCAGGGCCGCGACGAGCGGGGTGACGAGGCGGAGCTGGTCCTCGAGGGCGACGGCTGGCTCTCGGTGGCCGGCTGGAGTCCCGCCGACGACCGGCTCGTCGTCCACGAGGCGCACTCGAGTTTCGACCACGACGTCCACGTCGTCGACGTGAACTCCGGCGAGCCGACCCACCTCACGGCCGACGGTGACGCGGAGGTCCGGTACAGTAGCCTCGCGTGGGGCCCGGACGGCGAGGGCGTGTACTGCTGTACCGACCTCGATGCCGACACGCTGTCGCTCGCGCGGCTGGACGCCGCGACCGGCGAGGTCGAGACCGTCGAGGACGGCGGGCAGTGGAACGTCGACGGCCTGGCGCTCGACGAGGAGACCGGCCGGCTGGTGTACTCCTGGAACGTCGACGGCTACACGGAGCTGACCGTCGGCGACCTCGCCGACGGGACGACGGTACAGCGCCACCCCGAGCCGGACCTCCCCGATGGCGTCGCCGGCGGCGTGACCTTCGACGACGACGCCGAGCGGTTCGCGGTCACCGTCACGGCCGACACGCAGAACGCGAACGTCCACGTCGTCGACGTCGAGACCGGGGCCGCCGAACGGTGGACCCGTGCCGGGACGGCGGCCATTCCGCCAGCAACGTTCGTCCCCTCGGAGCTGGTCCGCTACGAGACCTTCGACGACCGCGAGATCCCGGCGTTCTACGCGACGCCCGACGGGACCAAACCCGAGGGAACGGGGTCCGACGGCGTCCCGGTCGTGGTGGACATCCACGGCGGCCCGGAGAGCCAGCGCCGCCCCGCCTTCTCGCCCGTTTCGCAGTACTTCCTCGCGAACGGCTACGCCGTCTTCGAACCGAACGTCCGGGGGTCGACCGGCTACGGCCGCGCGTACACCCACCTCGACGACGTCGAAAAGCGGATGGACGCCGTCGCCGACCTGGAGGCGGCCGTCGAGTGGCTGGCGGCCCGCCCGGAGGTCGATCGGGACCGGATCGTCGCGAAGGGCGGCTCCTACGGCGGGTTCATGGTGCTTTCGGCACTCACCGAGTACCCCGAGCTGTGGGCCGCCGGCGTCGACAGCGTCGGCATCGCGAACTTCGTCACGTTCCTCGAGAACACCGGGTCGTGGCGCCGGAAACTCCGGGAGGCGGAGTACGGCTCACTCGAGGACGACCGCGAGTTCCTCGAGTCGATCTCGCCGATCAACGACGTCGAGCGCATCGACGCGCCGCTTTTCGTCCTCCATGGCGCCAACGACCCCCGCGTTCCCGTCGGCGAGGCCGAACAGATCGCCGACGAGGCCGCCGAACACGGCGTGGCCGTCCGGAAACTGATCTTCGACGACGAGGGCCACGGCATCTCGAAGCTCGACAACCGGATCGAGGCCTACCGCGAGATCGTCGCCTTTCTGGACGAATACCTGAAAGCGTAGGGTCGTGCAACTATTTCAACTATTTGTCACAACGGCGATTACGTTTCATCGTCAGGGCCTCGATTCACATACTAGATTGGGAGGTTCTGGTTGGAGTCATATATCCAATCTCCCGTCGAGTAGTTCCTTGGCAGGTTCACCGGTGAACATACCTAGAAGGATTCCGAGTGCACTTCCACAAACAACAACTATTCCCACGGTGAATATCACATACAAATTATAATTCTCCGGTATGACAGTTGATGAAGTAATATATCTAATCATACTACCCACTATAAAATTACCAATTAAAAGGACAATTCCACCAAAAGTAAATCCAACGATGATATTTAATTTATCGTACCCTTTTAAAACTAATATATAAGATGTCATCGAACTTATTACGGGGATTATTACAGCAATTAGAGCCCCGTCGGCAAATACCACAAGACGAACGATATCGGGATCAAACCACCCATACCTAGGTAGTAACACAAGTAACGAACTAAATAGGAACGAACCAAAAGTGCCGAGCAAACCGATACCAACGGCCACTTTCGTTGGTTTCAGACTGCCCATATACATACATTCAACATAGTGTTTCATAGTTGTATTGTTGCTTTGCAGGATCGATTTCCACCAGTCGCCGCTGAATGAACTCTACCACCGGTGGACGAATGCTCCCTGATAACTTATTGTGTTACCAAATATCTCACCGTCCCCGGCGAAGATGCCGAACAGATCGTCGCGGCGGCGGCCGAGCAGTGCATGCCGGGCCGGTCAGATCTACCGGGCGATCGTCCAGTTCCTGGACGAGCACGTATAGCCGTCGGAGCTCCGGGGTTCGGGACGCCCCTCGAGGTTGGAGCCAGCCACAAGATACTTGGTATGTCCACACATACCATGGATCACCGGAGGTGATGGCCCACGTATCGAACCGGCGACGTACCGAGTCGTAGAGACACCGGACGTAGCGCATCCCGACCCACTTGCGGCAGCGTGGACGACGCGTACCCCGGGCCCTCCCACCGTCCGTCACGTGTTTTTCGGACCGGAAGCGCGAGGAAAAAGAGCGAGAGCGCCGCATTTACCGACCCCGTCGGCCCCGCCCGGACCGACCGCGACACTACGACACGACCCGTCCGGCTCGGCACCGTCGTGGCCACCCTCGCCGGTCGCCTAGCGGGCGTTTTCGATCTCCGCTAGGGCCCCGGGGTTCTCGATGGAGGACATGTCGCCCAGGTCCTCGCCGGTGTAGGTCGCCTCGATGGCGCGCCGGATGATCTTGCCCGACTGGGTCTTGGGGAACGCATCGACGAATAGCACCTCCCGTGGCCTGAACGGCTTGCCGTGCTCCGCGCCGACCGTCTCGGACAGTCCGGCGCGGAGGTCGTCGGTCTCCTCGTAGCCCGGCTCGAGGACGACGTAGGTCACGACGGCGGTGCCGGTTGTGCCGTCGGGCACGCCGACGGCGGCCGCCTGGTTTACGGCCTCGTG
>PXQY01000004.1 GCA_003021745.1 Halobacteriales archaeon QH_7_69_31
CCCCTCACGGGGATAGTCGACGGGGCCGCGACCGGCCGGGATGACGCGTAGCAGTGAGGCCGGCGGCGCCGCCGGGAGCGACGGTCGCCACGTCCGACACCTCGAGTGCCAAACTGCGACCACTGGCCTTCCGTCCGGGCCTCCATTACGACCGGGCCTTCATCTTCACTGACACGCCGTAGCCGGCCGTCCCGCCTGTCGGTCTCATCGTGCTACCCGTCGGCCCATGGCCCCATGCCGAACACTCGACCGACTATCCAGCCCGCAAGCAGCGGCGTCACCACGACCAGACAGATAACGCCCACCCACCGCGCCGGCGGTGGCTCGAGCGCGAGATACACCAGATAGGCGGTGCCGACAAGCGGCCAGAGCCACCCGAGGGTTTCCCGCGCCGTCGCCGACATGCGACCGCCTTCGCCGGCCGTGCGTATCAGCCTGTGCCCGGTACGGGCGGCCGTCCACGGCAGAACACTTACCCCCGCCGTCGGCGAAACCGCCACCGTGCGCCGCCGCCGGTACCTCGCCGGGATCGCCGTCGCCACCGCGGCCCCGGTCGCAGGCTGTTCGGGCGACGGCGACGGGGCTGCGACGGTCACGAATCAGGGCGAGGTCTACCGTAACGCGTTCGTCGACGCCGTCGAGCGCAACGGCCACGTCGTCGAGACCCTGGCCGTCGACACCCGCGTCGACCTCGAGTACACGCCGGCCGAGGCCCCCGAGGAAGGCGTCGGAGAGAGCATCAACCACGTCGCCCGGGCGTTCTTCGACCGCGTCAACGGCGGCTGGGCCGTCGAGGGACTGGACGCCGGCGTCCTGATCGAGGCCTCGGTCGTGGCGACCTGGCACATGGAACGGGCGTGGATCGAGGCCTACGTCGACGGCGACATCTCGCGCGAGGAGTTGGGCCGGCGGGTCGAGGACAGCGTGGAACGGCGGGACCGCCCCTCGCCCAGCGACTCGAGAATACATCCTGTGTGACCGCGGGCGACTACGGTTCGTCTCGGGTGAGGTCCAGCGGCCCCGAAGGCGGGATCGACGACCAGTTCGGAGGGGAGACACCCGATTGGGCCCACGACGGCGAGCGCAACCATCGCAGCGCCGACGCCGGCCGGGCCAGACCAGTCAGGGCCTGATCAGTACACCGGTTCGCCCACCACCTCGAGCAGCTCGGCCCGGCCCTGCGCCGCCCCCTCGTCGAACTCCGTGACGCGCACGCGGGCGACGGTGTCGACGTGCTCGCGCGTCGTCCCGTCCACCCGGAGGACGGAGTCACCGACGCGGGCCCGCGCGGTGGCGGTCGCGTCGTCGAACCCCGTGAGGATGACGCGGTGGGTCTCGTCCGGGTCGAAACTCGGCCGCGAGGAGCGGCGCCGCCACCCGTAGAGGTACTTCTCGAGGAGGCTCATAGGGTCGTCACCTCGTCGGGCACGCGGTCGATGGTGTACTCCCGGCCGAAGCCGGTCCAGGCGGCGATGACGAACACCGCCACGAGGAGCCAGCCGTGGAAGACGTACGGGAAGACGTCGGCAGGGTTGACGACCATCGCGGCCGTGAACCACTCGTACTCGGGCAGCACCTGGGTCCGTATCGCCTCGAAGCCGACCAGGACGCCGCCGGACCACGGGAAGATGTAGCCGAGGGCGGCGGTGTTGGCGTCGAGAATGTTCGCCCGGCGGTAGGCGTTGACGTTGAACCGCTCGCCGAGGCGTGCGACGTACGGCGCGATGGCGATCTCGGCGGCGGTGTTGATCGTGATGGCGGCGTTGATGAGCGCGACGCTTCCGACCATGCTGAGTTCGGTGCGGCGGACGGTCGTGGCGATCGACTCGAGGACCCACTCTAACAGGGCGTCGAAGGCGCCGCCGCGGACCATGATCCAGACGCCGCCGATGATCAGCAGGATAAGGATGCTGATGGCGAAGAAGCCGGCGGCGCCGGAGTAGATGCTGCCGCCGACCCCGACCTCGCTCGCCTCGGTCGCCGTCTCGACGACCGGCAGGAAGCTGACGTCCCCCACGGGCGCGTCCGTCGGGATGCGGAACACGAGCATCTTCGAGACCGCAGCCAGTCCCACGAAGATCTCTCGGGCGTCGCCGGCCACGTCGATGCCGGCCATCGCGCTCCCGGCCGCGACGAAGAGGACGAACGCCGGGACGGCGGCGATGAGGGCGTACTTGAACCGCGAGGCCACGACGCCGCCGATGTCGGCGTCCTGCGTGACGGCGCTGATGATGGTCGTGTCGCTGACGGGCGCGAGGTTGTCACCGAACACGGCGCCGGAGAGGATGGCGCCGAACAGGAGCGTCGGGTTCGCGCCGAGAAGCCCCCCCGCCGGGAAGAACAGCGTCACGAACGCCACCGTGGTCCCGTACCCCGTGCCGATGCCCGTCGCGAGCAGGCCCGCGAGCAGGAACGTGATGCCCACGAAGAGCGCCCCTTCGACGCCGACGGCGTCCGCCAGCCACACGAGGCCCTCGACGAACCCGCCGGCCTGGATGGTCGCGGCGAACATCCCGGCCCACAGCCACGCCACGACCGCCGTCACCGCCACGGGCTGGCTCATCCCCTCGAAGATGGTGTTCGCGTAGTCCGCCCAGTCGCCCCGCACGAACAACATTCCGATGATGAGACCGATCAACATTCCGGCGGCCAGACCGGTGGTGTCGCCGACGCGGAACAGCGCACTCTGGACGATGGCCCACACGATGAAGAACACGATCGGGACGGCGCTCATCCACTTGCCGCCGCGGAACTCCACCGTCGGGCCGTCCCCGTCCTCCTCGATGCCCTCGAGATCCGGGGATTCCTCGAGTGTATCGTCGGTTGACATATGTATTCCCCGTTTCGGAATGAAAACTGGGATACGTATATCTTACTGAATTATACCGAAAGTGCTGGAGGGCTTGGAAGGCCTGGTGTGCTGTCTTCGTAGCGCTCGGGTCGAAAACTCGGGGGAAGCAACGGCAAAGGTCCCTTAGTGGTATACTCTACTCTGATCAGTCCTACGAAAACAATCGCCCGAAACAGAACAACCTCTTAGAGGAAGATACGGCTAAAAAGGCCAGATCCTTTACCACTTCTTATACCTGTTTCATCCGCGTCGGCTTGCTCGTCGCCTGATGCGTCCTGTCTTTCACTCATGAATACAGTTATACAGCCCCCCACAGATAAAACATGGCTTTCAGATTCATTTAGGAATTTCAAATGAGGACCTGAGATAAAGTATTAAACCCACATACAGAATAATTGTGGCTACTATGAGTATCTGCACGTCTTGCTGTTGAAATGTTTCGAAGGAGGCCCCTAAAATAGCGGGGACTCCTGTTAGTACACCTGAGACGAGGAACGCCTGGCATATACTGAGAAGAGAACGTTGAGTTCTACCCTTGTTTGATTATTTGTAATCCACCTTTCCATTTCCTCAAGTAACTCGTTCTCCCATTCTTCATCGGATTTCTGATTCCGCATCGTGTTCAAGAAAGATGCTTTTGGACCTACCAGAATGTTGGATTCATTATATACTATTACTCCGAATATAGCCGAAGAAACGAGGGAGACGATACTAAAGCCAGCAAGGATGGAATTTACTTCACCTATACCGCTGACCTCAATTCCAGTCGCATCGATAGCTAAAATTGCCGCATTAAGCCGAACTGTTCGGAGCGCCTTATCATCCATATCATCAATATCGGCTTTTTGTCCCTGCATCACCCGCTTACTTTCTTCATATGTAGTTTGCATCCGATCTGATGTCCATTCATCGTCAGTCATCTTGCTTTGGAATTGTAGCCTCCTTTTATTATAAATCAGCCTGGTAGACCGAGTCAAATAGCAAGAAAGTTAGTACCGGTACTCCAGATAAAATCGGCTCAGTGAGTGATTGGTATATAAAACGTCGCCCCGTCTGCCGGTATGCTCCCATCAGAAGCAGAATTAACTCGCCGGGAGTGAGCGAACGCCGGAGGGGCCCGAGGCTCGGTAGGCGCTCCGCGCCGGCCGGGTTTTTACCCTCCAATAAACTGTCCTGCGCTTCGCTGCGCAGGCTGCGTTTATCGAGGCGTTCACATCCGGGCTCGCCCATTCTCGCTCCCTCGTAAAACTCGGTCGCTCCGATGGACTCGCCGGGAGACTCACTTCGTCCGTCTCCCGAGCCCACGCTCACTCCGCTCGCGTGGACACCGGGATTGAGCGAACGCGGAGCGTTCGCGAAGGTCGGCGAGGAAACGACTGGAGGGAGCGAAACGACCGAAGGAGAGGACTCGCCGGGACTGAGCGCCGTCGAAGACGGCGCGAGGGTTGTAAGATGCCGTGGCGTATTACGGAACTGAGCGAACGCCAGAGGCGTCCGCGAGCGCCGGGAGACTCGCTCGTCTCGCGGCGTTGCCGCTCGACTGTCCGAGACGCTCCCCCGGTCGCGTCTCGCTCCGCTCGTCTCCCGGGGTTCCGCTCGCTCCGCTCGCGGAACGGTCGGCGAGGCCACAACTGAGCGAGCGCAGCGGGCGAAGGAAGTGGACTCGCCGGGACTGAGCGAAGCCGAAGGCTTCGCGAGGGTCGGCCGGCGCTCCGCGCCCGCCGGGATTTGAACCTCCGATAGACGGTCCTGCTCGCTCACTGCGTTCGCTGCGCGGGCTGCGTCTATCGACGCGTTCAAATCCGGGCGTCGACGACTATCTGCGCCGCTCGCGAGATAGCTCGCGGCGCAGAAAGTGGACTCGCCGGGACTGAGCGAACGCCGGAGGCGTTCGCGAGGGTCGGCGAGTCCACGACTGAGCGAGCGCAGCGAGCGAAGGAAGTGGACTCGCCGGGATTTGAACCCGGGGCCTTCCCCGTGCCAGGGGGATGATCTACCGCTGATCTACGAGCCCGCCGGCCGGCCGACAGTATCGTGGTGCGATTCATAAACCCATCGACACCGCTCCACCGCCCCCGCGTCCGGCGATTTGTGGCCAGCGCGAAGCGGGCGACCGGCCGTCCGGCTCTAATCCCCAGCTGCGAGGGCCGCTGTGCCGTTAGAGTCAAACGCGTCGCGGGCGAACGGAAGCGGTATGAGCACCGAACAGGACCAGCGGACGATCAGGTGTCTCGTCGCGAAGGTCGGGCTGGACGGCCACGACCGCGGCGCCCACGTCATCGCCCGGGCGTTCCGCGACGCCGGGTTCGAGGTCATCTACTCGGGGCTGCACAAGGCCCCGGAGGAGGTCGTCCAGGCCGCCGTCCAGGAGGACGTCGACGTCGTCGGCATCTCCATCCTCTCGGGGGCACACGACACCCTGGTGCCGAAGATCATCAACGGCCTCGAGGAGTACGAGGCCGCCGAGGACACCCTCGTGCTCGTCGGCGGCATCGTCCCCGAGGAGGACCGCGAGGCGCTGTACGACCTCGGCGTCGCCGAGATCTTCGGCCCCGGGTCATCGATGGCTGAAACGATCGAGTACGTCCGCGAGAACGCCCCCGACCGATAGATGAGCGGGCACGAGTCGCTCATCGACGAGCTGCTGGCGGGCAAGCACCGTGCGCTGGCGCGGGTGATCACGAGGATCGAGGACCGCTCGCCCGGCTACCGCGAGCTGGTCTCGGAACTCCACGGGCACACCGGCCACGCCGAGGTGATCGGCGTCACCGGCTCGCCCGGGGCGGGGAAGTCGACGCTCGTGGACAAGGTGGCGAAGCGGTACCGCGAGCGCGGCGAGACCGTCGGGGTGGTCGCCATCGACCCCGCCTCGCCCTTCTCCGGCGGCGCGGTGCTGGGCGACCGCATCCGGATGGCGTCGAACGTCGGCGACATGGACGTGTTCTTCCGGTCGATGTCGGCCCGCGGGTCGCTGGGCGGGCTCTCGACGGCGACGACGGACGCCGTCAAGGCGCTCGACGCCTTCGGGAAGGACAAGATCATCGTCGAGACGGTCGGCGCCGGACAGAACGAGGTCGAGATCGTCAAGACCGCCGACACGGTCGCCGTGCTGGTGCCGCCGGCCAGCGGGGACGACGTCCAGATGCTCAAGGCGGGCATCCTCGAGATCGCCGACGTCTTCGTCGTCAACAAGGCCGACCTCGACGGGGCCGACCGGACCGTCAAGGAGCTCCGGGAGATGGTGCACATGCGGGACGCGTCGCCGCTTTCGGGCCACCACGGGGCCGGCGCCGACGAACACGACGGCGCAGACATCGATGCCGGCGGCGACGGCGGCGGGACGGCGCGGGAGCCGCCGATCGTCGAGACCGTCGCCAGGACCGGCGACGGCGTCGAGGAGTTCCTGGAGGCCCTGACAGACCACTCGCGGTGGCTCGACCGGACCGGCGAACGGGAGACCCAGGCCCGAAAGCGGTACGCCGCCGAGATCCGGACGCTGCTCCGTGAGGACGGCGCTGCGCTCGTCGAAGCGGAGCTGGAGGCCCGTGGCGGCCTCGACGCCTACGTCGACGCCGTCGCGGCCAGGGAGACCGACCCCTACCGGGTGGCCGAGGAGGTCCTCGCCCCCGTCGCCGACTGCGTGCGGGACGAGCGGCCGGACTGACGGGCCGGCGACGACGCTGTCCGCAGGACGGCCGACTCCGGGACGGGCGGCCGGTCAGGAGAGTTCGATGGAGACGGCGGTCGTGGACGGGGGGTCGCGGTCTATGAGGTCCTCGATGGCCTCGAGTTCCTCGAGGGCGGTGTCGTCGTCGGCCTCGTCGACGGCCTGCCGCACGCGGTCGATGCGGTCTCCGGCATCCCGGAGGGCCTCGTCCCGGTCGCGGGCCCACTCGCTCGTGAGTTCGTGGCCGAGCCAGTTGCCGAGCAGCTCGACGAAGGACCGTTCCCACTCCGTGAACTCCTCCCGTTCCGCGCCCTCGCAGAAGCAGAGCGTACCGTATCGACGGTCGCCGACGTAGACGGTGCTCCCGATGTAGGCGCTGAAGCCGTCGACATCCCCGTCTTCGGTCACGACGGCACTGGTGCTTTGGGCCGCCGTGACGGGGTCGCCGAGGCCGGCCGCGAGCGGAATGCCGTCACCGGTGGCGTGCGGGACGGTGCCGTCGACGCTCTCGACGAGGATCTCCGCCTCTCCCTCTTCGCCCTCGAGAAACGCCCCGTACTGGACGTCGAGGGTCTCCCGGCCGAGTTCGAGCAGCTCGTCGACGGGCGTCGAGACGCTGTCGATGACGGTCCGGGCCAGGTCCTGCAGTGCCGACTCCCGTCGCTTGACCGCGCGCTCGGCCTGATAGCGGGCGGCGGAGTTCTCGATGCGGTTGGCCAGCACTTCCCACTGTTCGGTCCCGCGGCGCTTCCGGAAGTAGTCGGTGACGCCCTCGGAAACGGCCTCGCTGGCGATTTCCTCGCTGCCGCGGGAGGTAAAGAGGATGAAGGGAATGCCGCGTTCCATCTCCCGGACGTACCGGAGCAGTTCCAGGCCGTTCATCTCGGGCATGCGGTAGTCGCTCAGTATGCAGTCCATGTTCCCGGTTTCGACGGCGTCCAGCGCGGCGTTCGGGTCGGTCTCGACCCGGATCGAGAACGCCTCCCGCAGCTCCGAGAGCTGGTTGGCCATGAGGTCGGCCAGGGAGGGGTCGTCGTCGACGATGAGGACGCGCGTCGGCCTGCCCATGCAACCGGTGCGTGTTTCACCACGTTAATAATTCCGCCGGATACGAGCCGCGATACGAGCCGGACCCGACGGCGTCGACCGGCGGGGCCGAGATCCACCCACGGCGTGTTACATCCCCATGTCGCCGGCCTCGTCCGGAACCGGCAGCGCCGCCGGCGCCACGCCGAGCAGTTCGGCGGCGTGGGCCAGTGCCACGTCGAAGCCGTAGTAGCGCTCGAGTTCGTCGCCGTCGACGCTCGGCCGGACCTTGAGCATCGCGTATCCATCCCGGTTCTGGGCGACGGCCGCGGTCCGGTCGTCGCGTTCGAACACCACCACCCGTTCGTCGTCGGTCTCTCGGTACCGGGCGGTGATGCCGTCGGACGACGCGGTGGTCATACGTGCGCTTGGGGACGGAGCCACGCCAACCTGTCGGTCGCCCCCCGGCCATCATCCGCAGTCGGTGGCCGGGTGCCGGGAAACACCTTTCACTGATCCGGATGCCGGGCCTGCATGGAGTGGCTCGCCAGCGGCACGCGTCGGGACGTCTGTATCCTCCTGTACGGCCGGGAGCTGGGCGCCCAGACGCTGAAGTCGGATCTGGAGGCCCGGTACGACCGGCGGGTGAAGCCGGATCGGTTCTACGGCGCGGTCGAGGCCCTCGAGTCGACGGGCCACGTCGACGAAAACGTCGAGGGCCTGGAGGACGTGTATTCGCTCACCGAGGCCGGCCGGACGCGGGTCGAGGCCCAGTTCGAGTGGATGCACGAGCGCCTCGAGGCCGACGCCGCGTGACGGTTTCGCCCGCGGGGGAAGGCGGGATGCCGGTGTCGGTGCTACGGCGGTCATTCTTGCCGGTCCATTAAGATTCGTTCGCACAGACGCATCCCTATGCAGGATTCCGCCCGGCGCACCGGTTCCGGGCTGTAGAAAGTTCCGTCCGGCAGTATCAGTCCAGCAGCTCGTTCGCGATGGTGTTCCGGAGCACCTCGCTCGTACCCTCGTAGATCTCGTTGAGCTTGGCGTCCCGATAGTACCGTTCGACGGGGAAGTCCGTGGTGTAGCCGTACCCGCCGTGGATCTGGATGCCCTCGTTTGCGACCTCCCGGGAGACCTCCGAAGCGTACAACTTGGCCTGGGCGGCCTCCTTGGCGAACTCCTCGCCGTCGATCTTCCGGTCGGCCGCCGAGTGCATCAGCAGGCGGGCGGCCCGGACCTTGGTGTCCATGTCGGCGAGCTTGTGCTGGATCGACTGGAACTCCGAGATGGGCTGCTCGAACTGCTCGCGGTCCTGGCTGTACGCGAGGGCGGCGTCGAGGGCGGCCTGGGCGATTCCGACAGAGCGGGCGGCGATGGTAATGCGGCCGCCGTTCAGCGTCTTCAGCGCGTGCACGAAGCCGCGGCCCTCCTCGCCGAGTCGTCGGTCGGCGGGGATGGTGAGGTCGTCGAACCGGAGCTCCGCGGTGGGACAGCCCTTGTCGCCGAGCTTGTCCTCGGTGCCCTCGACGTGGAAGCCGTCGTCCTCCTCTGGCCGGACGATAAAGGAGGAGATGCCGCGGTTGCCGGCCTCCGGGTCGGTCTTGGCGAACAGCGTGACGGTATCGGCGACGGAGCCGTTGGAGATCCAGAGTTTGCCGCCGTCGATGACGTACTCGTCGCCCCGCCGGTCGGCGGTGGTCTCCATCGCCGGCACGTCGCTGCCGGCGCCAGGTTCGGAGAGCGCGAACGCGCCGACGTCCTCGCCCCGGGCGAGCGGTGTGAGATATTCCTGTTTCTGGGCCTCGGTGCCGAAGGCGTAGATCATGTTGCCGGCCAGCGAGATGTGGGCGGCGACGATGGTGCCGAGGCCGCCGGAGCCCCGGGAGATCTCCTCGAGCGCGGCGGGGTAGGCGTGGTAGTCGAGGCCGGCGCCCCCGTACTCCTCGGGGAACGGCATCCCCATGAGGTCGAGCTCCGCCAGTTGCTCGACCAGCTCCCACGGAAACTCGTCGGCGTGGTCGATCTCGCCGGCGACCGGGACGACCTCCTCGTCGACGAACTCGGCCACCACGTCCCTGATCTGGCGGGCCTCCGGGTCCAGGCTGAAGTCCATACCTCCGGCTTTTCGCGTTCGCACTTTACGCTTCCCCACTCGCAGGCGTGGCGTGGGTGAACTGGTGATTCCGGGCCTGGGTGCGGCTTTTATTGTAGTGAACCCCAGATGGTGAAAGTCCGCGAGACCCTCGCTCGAACCGACGTACGACCCCGAACGCTCTCCGCGCGCTCGCTCGACCGACTCGACCACCAGAACCGCGACCACCTCAAAAGCCCTCGGCACGCTCGCTCGACCGACTCGACCACCAGAACCGCTAACACCTCGAAAGCCCTCGGCGCGCTGGCGGTCGCTCTGCGGGACTCGCCCTTTCAGTCCACCAGGATGCTAAACGTTCGGCGTGGCGTGCGGGCGTCGACCGCCGTGAGCACCCCGCGAACGGCGGTCGACAAAGGCGCGCGAGGGACGAGTGAGGCGGGCGCGTCGCGCCCGCCAAACGAGTCGGCTGGGGAGGACAGAGGCGCGGTTGCGGGGCGGTCGCGGTCCTGGCGGACCCGAAGGGCGAGGCCGGCTACGGGAAGCACGTCGAAGCAAGCACCGCAGGGAGCGAAGCGACTGAGGAGCGCAGCGAGTCGCGCAACCGTAGCCGGTCGAGGGCTTCGCTGGCGGTGATGTGCGGGTGGACATCGGCGGGCCGGTCGAGGGCTTCGCTGGCGGTGATGTGTGGTCGTGGAGGTCGGCGGGCCGGTAGAGGCCTTCGAGATGGGTGGTTCGGATAGTGTATCGCATGTATCCACCCGGTCGAGGGCTTCGGGGGCAAGGTCGCGATCCGGACACCTCGGTGCGCGCAGTCGTGCGTTCCGCCTCCGCCACCTATACAACGACAGCAGACCAAACGCTCCGCCGCATGAGCGACTCCACCGACGACGACCGCGAGACGGCCGAGGTCGAGGAACTCCCCGAGGAAGCCGAACAGGTGCCCGACGACGAGAAGGCGGAGGTCATCGAGGAACACCAGGAGGCCCGCAAGGCGGCCGAACGCGAGCGCATCGAGGAGGAAAAAGCGCGGTCGAAACAGCGCGAGAACGACGCCGAGGAGGTCGCGAACCCGGACAGGCACCGCGACGAGGCGCCCGAGGGCGGCGGGAAATAGCGAACCCCGGAGCCGGAGCCGCTGTACGATACTGTACCGCAATTTTAAATATATCGAACGGTGCCACCGTGACTGATGAGTGATCGGGAGAACCGAGATTCGTTCCCAGGGCCGACTCTGCTACTCCTGATCTCTAGCATATCGGGAGCCATTGGGTTCACGATCGCGGTTTCCGTCGATTACACCCCGATTCCACTCGCGATTGCCATTCTACTCCTACTTGTCATGCTCCCGGCGGCGTTCGGGTACACGGGGCAATCGTTTGCCGCCGCCATGGTTTCCGGCGCAATACCGGTGTGTTTAGTTCTGTGGGCACCGTATGCGAGAATCCCGTACGACACATCGAACGTCTGGACCGACGTTAGCGTCTTCATCGTCGGGTTCGGGGCCGTACTTCCATTCGCCACGGTAAGTTACGTTGCTGGACTCGCACTCGACGACCGGTCCGCACTCCGAGACCGGTCTCGATATCTCCTCGTTCGGGGATCGATAACTACACTCCTCGTCCTGAGTATCCTGGCAGAATATCTCCAGGGCGTATTTTCGGCAGGGAGGGTGAACTAGGACAGTACATAACAACGGACGGAACCCCCATTCCAGGGTGTAACTTCCCGTACACCTCGCTTCCTCGGAAATAGACGTACAGTCACTCGTACTCGTAGAAGCCCGTCCCGGTCTTCTTCCCGAGGTCACCGGCCTCAACCTTCCGTCTGAGGAGGTAGGCGGGCCTGAACCGCTCGCCCAGTTCTTCGTGCAGCGTCTCGGTCGCGTCCAGGCAGACGTCCAGCCCGATGTGGTCGGCGAGTTCGAGCGGGCCCATCGGGACGTTTGTGCCGAGCTTCATCCCGCGGTCGATGTCGTCCTTCGTCGCGACGCCCTCGTCGAGCGCCCGGACGCCCTCGTTGATCCACGGCATCAGGATGCGGTTGGAGACGAAGCCGGGTTTGTCGTCGGCCTCCCAGGTCTCCTTCTCCAGCGACTCGGCGAAGGCGTGGGCGAGCTCGACGACGCCAGGAGCGGTCTTCTCGCCGACGACCACCTCGACGCCGTCCATCACCGGCACGGGGTTCATGAAGTGGACGCCGACGACCTGCTCCGGGCGGTCCGTGGCGGCGGCGATGGTGGTGATCGACAGCGTCGAGGTGTTGGTGGCGAGGACGGCGTGGTCGGGCGTCACCGCGTCGAGGTCGGCGAACACGTCCTGCTTTATGCTCATGTCCTCGACGACGGCCTCGACGACGAGGTCCGCCGGAGCGAACTCGTCGAGGTCGGTCGTGCCCGCGATGCGGTCCAGCGTCGCGTCGGCCTCTCCCCGGGTGAGGGCGTCGTTCGAGACGAGACGGTCGAGGCTGCCGGCGATCCGCTCGCGCCCGTCGTCCACGAGCGCGGGTTCGACGTCCCGCATCACGACGTCGTAGCCGGCCGTCGCCGCGACCTGTGCGATGCCGCTGCCCATCGTGCCGGCGCCGACGACGCCGACGGTCTCGATGTCGTCCACGGCAGGCATGTCTCCGCCTCCGTCCGGGGCGGGCTAAAGCGTGTCCGTCGCACCGCGCCGTGGCCGGTATCGCCGCCCGCGAGTCCCGGCGACCAGAATCTTCTTTGTCCACCTCGTCGGACGTTCGGCCGCATGATTCCCATCGACGACACGCCCCTCTGCCGGGACGGGAAGGTGCTCATCCTCGCGTACGACCACGGCTTGGAGCACGGCCCGGTGGACTTCCGCGACGTGCCGGAGAGTGCGGACCCGGCCCGGACCTTCGAGGCGGCGACCCACCCCGCCGTCACCTCGGTCGCGGTCCAGAAGGGCGTCGCCGAGGCCTTCTACCCGAGCTTCGAGGACGACGTCGACCTGCTGTTGAAGCTGAACGGCACGTCGAACCTCTGGATGGGGGAGCCGGATTCGGCCGTCAACTGCTCGGTCGAGTACGCCGCCCGGCTCGGCGCCGCCGCCGTCGGCTTCACCGTCTACGGCGGGTCGAACCACGAGATCGAGATGGTCGAGGAGTTCCGCGACGCCCAGGAGGCCGCCCGGGAGCGGGACCTGCCGGTCGTGATGTGGTCGTACCCGCGCGGCCAGGGGCTGAAGAACGACACCAAACCGTCGACCATCTCGTATGCAGCCCGGCTGGCGCTGGAGCTCGGCGCCGACGTCGCGAAGGTCAAGCACCCGGGCTCGCGGGAGGCCATGGAAGATGCCGTCCGGATGGCCGGCCCGACGAAGGTCGTCATGTCCGGGGGCTCGAAGACGACCGACCGGGAGTTCCTCGCGTCCGTCGAGGAGACTATCGACGCCGGCGGGAAGGGACTGGCCGTCGGCCGGAACGTCTGGCAGCGCGAGAACCCGACGCGGATCCTCGACGCCCTCGAGCAGGTGATCTTCGAGGAGGCGACCGTCGACGAGGCGCTTTCCGCCGCCGGGCGATGAGGGAACCGGTCGAGGCGGTCGTCGACGTCGTCGCCGACACCGCCCCCGAGATCCGCGGCGGGCTCGCCGGCCGCCGAGTTTACGAAAGCGAGGAGAACCCCTCCGGCGAGCGAAAACTGGCAGCCGACGTGTACGCCGACGACCTGCTCGAAGAGCGGCTGCTCGACCTCGAGGCCGTCGGCAGCTACGCCAGCGAGGAACGGGACGCGGTCGTCACCGCCGACGGCGGCGGGCAACTCCACGTTGCCTGCGACCCGCTGGACGGCTCCTCGAACCTCAAGTCGAACAACACGATGGGAACCCTGTTCGGCGTCTACGACCGAGTGGGTGCTCGAGGACGACGATAGCGAACTGATCGACGAGGACCTTAGGCTGCCCGACGAGCCGACGGTCTATGGGTTCGGCGGCCGGGTCCCTAAGTGGACCGAGGCCTTCGCCGACTACGTCGCCGAGGTCGAGGCGGAGCTGAAGCTTCGGTACGGCGGCGCAATGATCGGCGACGTCACCCAGGTCCTGACCTACGGCGGCATCTTCGGCTACCCCGGACTCCGCGACCGGCCAGAGGGCAAGCTCCGGCTGCTGTTCGAGGGTCACCCGATCGCCCACGTCGTCGAGACCGCCGGCGGCGCCTCCTCGGACGGGGAACGCTCGCTGCTCGACCTCGAGCCAGACCGGCTCCACGAGCGCACCCCGCTTTTCGTCGGCGACACGGCCTACGTCGAGCGGCTCGAATCAGCGCTGGGGTGACACCGACGTCGGGGTCGCCAAGCGGCACCTGACGCGCCGGCCCGGATCGGTGGACATCCGCCGGATGGAAAACGGTTTAGTCGCACCGGCGGAGGTGGGTCGTATGAAGGTCCGCATCGGAGGCGACGCGAACGTCGAGGAGGCGGCGGCCATCGCGCGGGCGATGGCCACCCACGCCGAGACCGACGTGGAGGTGTACGTCGGCGACGACGACGAGCCCGCCGCGACGGGCGAGGCCGACCTCTCGCCCGTCGAGGACGACCTCGGACCGACCGACCGCGAACGGGAGCTGCTCGACCAGATCGAGGCGATCGAGGCCGGCGGCCCCGAGAAGTACAAAGAGCAGCTGCCGGAGGAGGGCAAGCTGTTCGTCCGGGACCGCCTGGAGCTGTGGTTCGGCGCGGACGGGCTTACCTTCGAGGACGGGCGGTTCGCAGAGTTCGACGCCGACGACGAACTCGCCGCCGACGGCCTCCTTTCGGGCGCCGCGGAGTTCGAGGGCCGGGACGTCCACGTCATGGCCAACGACTACACGGTAAAGCGGGGCAGCATGGCCGGAAAGGGCGTCGAGAAGTTCCTCCGGATGCAGCAGCGCGCCCTCAAGACCGGCAGGCCGGTCCTGTACCTGATGGACTCCTCGGGCGGCCGCATCGACCAGCAGACCGGCTTCTTCGCCAACCGGGAGGGCATCGGGAAGTACTACTACAACCACTCGCGGCTCTCCGGCCGCCTACACGCCGGTGTTCGCCGACTTCACCATCATGGTCGAGGGGATGTCCGCGATGGCCATCGCCTCCCCGCGGATGGTCGAGATGGTCACCGGCGAGGACATCGACCTGGACACCCTCGGCGGCCCCGAGGTCCACACCACCGAATCGGGCAGCGCCGACCTCGTCGCCCGCGACGAGGAACACGCCCGGGAACTCGTCGCCCAACTCGTCCAGTACCTGCCGGATAACAGCGACGAGACGCCGCCGCGGACGACCACGACGCCGCCGACGCGGTCCCCCGAGGGCATCGACGCCGTCGTCCCGCAGGACCCCAACGAGGGCTACGACATGCAGGACGTCATCGAGCGGGTCGTCGACCGGCACTCCTTCTTCGAACTCCAGCCGGCCTACGGGCCCGAGATCCTGACCGGGTTCGCCCACCTGGACGGCCGGCCGGTCGGCGTCGTCGCCAACCAGCCCGCCCACCGCGCCGGCGCCATCTTCCCGGACGCCGCCGAGAAGGCCGCCCAGTTCGCCTGGACGTGCGACGCCTACAACGTTCCGCTCCTGTACCTCTGTGACACCCCTGGATTCATGGCCGGCTCGCAGGTCGAGCAGGACGCCATCCTCGAGAAGGGCAAGAAGATGATCTACGCGACCAGCGAGGCGACCGTGCCCAAGCAGTGTGTCGTCGTCCGGAAGGCCTACGGCGCCGGCATCTACGCGATGTCCGGGCCCGCCTACGACCCCGAGTCCACCATCGCGCTGCCCTCCGGCGAGATCGGGATCATGGGTCCCGAGGCGGCGGTCAACGCCGTTTACGCCCGCAAGCTCGCCGAGATAGACGACGAGGACGAACGGGCCGAACGAGAAGCGGAACTCCGCGAGGAGTACCGCAAGGACATCGACGTCCGCCGGATGGCCAGCGAGGTCGTCATCGACGAGGTCGTCCCGCCGTCGACGCTACGGGAACAACTGGTCGACCGCTTCGGGTTCTACGAGGACGTCGAGAAGGACCGGCCCCGGAAGAAACACGGGACGGTCCTCTGAGGTCCTTCCCGTCGACCCCGGGACGCTCACTGTACTGGGAGCCCGGACGGCGCCGGTCAGTCCTCGACCCGCGTCGTCTCGACCCCGTGGAACTCGAATCGAGTGCCGCCGTCCTCGCTCTCGGTCGCTTCGACCGCCCACGCGTGGGCCTCGGCGATCTCGGCCACGATCGACAGGCCGAAACCGGTACTCTCGTCGTCCGTCGAGTAGCCGGTCTCGAAGATCAGGTCCCGTTCGTCGGCGGGTATGCCGGCGCCGTCGTCGGCAACGTAGAAGCCTTCCTCGAGGGCGCCGACGCGTATCGTGAGTCCATCCCCGGCGACCGCGTCGTCCGACGAGTCGGCACCGTGGTCGACGGCGTCTTGACGAGCTTGCGAGTCAGGGCTCGTCGAGCCATGCTCGACGGCGTCCTGGTGAGCCTGCGAGCCAGGGCTCGTGGAACCGTGTTCCACGGCGTTCGCGATGAGGTTCTCGAGCAACTGCTGGAGGCGGGACGCGTCGGCCTCGACGAACAGTTCGTCGGTAACCTCGAGGCTGGCGCCGCCGGTGCCGACGTTCCCCCAGCAGTTGCGGGCGAGTTTCCCCAGAAGGAGGCTGTCGGTTTCGCGGACGGCCTCGCCCTGGCGGGCGAGCGTCAGGAGGTCCTCGAGGAGTTCCTCCATCCGGTCGGTGGCCTCCAGGATGGCCTCGGCGTCCTCGTTTCCGTGTTGCTTTCTAACCAGTTCGGCGTGGCCCTCGATAACCATCAGGGGATTGCGGAGGTCGTGGCTGACGACGCTTACGAACTTGTCGAGACGCTCGTTCTCCCGTTCGAGTCGCTTGCGTTCGGAGATGTCGACGTACAGCGCGAAGGTCCCGGCGGAGTCGCCGGTCTCGGCCTCGCGCGGCACCGCACGGAGCAGGGTCTCGACGGACTCGCCGTCGGCGGTCAGGAGCGTCCGTTGCTCGCGGGTGAAGTCGTCGTCGAGTGCGCGTTCGTATCCGCCCTCGTCCAGGAGTTTCTGCGCGGAGTCCGCGGAGTAGAACCGCTCGAGTGGCTGGCCGACGACCGTCGAGCGATCGAAACCGAGTCGCTGGAGGAACCGCCGGTTGCACGTTTCGACCACCGGGCCGTCCGGCGTCATCCGGGTGGTCACGGCCATCATCGGCGACTCCTCGAACAGCGTCTCGTACTGCCGTTCGAGCCGTTCGGTCAGCGCGGCACGGTGGATACCGTGGGCGACGGTCTCGCCGAGTTCCGTGAGCACGTCCAGCTCCCGGTCGTCGAAGGCGTTCGGGCGGTCGGTGTACACGTTGAGGAGGCCGTACCCGGTGCCCTCGAACTCCAGCGGGACGGACGCGCTGGCGGCGTAGCTGCGGTCGTCGGCCGACTCTCGCCGGGCCTCGACGTCCGTCGCGTCGCCGAGACTCTGGACCGCCTGGGCTTCGCCGGTGCGAGCGGCCCTGGCTGTGGGTCCACGCTCCGTGCTGCCCCCGCCGGTCGGTATCGTCCCGTCCGCGAAGTCGTCGGCGTCGTCGCCGGCCCACGTAGACGGTTCGACCCGGTCGTCCTCGACGGTCCCGATCCAGGCGAACCGGTAGGGGTCGTCGTCGGCCAGCGTCTCACAGACGGTTCGCTCGATTTCGGCCCTCGAGTCCGCCTCAAGGACCTGCTGGGTCGTCTGCCGTATCGTCCGGTTGATCCGGTCGAGCGCCGAGACCTCCCGTTCGGCGCGTCGCTTGGCGACGGCCGACCGGAGCCGCTGGGCCAGGAGTTCGTAGTGGTCGGCGCCCGACCGTTTCTGCACGTAGTCGGTGACGCCGGCGGAGATGGCCTTGCTGGCCAGGTCCTCGCTTCCCTTGCCGGTGAGGAGGACGAAGGGGAGTTCCGGGCGGCGTTCGCGGACGACGCCGAGGAACTCGAGGCCGTCCATGCCCGGCATCTCGTGGTCGGAGACCACGCAGTCGAACCGCTCCTCTTCGAGGCGGTCCAGCCCCGTCAGGGCGTCGCCCGCGACGGCGACGGAGAGTTCCTCCGCCGCCCGCTCGAGGTACTCGGCGGTCACCTCCGCGACGTCGACCGCGTCCTCGACGAGGAGGACCCGGACCGACCGGCGCTCCGGTGACGAGTCCGGGTCGTCGGTCGAGTGGTCGTCCTCGGTAGTCCGGGTGGGCATTGTCTATCGCTCCCGTGCAACCGACTTATCTCTGCCGGAGGTTTTCCGGCCGTGATAACACCGCGGCCGCCCGGCCGTCCACGGCGACAGCGGGAGACGATCTGCCGGTCGCGCCGCTGGTCCCCGAGTGACCCGGACCCGGTTGGTCACTCCGAGTTCTTCAGCGAGAGTGCCGTCCGTTCGAGTTCACAGACCAGCGTGTCGTCCTCGCCGTCCGGTTCCACCTTGAAGGCCTCGACGCGCATCGTCACGACGCCGCGATCGCCGTCGGAGGTCTCCCGCTTGTCGGTGACCGTCGTTTGCGCGTAGATGGTGTCGCCGTGGAACACCGGGTTCGGGTGTTCGACGTCGTCGTACGAGAGGTTCGCCACGATGGTGCCGTCCGTCGTGTCCGGGATGGTGAGCCCGACGGCGAGACTCATCGTGTAGAGGCCGTTGACGAGCCGCTGGCCGAACTGCGAGTCGGCGGCGAAGTCCGCGTCGAGGTGTAGCGGCTGCTGGTTCATCGTCATGTCGCAGAACTGCTGGTTGTCGGCCTCGCTGACCGTCCGCCGCTTGTCGTGTTCGATGGTCTCGCCGACCGGCCGACGCGCGGCCGGAACGCATTTGACGACAGGCCCACACAATGTATAATATGAATCCCGCGCCCCGTCGGCGGGCGTCCGCCGGCACCCGACCCACCCACGCGCCATGAGACGGAACCCGACGGTAGTGATCGTGATGACGGCTGCAGCGGTTGCCCTCCTCGCGGCCCCCATCGCCGCCACGTCCGGTTCGATCACCGCCGACCCGGCGGAAGCCGACGCCGACTCGACGCACACGGTGCGGGCGGCCGTCGGCCCCGACCTCGACGACAGTTCGCTCTCGGGGCTGGACGTCGACTACCAGGCCACCGACCGGAACGGCGACGTCTCGAACGTCGACGGGAGCAACGTCGAAACGATGTACATCGACCGGGCCGACGGCGGGACCACGGACGTGACCGACGACGTCGACGGTGTCAGCGCCTCCAACAACGGCGAGACGCTGAACGTCCGCCTCGGCGGGAGTCACGCCCTCCACGAGGGCGACCACGTCGTCATCTCGTACTCCGACGCGACCAACCCCTCCGCCGGGGAGTACGATATCGGGTTCGTGGTCAACCCCCAGTCCGACGGCACGCGGTCCGGTGGCACACTCTCCATCGCCGAGGACGGCTCTTCGACCACCCCGACCGACGACGGCGAGACGGCGACCCCGACCGACGAGACACCGACCGACACAGACGACGGCGAGACGAGGACCCCGACCGACGACGGCGAGACGACGACCCCGACTGATAACGAGGAGGATACCGCGACGCCTACTGAGGACGATGCCGGGCCGACCGGAGCCCAAACCGGGACCGACCGTGACGCCGACCCGACGGACGCGCCGGATACGGACGACGACGGGCAGGACGCCGGGACGGCGACGCAGGCCACCAACGGGACGCAGTCACCCGACGCCGGCGAGGGCAACCCCGGGAACGAGACGAGTGCCGGCGACGCCGCGGAGGGCACCGACGACGACGGGGCGGGGCCGGGCCTCGTCGTCGCCGCCGTGGCGGTCCTGGCCGCGGCCCTGCTCGCCCGGCGGTAACGACCACCGGCCGGGCCCCGCTCAGGGACCTCCGGCCAGGTCCACGGCGGGCCCGTTGGCGCCTGGCCGCCGGACGGGCGCTCTGCTGTCATCACCGTCTCCCGGGGACCCCACCGAGACCAGCCGGGATAGCCACAGCCTCGGTCGGCTCCGACCCGGGTGCCGGCGCTGGACGGTCGGACAGCATGTGTGTGCCCGCTGGCGGTTGCTCACCGCCGGAATGGGTGTCCCTTGCCTTGGCACTTCATTCGCCGAGCTGGGTCCGTAGACGGTCGAGGACACCCGGTTCACCGGTCCGGCGCATCGCCTGCCGGACGACCACGGTGATGGCCAGGACGCCGCCACAGATGAGCGTGAAGAACGCCCCCCAGGCGATACCGCCGCCCTGGCTTGCGGCGGTCTCGTACAAACTCGTCGTGGCGACCCACAGCGTCACCACGCCGAGCAGGCCCGTTGCGATCGACCCCACACCGATCCCGTCGCGGACCGCCCCGACGACCGCGACCAGCCCCAGCAGTGCCGGGACGAGGAGTTCCGGGTCGACCGGCACCGTTCCGACGGTGGGGTTGGCCGGATATGGCAGCGGGAGGCTCGAGAACTCGACGAGGACGACGAGGAGGACCATCGCGGCGAGGATCCCCCGACCGCCACGGAGGGTCAAACGCATGACATAGAATACACATCCTCCTCCAATAAACATACCGTCCCGAAGAGTGCCCGTCGTTCGGGAGTCGTTCACCGTCGGAACCAGAGGGGCCGGCCTCGGCGAGTCCGCCGGCAACCACCGGGACCCTGCTCCGCCGTCGGCCCGGGATGGACCATCGGCGCTTAAGATGCCGCCCCTGCTTGGGCCAGTATGGCCCGCAGGAGCGTGCTGTTCTCGCCCGGCGACCAGCCGGACCTGCTGCGGAAGGCGCCCGATTCGGGGGCCGACACCGTCGTCTTCGACCTGGAGGACGCGGTGGCGCCCGAGCGCAAGGCCGACGCCAGGCGCGACGTTGTGACGGTGCTCACCGACGCGTCCTTCGACCCATCGTGTGAGGTCTGCGTGCGGGTCAACGCCGACGTCTCGACCGCGACGGCCGACCTCGATGCCGTCCTCGAGGGGGACCCGCGGCTCGACGCCGTGATGGTGCCGAAGGCGGAGTCGGCCACCGCCGTCCGCACCCTCGCGGACCTGCTCGCCGAACGCGGCGCCGACGTCCCGGTCATCGCGCTCTGTGAGTCCGCCCGCGGCGTGCTGCACGCCGAGGACATCGCGGCCGCGCCGGCGGTCGACGCCGTCGCGTTCGGCGCCGAGGACCTCGCGGCCGACGTCGGCGCGACCCGGACCGAGGGGAGCGAGGAGGTGAGCCACGCCCGCCAGCACGTCGTCCTGGCGGCCGCGGCGGCCGACGTCGACGCCATCGACACCGTCTTCACCGACATCGAGGCCACCGACCGGCTCGCCGAGGAGACCGGCGTCGCCGTCCAGCTCGGCTACGACGGCAAGATGGCGATCCACCCCGCCCAGGTCGACGTCATCAACGAGGCGTTCACGCCCGACCCCGAGACGGTGGAGTGGGCCGAGGGGGTGCTCGAGGCCCGCGAGGCGGCCGACGGGCGCGGGGTATTCCGCGTCGACGACGAGATGATCGACGCGCCGCTCGTCGCCCGGGCCGAACGGGTGATGGAACGGTACCGGGCCGGTCGGGAGTGACCGGCCGCGAGTGACCCCGCGACCGCGAACGGGCCGGTGTCCGGCGCATCCGACTCGCCCGGTAGGAGGGGCGGTGTTCAGTTTAGGCGTGGAGCAATCCTCCGGTGGACGCAAGCCCCCGGCTTCTCGGGTCGGGCGGCTCGCTGCGCGCTTCGCTCACGTCGTTCGCTCCAGTGCTTGCGTCGCCGTCCGTCCCCGAGAAGCCGGCCCCTTGCGGAGTCCCACCCGAGATGGTTCTGCGAGGGGCCGACTGAGGCCCTGGGCCCGGTGAGTGGAGCTGTCTGATGAACGGCATTCTAATCAGAACAGTGCGGTCGGAGGAGCCGTCATGCTTATGCGGCGACTGGCCGACGTCCCCGCCATGTCGGAGGAGGTCAACCCGTTCGAGAGCCTGCAGGAGCAGATCGACGACGCCGCGGCGTTCCTCGACGTCGCCGCCGACGCCCTCGTGCGGCTCAAGAACCCCGAGCGCGTCCTGGAGACGAACCTCACCGTCGAACTGGACGACGGCTCCCTCGAGGTGTTCCGCGCCTACCGGTCGCAGTTCAACGGCGACCGGGGCCCCTACAAGGGCGGCATCCGGTACCACCCGGGCGTGACCCGCGCGGAGGTCAAGGCGCTGTCGGGATGGATGGTGTACAAGTGTGCCGTCGTCGACATCCCGTACGGCGGCGGGAAGGGCGGCATCGCCATCGACCCGATCCAGTACTCCGACCCGGAACTCGAGCGGATCACGCGGTCGTTCGCGACGGAGCTCCGGCCGTTGATCGGTGCCGACACGGACATCCCGGCGCCGGACGTCAACACCGGCCGGCGGGAGATGAACTGGATCAAGGACACCTACGAGACGCTGGAGAACACGACGGAGCCGGGCGTCATCACCGGGAAGGCCATCGACTCCGGGGGCTCCCGCGGCCGCGTCGAGGCGACCGGCCGCTCGACGATGCTGACCGCCCGGGAGGCGTTCGACTACCTCGGTCGGGACGTCGCCGGCGCCACCGTCGCCGTCCAGGGGTACGGGAACGCCGGCAGCGTCGCCGCGAAGCTCCTGGAGTCCGAACTCGGGGCGAACGTCGTCGCCGTCTCGGACTCCTCCGGCGCCGTCTACGACCAAAGCGGGCTTGACGCCCACGCCGTCAAGGAGTACAAGAACCGGACCGGGGCCGTCACCGGCTACGCGGAGGCGGCCGAGGAGCTGACGAACGACGAGCTGCTGGCGCTCGACGTCGACTTGCTGGTGCCGGCGGCGTTGGAGAACGCCATCGACGCCGACCTGGCCCGCGAGGTGAGTGCCGACGTCATCGTCGAGGCCGCCAACGGTCCGCTGACGCCCGACGCCGACGACGTCCTGGCCGAAAGCGACGTCTACGTCTTCCCCGACATCCTCGCGAACGCCGGCGGCGTCACCGTGTCGTACTTCGAGTGGGTCCAGAACCGCCAGCGGTTCTACTGGCCGGAGGAGCGCGTCAACGAGGAACTCGAGCGCCATATCGTCGAGGCGTTCGAGGGCTTGGTCGATGCCTACGAGGCCAACGACGTCCCGAACCTCCGGACCGCCGCCTACGTCGTCGCCATCCAGCGGGTGCTGGAAGCCTACGAGGAAGGCGGCACCTGGCCGTAGACTGACGCGGGGTTCGGGACGGGGGTTTCGACCCGCCGCGGACCCTATGGGAGGAACGAGATGAGTCTGAAACAGTTCGTTCTCTGTTGGTTCGCCCTCGCGGCGCTCGTCGCCATCGCGTCGGGGACGCTTGGCCTCCTCTCTACCGGGCCAGTTTCCGGGTTTCTGATGCTCCTCGGCGTCTTCGGGGCGCCCGTCGCCGCGTACCTGCTCGTCACCCGACGGGACGTCGACGTTCGTCGACTGTGGCTGTTCGTCGCTGTCACGTACGTTTTCGGGCTCGGTCCGTACGCACTCTTTCAGGCCTATCCGCTCCTCTCGACGTTCATCGTCCGCCTGATGCTGCGGGTTGGCGCGCTGGTCGGCATCCTCGCCGTTTCCTACTACCTGGTTTACGAGCGGCGCGTCGACGAGCGCGTTACGGCGTGACGTCGGCCGGCNNNAAGGCCCACCCCATCCAGGGGCTGGTCAAGTACCACGGAATGCACGACGAGGAAATGCGTCTCCCGTATCACGACTCCATCTCCGTCTGTACCGCGCCGAGCCACTCGAAGACGACCGTCGAGTTCGAGGCCGACCGGGAGGCCGACCGGTACGTAGTCGACGGCGAGGTCGTCGATGGCCGCGGCGCCGAGCGGCTCCGGGCGGTCGTCGACCACGTCCGGAAGCTGGCGGGTGTCGAGGACCGCGTCCGGCTCGAATCGGTGAACGACTTCCCGACGAACATCGGGTTCGGCTCCTCCTCGTCGGGCTTCGCCGCGGCCGCCGTCGCGCTGTGTGCCGCCGCCGACCTCGACCTCACCCGCCCGGAGATATCGACGGTTGCCCGCCGGGGGTCCGCCTCGGCCGCACGCGCAGTAACCGGCGCGTTCTCCCAGTTGCACACGGGGCTCGACGACGCGGACTGCCGCGCCGAACGGCTCGAGACGCCGCTGGAGGACGGGGTGCGGGTCGTCGCCGCGGAGGTCCCCGCGTTCAAGCACACCGAGGCCGCCCACCGGGAGGCCGCCGACAGCCACATGTTCGACGCGCGGCTCGCCCACGTCCACGAGCAGATCGCGACGATGCGGCACGCCCTCCGGACCGGCGACTTCGAGACCGCCTTCGAGACCGCCGAGCACGACTCGCTGTCGCTCGCGGCGACCACCATGACCGGCCCGGCCGGCTGGGTCTACTGGCAACCCGAGACCCTCGAGGTGTTCGAGACCGTCCGGGACCTGCGCGAGGAAGGCGTTTCGGTGTACTTCTCGACGGACACCGGCGCCTCGGTGTACGTCAACACGACCGCCGACCACGTCGACCGCGTCGAGGCCGCCATCGCCGACCTCGGCATCGACACGCGGGTCTGGACGGTGGGCGGGCCGGCGGCGGTCCTGGACGCCGACGAGGCGTTGTTCTGACCCACGCGGAAAACATTTACAGGCCTCCGCTGAACCGTCACCGTGATGCCCGGGGGCGACCGGTGCCGGACCGACGGAGACGACCCCGCGAACCAGCCGCCGACGGCGCCCGGGTCCACCAACG
>PXQY01000005.1 GCA_003021745.1 Halobacteriales archaeon QH_7_69_31
GCCGTCGGTGTCGCCACCGGCGCCCTCCCGCGGCCCGCCGCCTGGATCCTGGCGGCCGGCGCCCTCGGCGGCGTCCAGTACTCGCTGCCCCCGCTCGCGTTCGCCCGCCGCGGCCTCGGGGAACTGGGCAACGCGGCCCTCGGCGGTGTCGCACTGCCCTGTTACGGCGCCGCCGCCGTCGGCGGCCTCGACCGCACCGCGGTGCTCGCGGTCGTCCCCTTCGCGTGGTTCGTCTTTGCGAACATGCTCGAGACCCAGTGGCCCGACCGCTACGCCGACGCCGACGTCGGGAAGGACACCCTCGCCGTCCGGTGGCGGCCCCGTCGGCTCCGGGTTGCCTACGCCGCCGCCGTCCTCGGCGGGTTCGGCACGCTGCTCGCGCTCACGGCGGGCGTCACCGGCGCCACGCCGGACGCTGTCCCGTGGCTCGTCACGCTCGCCACGCTCCCGGCCATGCCGCTTTTCGCCTGGGGCACGGTCCGGTTTACCCGGCGGCGGGTCCCCTACCCCGCCGTCGTCGGGATGGTCCTGGTCGCCGTCCTTCAACTAGTTGCCTGGACGGCGCTCGCGGTCCAATAGAGCCCTCTAGCCCGAACCGGCGTCCCGCCGCCGGGATGGACGCGGTCGCCAACTGACGCCGCCCGGCCCGCCCCTGCGGGCGACGGCATCGACTCGCCGCCCGCCCTCGGCACCTACACCGAAGTATCCCCGGGTCGAAGGCCCGCCATGCTCGGCGTCATCGGCGGCAGCGGCATCTACGAGTCGCTCGGGTTCGAGAACAGCTACGAGGACCGCGTCCAGACCCCGTTCGGGTCGCCGAGTGCGCCAGTGGAGGTCGGGGAGGTCGCCGGCCGCGAGGTCGCGTTCGTCCCGCGGCACGGCCGTGACCACCAGTACGACCCGACCACCGTCCCCTACCGCGCCAACGTGTACGCCTTGAAACAGGCCGGCGTCGACCAGGTCGTCGCCACGAACGCGGTCGGGAGCCTCCGGGAGTCGCTCGCCCCGCGGACGCTCGTCGTTCCCGAGCAGCTGTTCGACCGGACCCGCGACCGCCCTCGGTCGTTCTTCGGTGACGGCATCGTCGTCCACGTCTCCATGGCCGAGCCGTTCTGTGCCCGCCTCGCCGACCACCTCGTCGACGCGGCCGACGCCGCCGACGCTGACGTCGTCGAGGGCGGCACCCATGTCTGCATCGAGGGCCCGCAGTTCTCCACCCGGGCCGAAAGCGAGTTCTACCGCGACCGCGGCTTCGACGTCGTCGGGATGACCACCGTCCCGGAGGCCCAGCTCGCCCGCGAGGCCGAACTGTGCTACGTTCCGCTGGCCGGCGTCACCGACTACGACGTCTGGCACGATGAGGAAACGGTGTCCCTGGAGACGGTCCTCGGCCACGCCGCGGCCAACGAGGCGTCGATGGCCACGGTGCTTTCGGAACTCATCGAGACGCTCCCGGACGAAGCGTGTACGTGTCACGACGTGCTGGCGGACGCCATCAACACCCCGGCCGAGGCCATAGACCGGGAGACTCGCAAGCGGGTCTCGCTTCTGGTCGAGGACTACCTCTGACAGTCTGAGAGTCCTGTAGTTACGAGGAGAGGGCGAATCGTGAACGGATCTCGTGGTGGGAAACCCGGTCTCCGGCAGGGTCGGGACGAAGTTGGGAGGGAGTCGGGTCGGAGTTCGGCGAACGTTCATGGGGCGAATCCGGTTACGTGAGGGTATGGGTGAAAGACCATCCGAGCGGTTCGACCGACGCACGGTCCTGAAAACGAGCGGCGCGACGGCGATCGCGGCGCTCGCAGGCTGTTCGTCGTCCGACGACGGGACAGAGACCTCGACGGAGGAGGACGAAATGACACCGGAACCGACGCCGACGGAGGAGGAGGAGATGGAGTCGTCGGTCGAGACGAAAAGCACCGGCGATCCGTACGCCGACACGAAGACGGCCGCCGCCCACGTCGAGGGGTCGGCCGAAGTGCTCGCCGGCGGTATCACGGCCGGCGCCGACCTCGAGGGCGACTCGTCCAGCGAAGCGGCGGGGTTGCGCGCGACGCTCAGCGGGCTGCTGCAGGAGCACGTCTACCTCGCCGGCCTCGCGGTCGACGCCGCCTACAGCTTCGGGCCCGACAGCGGTGAGTTCGACCTCGCCGCCCAGGCGCTGGACGAAAACTCCGTGGAACTCGCCGACGTCATCGGCGAGGCCGCCGGCTCCGACAACCGCGAGGCGTTTTTGAGCCTCTGGCGCGACCACATCGGCTACTTCGTCGACTACGCGCTCGCCGCCGCCGAGGACGACGACGAGGGCCGCCAGGCCGCCCTCGAGGACCTCGACGGCTACACCGACAGCGCCGGCGCGTTCTTCGAGGACATCTCGAACGGCGAACTCCCCGCCGAGGCCGTGACCGAGAGCCTCGACGTCCACATCGACACGCTGACGACCGCCATCGACTCCTTCGCGGCCGGCTCCGGCAGCGCGTTCGACGACCTGAAGGCCGCCGCCGACCACGTCGTCGGCAGCGGCGCCACGCTGGCCGGCGGGTTCGCCGCGGCGCTGCATCGCGGTGAAGACCGCCTACGCCCACGGCCCCGACAGCGCCGAGTTCGAGGCCGCGGCGGGCACGCTGGACACCAACTCCGTCGGACTCGCCGACGCCATCGGGGGGATCGCCGGCGAGGAGAAACGCGATGCGTTCCTGAGCCTGTGGCGCGACCACATCGGCTACTTCGTCGACTACGCGCTCGCCGCCGCCGGCGACGACGAGGAGGCAAAGGCCGAGGCGATCGCGGAACTCGACGGCTACACCGAAAGCGCCGGCGCGTTCTTCGAGGAGATCACCGGCGGCGAACTCCCCGCCAGCGCAGTCGCCGACAACCTGCGCGAGCACATCGCGACCCTCGGCGGCGCCATCGACTCGCTGGACGCCGCGATCAACGGGTGAGACGTCCGCGTTCGCCGCGCCCGTTGAGCGGGGAGTAGGGGTCGACCCGGTCGAATCCCACGTTCCTCCATCCGTTCGGTTACCCACTGCTACCGACCGAACGAGCAGTTCTCACAACCGCGTTTCGGCCACGATCAGTCGTCGGCCGGCGCTGGCGTCTCCCCGGGCTCGACCGCCGCCGGGTCCTGGATCCACAGGTCCCCGAAGCACTCGTCCTGCTCGACGTGGACCCGGCCGCGGTGGGCCAAGAATAGCAGCCCGAGGAACGTGTCGACCACGGACCCGCCGGCCGCCCGCACCTCCGCGAACAGGACCTCGTCCCGTCCCGCGTCGTAGTGGTTCTGCAGGGCGACGTAGACGTCGGTGATGATCTCCTCCATGTGCTCGTCGTGGGCCGTCCCGGTCACGTCGTCGGCCGTCGGCTCGTCGTCCATCCGGACGTCGTCGCCGGCGCGGTAGTCCAGGGTCTGGGCGCCCCGGCTGTACCCCGATGGCGACTCGGAGGTGTCGTAGGTCCGGGACTCCTTCCACCAGGTGTCCCGCTCGCGCTCCCGGAGGTCCCGCACCAGCTCGTCCAGCGTCTCCGGCGTCCCCCGGGCGCGCTTCCGCTCGATGCGGCGGTCCATCTCCCGTTCCAGTTCCGCGAACGGATCCCGCGCGGGCGGCACCTCGCCCGCCGCTGGCGCAATCTCCCGGGGGTCCTGCTCGGGCGTCGCCTCGGGCTCCTCGTCGGCCCAAAGCACGTCGCTTTTCATCCGCAACAGCACCGACGCGTAGAACAGCGCCCGGCCGCCCGTCCGCAGGTCCGCCCCGTCCAGCCGGTCCAGGAACTTGTCGGTCACCCGCACCACGTCGATGTCCCAGGGGTCTATCTCGCCCTCCTCCGCCAGCTGGACCAAAAGCTCGACCGGCTCGACCTCGTCGTCCGCCGAGCCCTCGACGTCGAACTCCGAGAGCACGGCCTCGCCCTGGTCCTCGGACCCGTCGTCGGCACCCACGCCCTCGCCAGTCCGGTTCGCTGCCGCCCCGTCGGCCGTTCCGGACGCATCGTCCGCAGCCGGCGATTTACAGTCGCCATCCACGCGTCGCGCCGTCTCGGCCTCGTGGCCGGCGATGTTCAGCGGGATATCGTCGGCCGAGTCGTCGAGGTCGGACCCATTGCCGCTACTCTCACTCGTATGGGGTCCGTCGTCGTCCTCAGTCATCGGCAGCCACCTCCCCTCCCTCCGCGGACAGCTCGATGCCGGTCACCGCCGAGCGGTTGTCCTCCTGCATCATCACGCCGATGGCGCGCTCGGACCGCTCTAAGAGCGCCGAGCGGTGCGAGACGACGATGAACTGGGCGTCGCCGGCCAGTTCCTCGACCATCTCGCCGACCATCTCGGCGTTGGCGGCGTCGAGGAAGGCGTCGATCTCGTCTAAGGCGTAGAACGGCGCAGGGTTGTACCGCTGGATGGCGAAGATGAAGGCCAGCGCGGTCAGGGACTTCTCGCCGCCGGACATCGCGTCGAGCCGCTGGACCGGCTTGTCCTCCGGCTGGGCCTTCATCGTCAGCCCGCCCTCGAACGGCTCGTCGGGCTCCTCGAGGACGAGTTCGCCCGTGCCGCCGGACAGCCGCGCGAAGATGACCTCGAACTCCTCGTTGATGCCCTCGTAGGCCTCCATGAACGTCTCCGTCTTCCGGGCCTCGTAGGCGTCGATGCGCTCGCGGATGCCGTTTGCCTCCTCGACGAGCGTCGCCCGCTTCGCCTGGAGTTCCTCGAGGTCCTCCTCGACGCGGTCGTACTCGTCGATCGCGAGCATGTTCACCGGCTCCAGGTCCTCCATCGCCTCGGCGAGCCGCTCGATCTCCGACTCGACGGTGTCGTGGTCCGGGATCTCCTCGGCGTCGTAGGCGTCGACCTGCGAGGACAGCTCGTCGATCTCCCACTCCAGCCGCGTCTCGGCGTCACCCAGCGACTCGAGCTCGGACTCGACCGAGGCGACCGCCTCCGCCTGCTCGTCGCGGGCGCCCGTCGCCGCCTTCAGCTCCTCGCGGAGCTCCTCCCGGTCGCCCTTGAGGTCGGCGAGTTCGTCTTCCAGCTCCGCGACGGCAGCCTCCGTCGCCTCGAGGTCGGCCTCCTTGTCGGCGATCTGCGCTTCGAGCTCGACGATGGTCTCCTCGGCGTCGGCCTTGCGGTTCTGGGCGGCCTCGATGTCGTCGTGGAGCTCCTCGACGGCATCTTCGGCGTACCCCCGCTCGAGTTCCAGCTCGTTGAGGTCGCCGTCGAACTCGCCCATCCGCTCTTCGAACGCCGCGATCTCCTCGCGGATCGACTCCGCCTCCCCGGTCAGCTCCGGGATGTCCGAGTCCCGTAACTCCGCTTCCAGGTCGTCGATCTCGGCCTCCAGGGCCTCGATCTCGGCCGTCTCCTCGTCGATGTCGGCCTCCAGCTCGTCCATCTCGTCGGCGACCGCCTCCCGCTCGGCCTCGATCTCCGCGAGTTCCTCTTCGAGGTCCGCGATCCGGTCCTCGACGGTCTCCCGCTTCGCCTCGACGGCCTCGACGTCGGTCTCGATCTCTCTGACCTGCTCGGCGGCGTCGGACTGCCGATCCCGGGCGTCGTCCAGCCGCTCCTCGACGTCCCGGACGTCCGCCCGGATCGACTCCTTTTCGTCCTGTAGCTCCTGGATCCGCTCGGCGACCCGCTCGAGCTGGCCCTTCCCGGTCTTGGTGAACGAGTAGCGGGAGCCGGACGTCGAGCCGCCGGTCATCGCGCCGGATTTCTCGACGAGGTCGCCCTCCAGGGTCACCAGGCGGAACTCGCCCATCAACTCGCGGGCGGTATCCATGTCCTCGACGACCAGCGTGTCGCCGAGGACGTAGGAGAACACCGCGTCGTAGGTCTCCTCGAAGTCGACGAGGGTGTACGCGAAGTCCACCACGCCCGGCAGGTCCGGCGCCGTCGGCAACGCCCGGCGGTCCATCTCGGTCAGTGGCAGGAACGTCGCCCGGCCGGCGTTGCGGGACTTGAGGTGCTCGATGCACCGCTTTCCGACGCCGTCGTCGTCGACGACCACGTTCGCGAGCCGCGCGCCGGCCGCCGTTTCGCAGGCCGTCGCGTACTCCGGGGCGACCCCGCCGAGCTGCCCGACGGTTCCATGGACCCCGTCGAAGTCCTTGTTCAACACCGTCGTCACCGCCCGGCCGTAGGAGTCGTCGCCGTTCTCGTCGGCCTTCGCCTCGAGCTCGGCGTACTCCTGTTGGGCCGCCGAGAGGTCCTCGTCGACCGCCTCGAGGTCGGCCTTCAGCTCGCGTTTCTCCTCCCGGAGGTCCTCGACCACGTCGGTGATGTTCTCGCGGTTGGCCTCCGCCTTCTCCAGCTCCCGGCGGAGGTCCTCGAGGTCGTCGTCCAGCTCCGGCAGCTGGCTCTCCGCCGCCTCGATCTCCTCCTGCTTTTCGCGCTCGGCCTTGGAGCGCCGCCGGGACTCATCCAGCAGCCGGTCCTGTTCGCGCTGGAGTTCGTTCCGCTCGTCCAGACGGTCCTGGAGGGCCGCCCGCGTGTCGTCTAGCTCCTCGCGGACGGCCTCGTACTCGGTGTCGACGGCCTCGATCTCGGCTTCGACCGCCGCCAGGTCCTCCCGCAGCTCCTCGACGTCGGCCTTCACCGAGGACTTCTCGACCTTCGTTGCCCGGATCTCGGCGTCGAGCTCCTCGATCGTCTCCTGCTTGCGGTCGACCTGGACGAACGCCTCCCGGCGCTCGCTTTCGGCCGCCTCGATCCGCTCCTCCTGGGCGTCGATCTTGTCCTCCAGCCGGGAGATATCGCCCTTGATCGACTCGATCTCCCGCTTTTTCTCGATCTGTTCGTCCTCGCCCTTCCGCTCGATCTCGGCGTTCAAATCCGCCAGGTCCTCTTCGAGCCGCGTGACGCGGCCGCGGCGCTCGTCGAGCTCGCGCCGGAGCTCGCTGAGCTCCGCGTCGGTCTCCTCGATCGCCTCGCGGGTCGCTTCGAGTTCCTCGCGTTTGTCCTCGAGTTCGGCGGCCTTCAGGTAGCCCTCGTAGACCTCGCGCTCCTCGCGGAGGTCCTTGTACTCCATCGCCGTCTCCCGCTCCTCGGAGAGCTGCTCGAGGCGGGTCTCCTTCTCCTCGATGCGGAGTTCCGCCTCGTCGACGCGCTCCTGGACGGTCTCCAGTTCCGCCAGGGCGTCGGCCTTCTTCGCGTCGAACTCGGCGACGCCGGCGATCTCGTCGATGATCTCCCGGCGCGAGGACGCCGTCATGGCGATGATCTCGGTCACGTCCCCCTGCATCACGACGTTGTACCCCTCCGGCGTGACGCCGGCCTGCGAGAGCAGGTCCTGGATGTCCGAGAGGTTCACCGACCGGTCGTTCAGGTAGTAGTACGAGTAGTAGGTGTCGGCGTCGGTCTGCTTGACGCGGCGCCGGATCGAGATCTCGTCGACCTCGCCGACCTTCTCCGAGCCGGCCGCCGAGACCACCTGCTCGCGGGACAGCGTCCCGTCGCCGTTGTCCAGCACCACCTCGACGCTGGCCTCCCGCTCGCCGCCGAATCCGGCGTCGTCGTCCTCGTGGCCGGGGTTGTGGATGAGGTCAGTCAGCTTCTCCGCCCGGATGCCGGAGGTCCGCGCCAGGCCCAACGCGAAGAGGACTGAGTCGATGATGTTCGACTTCCCGGAGCCGTTCGGGCCGCTGATCGTCGTGAAGTCCTCGTAGAAGGGGATGTGGGTCTCGCGGCCGAAGCTCTTGAAGTCGTCCAGTACGAGCTCTTTGATGTGCATGAGGCGCTCGGCCGCCCCGGCTATCAGGCGACGATGATGTCGTCGCCGGACCCGGACTCGGCGGTCTCACCGCCGTCGACCTCGTCGGGCGTATCCGCTTCGGCCGGTTCCGCCCCGGGCGACGTCGTGGCCTTATCCGCGGGCGGTTCCGCAGCCGCCTCCTGGGGTGGCTCGCCACGGGTCGGCTGGCCCGCCAAGATGTCGGAGCCGCCGTCGTCGGCACCCTCGAGCGCGTGGAGCCGTTCTTTGGTCTCGACCAGTTCGTCGGTCAGCCCGTCGATGGTCGCCTGGAGTTCCTGCACCTTGACCTCGAGTTCGTCCACTCGGTTCCCGGCCATACCTTCGGTTGGCGCCCCCGCACGTATAAATCTGCGTCAGACAATGACAGTCCTCCTGATACGTTCCGGCGGGTGCGTCCTCCGTGCGTCGTCCGTCGGTTCGACCCGACGTCCGGCCCGTCGATCTCCGGACGCTGTCATACACCATGTTTGAGGACAACCAGGGATAATCAAGCTATCATAGACTTCGGGTAGAAAATTTGGTTTCGTGCCGGGTGTCCATCCTTCGATTAACGAGGAGAGCCACTTTCACCACGCGTGCGAGAGATTTATCGGCGCCGCTGTGCGGTGCTCTAACGGTGCCATATTACGGGGATATCTCTGGAAGTTTCAAGGGACTTCTCTCTGGAGAAACGGAGGTATGTGTAGCCGTGGTGGTAGGAGGCGCCAGGGACGATTGTCTTCGCTGTCCAAAACGTACAGTCAACAATGTGCAGGATATTTCTGAAGCACGCTGGTAAGATCTCATGGAAACACAGAAGCGGCGGTTCATCGACTGTATCCGTGAGAACCGTGATTGCCTGAGGGCCGGATATGCCACCACATGTCTTGATGACCTCAAACGACTATCAACATCGTACAAACTTTATCCCCCAAACGAAGTTCACGACTGGCCTCTTATCCTCCGGAGTTTTGCGTACTTCGAGATCCTTAATGCGATTGCAGATACCCAGGAGAGGTCACAGTTTTATCCTGACCGATTTCATAGTCAACCTCAACAAAATTTGATGGAAGAAGAACTCTCAGAACGCCTTCCGCGGTTTGACGTTTCTGCAAGCGGGTCACGACGAAGACAGGGTATACAGACTGCTGATTGTATAGCTGGTGCGATCAGGGAACAACAGATCGGGAGAAACGAATGGGAGTCATTGAATAATGAGTTTCTTTCAGAGGACAGAGGCGATCGGGCGCTGGACAGGTTGGAGGCACGCCTATCGGAGTATTAGTACCGAACCGTGGTTGGCTTCTCACCTACCCGCCCGACGGTCGGAGGACCAAACAAACCTCCAATCCATCAGGCTAAGGTGCTTTTAGCACCTCTGCGGGGTCATCAGCCTTCCACGGCTTTATCGGCATTAGTAGTTATGGGGGCTCGTTAGTAAAGCTAACGCCTGAATTGGTCCGGAGTACGGCCCGTTCGTCAGGCTAAAGCGTGCCCGCGTCGACTGTCCGCCAATGACCGCAGGGACCGCCGCGTCGCGCGAACTCTCGGCCGTCATCGGGCTCGAGGTCCACGTCCAGCTCGAGACGGACACGAAGATCTTCTGTGGGTGTTCCACGACGGCGGCCGACGAGGAGGCGCCGAACTCCCGGACCTGTCCGGTGTGTCTCGGCCTCCCCGGGGCGCTCCCGGTGCTGAACGAGGCGGCCGTCGAGGCCGCCGTCAAGGTCGGGAAGGCGCTGGGCTCGACGATCCCCGAAGAGACCCGGTTCCACCGGAAGAACTACTACTACCCCGACCTCCCGAAGAACTTCCAGATCACCCAGTACGACGCACCGATATGCGACGGCGGCGAACTCGCGTTCGACGTCGGCGGCGAGCGCCGGACCGTCGGCATCGAGCGCGCCCACCTCGAGGAGGACCCCGGCAGCCTCGCCCACGCCGGCGGCTCCATCGACACCGCCGACTACACCCTGGTCGACTACAACCGTGCCGGCACGCCCCTGATGGAGGTCGTGACGGCGCCGGACTTCCGGAGCGCCGCCGAGGCCCGGGCGTTCCTCGCGAAGCTCACGGAGGTACTCGAGTACCTCGGCGTGTTCGACGCCACGCGGGACGGCTCCCTCCGGGTCGACGCCAACCTCTCGATGGTCGAGGCCGACGCCCTCGACGGGGACGACGTCGGGGCGGCCCTCGCCGACGCCAACCGCACCGAGGTCAAGAACATCTCCAGTCACACCGCCGCCGAGACGGCACTGGCCTACGAGGAGACCAGACAGCGGAACGCCATCGAGCGCGGCCGGGCCGTCGAGCAGGAGACCCGTCACTGGGACGAGTCGCGGGGGATCACGGTCTCGATGCGCTCGAAGGAGGCGGAGAAGGACTACCGGTACTTCCGGGAGGCCGACCTCCCGCCGCTGCGGGTCGCCGACTGGACGGACCGGATCGACATCCCCGAGCTACCGGACGCCCGCCGCGAGCGGTTCCGCGAGGAGTACGGGCTCGGGCCGGAGGCCGCCTCGAAGCTCACCTCGACGAAGCAGGTGGCGGACTTCTACGAGCGGCTCGCCGCCGAGTTCGACCCCGAGCTGGCCGCGACCTGGGTCGCCGACAACCTCCTCGGCGAACTCAACTACCGCGACATGGCGATCACCGACGTCGGGGACCGGCTCGACGAGTTCGCC
>PXQY01000006.1:0-1485 GCA_003021745.1 Halobacteriales archaeon QH_7_69_31
TCGTACTTCGCCGGCACCGACGAGGCCCCCGGCCGCGTCATCACCATGAACGGCAAGCGGTACAAGCAGTACCGCGGCATGGGCTCGGTCGGCGCCATGAACGACGGCGGCGGCGACCGCTATCTCAAGGACGACGATGAGGGCGAGGAGTTCGTCCCGGAGGGCGTCGAGGCCGCCAAACCCTACACGGGCTCGCTCGCCTCGGAACTCCACCAGCTCGTCGGCGGCATGCAGTCCGGGATGGGCTACGTCGGCGCCGAGACCGTCCCCGAGTTCCAGGAGATCAGCGAGTTCGTCCGCGTCTCCGCGGCCGGCCAGACCGAGAGCCACGCCCACGACGTGGTGATCACGGACGAGGCGCCGAACTACAGTCCGGAGAACTGAGTTCGCGTCGCTCCCAGAAGAAGCGCTCTGAGGAACGTGTCTGTTCCTACCATACCCTACAAAGGATACGGTTAATACGTCTTCGGTATCCTTTCGAGGACACCGTAATACTTACTGCCGTGGTTCGCTCATGATAGGTAATGGCTGAACCTGATCGTGATACAGCGACGGGGCGCTTCGAGCCGAAATACCCCGACGAGGTGTTTCTCAAAGCCGTGCAAGAATACGAACCTGCAGCCACGAGCGAGGTGGCTGAGGCGGTAGGTATCGCCCGACGAAACGCACATTACCGGCTCGAAAAGCTGGCCGACCTGGGCCAGGTGAGAAAAAAGAAGGTCGGGACCTCCCTAGTGTGGAGTCCCGCCGTGGAGAACACAGTATGAGCACCGGATCACCCGCAAATCAGGACCCTCCGACCGGCACCACGATCACGCTCGTTCGTGGCGAAGAATGGTGGGTGGCGACGGACGAGAAAACCGGCGTCACAACCCAAGGTAAGAGCCGACAGGCAGCACTCGAAAATCTCGATGAAGCCGTCGCACTCTACAAGGGCGACATCGGCCGTGAACCCACCGACGAGGAGTTGCGCGACATCGGGCTTGATCCCGAAGACAACGAACCTGGCCGGGGGGAGTTACCGGACATCCTCGAGTAGTGAGCAGCCGATGGTAACGCGGGATTTCTCTGGCGACGATATAGTGAAGGTGCTCGTCAATGTGGGGAACCACTACGTCGACCGTATTCGTGGCGACCACATGGTGTTGAAGTGGGAACCGCCAGCAGACCACGACACCGAGCCACGGACGGTATCGGTGCCCCGCCACGATAGTTTCGACATCGGTACGCTCCACACGATCGCCGACCAAGCTGGCGCGAAGGATTTCGACGAGTTCTGTAAATGGATCGACCGGAACCGGTAGCCTCGAACGATTTGAAGCCCCTGTAGGAGCGGGCGCAGGGGGAGTTGAACCCAATTACGAGACTCGTTTGCACTCGTCTCGCGGAGCATTCGCCATCGCTCACGCTCCTCGATGGATTGCGACTCGAAAAGCGGGCCGAGGGGGATTTGAACCCGACTGCGAGACTCGCCCCGCTCGTCTC
>PXQY01000006.1:1656-3947 GCA_003021745.1 Halobacteriales archaeon QH_7_69_31
CTCCTCACAGAAGCGGGCCGAGGGGGATTTGAACCCCCGACCGACGGCTTAAGAGGCCGTCGCTCTCCCTGACTGAGCTATCGGCCCAGCGCACCTACGTAGCCGGGGTCGCCCCAAATAGGTTGCGTTCGCCCGGCACGGCGCCCCGCCCTCCGGGGGTTCGAAGCGTACGGGCCAATTAAGTACGTCCCGACCTTCCGCCCCGCTACCATGAACAGCGCCGTCTCGGACGCATCGATGTCCTCCTACGCGATCCTCGGGTGTGGCAGCGTCGGCCACGCCGTCGCGGAGGAATTATTCGCGGGCGAGAAGGACGTCCTCATCCTGGATAGAGACGAGGGTCGGGTGGACGCGCTCCGCGACCAGGACCTCGACGCCAGGACGGCCGACATCCGCGAGCAGGCGACCGTCGAAGCGGTCGCCGACCGCGACGTCATCCTCATCCTCTCGTCGGACGTCGACGCGAACCGCGTCGCCGTCGAGAACATCCGCGAGCACGCCGAGGACAAGTTCATCATCGCCCGCGCGTCCGACCCCGTGACCGCGGACGAACTCCGGGAGGGCGGTGCCGACGTCGTTATCAACCCCTCCGTCGTGATCGCCGACTCCGCGCTCCGGACGCTGGAGCAGGGCGAACTCGAGTACCGGGCGGCTAAACTCGCGGAGGTCGTCGACGGCGGCGAGACGCTCGCAATCCTCGCCCACCGGTCCCCCGGCCCCGACTCGATCGCCTCCGCGGTGGCGCTCACGGCCATCGCCGAGGCCCGGGACGTCGAGGCCGACATCCTGTATGCGGGCGAGATCGGCCACCAGGAGAACCGGGCGTTCGTCAACCTCCTCGGCATCGAGCTGACGCCGATGGCCGACGCCGACCTCGCCGACTACGACACCGTCGCGCTGGTCGACTACGCGAAGGCCTCCGAGCCGGTCGTCGAGGGGGACGTGGACGTGTTCATCGACCACTTCGAGCCGGAGGTCGACTACGAGGCGACGTTCCAGGACGTCCGGCCGAACGTCTCCTCGACCTCGACCATCCTCACGAAGTACGTCCAGGAGTTCGACATCACCCTTCCCGATGAGGTCGCCACCGCGCTGCTGTACGGGATCCGCGCGGAGACGCTGGACTTCAAGCGCGACACCACACCGGCTGACCTGACGGCCGCGGCGTACCTCTACCCCTTCGCGGACCACGACACCCTAGAGCAGGTCGAGTCGCCGTCGATGAGTCCCGAGACGCTGGACGTCCTCGCCGAGGCCATCCGGAACCGCGAGGTCAAGGGCTCACACCTCGTCTCCAACGCCGGCTTCATCCGCGACCGCGATGCGCTCTCGCAAGCCGCCCAGCACCTCCTCAACCTCGAGGGCATCACCACCTCGGCGGTGTTCGCCATCGCCGACGACACCATCTACCTCGCCGCCCGCTCGAAGGACATCCGGATGAACATCGGGAAGATCCTCCAGGACGCCTTCGACGACGTCGGCGAGGTCGGCGGGCACTCGACGGACGCCTCCGCGGCGATCCCCCTCGGCATCTTCACGGGACTGGAGATCTCGGGCGACAACCGCGACACGCTCATGGAACTCACGGAGGAGGCGGTCCGGGCGAAGCTCTTCGAAGCGATGGGCGTCGAGAGCGGCAACGGCTCGAACGGCTCCTGAATTCGATCGGCCGCGCGGCTCGCGGCTCGCGTCGCTCACCGCTCGCTCGTTCCGAGGCGCTCCCTTGCTCACGGCTCACTCCGTTCGCCGTTCGCACATTCGGCGCGGTCGCGCCTCGCACGGCCGGTTTCCCCGCCGCTTGGCTCGTTTCGCTGCGGGCCGCATCATGAACGGATGAACCGTCTTCAGGAATTATACCGGCAGCCCCCGAACGCTGCAGCGTGGCTGAAGACCAGCACTACTATCCTGGACTCGAGGGCGTCGTCGCTGGCGAGACGCGTCTGTCGTACATCGACGGCGAGGCGGGCGAACTCGTCATCGGCGGCTATCCACTCGCGGAGCTGGCGGGTAACGCGACCTACGAGGAGACGCTATTCCTGTTGTACGAGGACCGACTCCCGGACGCCGACGAACTCGAGGCGTTCCGAGACGACCTCGCGGGCCGACGGACGGTCGACGGGGCGGTTCTCGACGTGCTCCGTGAGGCTGCGGAGACCGACTGCGACGCGATGGAGGCCCTGAGAATGGGGGCGGCGACGGCCGACATCGGGGGAAACGGGGACGACCGCGAGACGGCAAAACGGATGGTCGCCGTCCTCCCGACGGTGGTGGCGGCCTACCACCGGTTCGCC
>PXQY01000006.1:3985-6417 GCA_003021745.1 Halobacteriales archaeon QH_7_69_31
GCCCGGACCATCGTCTCCACCGAGTCGGACATCGTGTCGGCGGTCACCGGGGCGGTCGGCGCGCTGAAGGGGCCGCTCCACGGGGGCGCGCCCGGGCCGGTCCTGGACATGCTGCTCGATATCGACGCGTCCGGCGACGTCGAAGGGTGGCTCCGCGAGCGGTTGGAGTCCGGGGAACGTCTGATGGGGTTCGGCCACCGGGTCTACCGGGCGCGGGACCCGCGGGCAGCCGTCCTCTCGACGGCCGCCCGTGAGTTCTTCGACGCCAGCGACGACGGGCAGGCGTTCTTCGAGACCGTGCGGTCGGTCGAAGACACCGCCGTCTCCTTACTGGCGGAGTACGAGCCCGACCGGGCCCTCGAGACGAATGTGGAGTTCTATACGGCGACGCTGTTGTACGGGGCCGGCGTTCCCCGCGGCCTCTTCTCGGCGACCTTCGCCGTGGCCCGGGTCGGCGGGTGGACGGCCCACGCGCTAGAACAGCTGGAGGACAACAGGCTCATCCGCCCGCGGAGCCGGTACGTCGGCGAGCGGCGGCGAGAATGGACGCCCGTCGACACCCGGTAGTCAGACGGCGGCCTCGCCGCCGGTGCCACGGAGCTGCTCTATGGCGTCGTTGACGAGCACGACGTCGCCGACGGCGCGGACCCAGCGGTACGGGATGAGCACGCCCTGTGAGCCCTCCACGCGGCCCTCGAACAGTTCGCGGTTGATCTCGCCGAGGGCGAGGCCGGTCACGCGCTCGGAACCCATCTCCAGCCGGAGGTCCTCGACCTCGCCGACGAACACGCCGTTGTTCGAGTAGACCTCGCGGCCGACGAGCGACGTTATCTCCTGTGGGCCAGACTGTGACTCCATGGCGGCCGGTGGAGTGGACTCCCCTTAACAGTTTTCGGTCCGTCACCGGTGCAGGCTGCCGTCACGCCCGATACCACACTGGTCGGGGACGACGGGTTATCGACCCCGGCCACGGACGGCGGACCCGCTCCGACGACCGGCGGCTCCCACGCTGGACCCACGGTCGTCGTCCCTTCCGCTCACGTCGCCGCCCGGCGCCGTCCGCACGGGACCCTGAAGGCGTTACCGAGTGGTATTGGTCCGGCCTCCGGACGCCGAACAACGCGGTCCTGGCCGCCGATGCGCTCCGCACCCCGGACGTTCGTGTGGTCGGCGTCGTGCTGAACCGCCACCGGGGCGACACCGAGGAAACCAACCCCGTGGCGCTGGCGACGACGTGTGACTGCCCCCTCCGGCGGCTCCCGAGTCGCCGCTCGACGGCCAAGCAGCCCACGAACGGCTGGTCGCGTCGCTGCCGGGGGTCCACGGACAGATGGGGGAGAACCCCCCTCTGTGACACTACGGAGCCCGATGGCTCCGCGAGAGGCTACGGCGTCTTCCGGTTTAACGCTGGGGGCTGCAGGCGCAAGACGCCAGGATACGACAGTCACTCCGCCACGTCGGCGACTGTCGCCCCAGATAGCTGCCGGAGCCGGTCCGGTGCGATGGGGAACACCGCCTCCGGAGTGCCGGCGGCTGCCCACACCTCCTCGTACTCGCGGAGGGTCTCGTCCAAGAACACCGGGACGTCCGCGTCGTGGCAGAACGGCGGGACGCCGCCGATCGCCCACCCGAGCGTCGCCTTGATCGCGTCGGCGTCCGCCACCGCTCGCTATCTGGGCGACCGCACAGCCGATGGCGTCGGCGGCGTCGGCGGCGGTCTTGGTGCCCTCCGGGAACTCCTGGACCTCGACCTCGAAGCCGTGTTCGTCGGCCGCCCGCCGCCGGAACTCCGCCGCCCGTGGATGCATGTCCCGGTGGTGGCGGCGGTGGGGCAAGAACCTCCCGATTACGACGCGGACAGGGTCCGTCCCGCCGGGTTCGTGCCCCCGGGCGCGTGGGGCCCGCGCCGACGGCTCGTGCACCCGGGCGCGTGGGGGGTCCGCGCCGACGGCCGATCCATCGACTCGCGGCCCTGGCCGGGTGCCGCCGGCAGGAACCGCCAACGCTATCCGGGCCGGGGCGGCACTCGGTAGCACCAATGGGACAGACACGGCGGGGTGGTGGCCGTGGCTGAGGTCCTCGCGCTGCTCGTCGCCGCCTTCGCGGGCGGCGCGCTCGGGGCGGCCGTCGGCGCGCTGGAGGCGTTCTCGCTCGCGGGCGTCCTCATCGTCGTCGGCGAGGCCACCGACCTCGCCGGGGGCGCCGCCACCCCGGCCGCCGGTGACGACCTGGCGGCGCTCGGCTCGACGGGGCTGACCGCCAGCGTCGGCCTCGGTCCCCTGTTCGGCCCCCACGTCGCCTTCGCCGGTGGGGCCGCTGCCACCGCCTTCGCGGCCCGGCAGGGTCACCTCGACACCGACTTCGGGTACCACGAGGCCAAGCACGTCACCCGCGCGCTCGGCCCACGGGTGGACGTGATGGCGGTCGGCGGC
>PXQY01000006.1:6640-9058 GCA_003021745.1 Halobacteriales archaeon QH_7_69_31
GAGCGGTTCCCCGTCACCCACCACGTGGCGCTGGTCTCCTCGCTTGCCGTCGTCGGCCTCGCCGGTGGCGCGGCCACGCCGGCGGCCGTCGCGGGCGAGGTCGGCCTGCTCGCGGCGCTCCTGGTCGGCGCGGCCTTCGGCGTCCTTACCGCCCTCGCCGGCGAACTCGCCCAGCGCGTGCTGTACGCCCACGCCGACACCCACGTCGACCCGCCGGCCGCCGCCATCGTCGTCGGCTCGTTCCTGGTCGCGCTTTTCGACGTTCTCGGGGTCTTCCAGCAGTCCGCGCTGCCGACGCTCGGGCTCTGAGACCGCGGGATAGATCCCTACCGGAGGAGCACCGGCCGGGCCACCCCCGGCTACTCGACGCTCTCGGCAACCCAGTCGGCGTACGGCGCGTAGACGTCCGCCGCGTCGAACCGCTCGATGCAGGGGACGTCGTGGGGGGGCAGTTCGGCCACCCGGTCTTCGAGCGCCCCGTAGCGGTCCCTGGTGGTCTTCGCCAGGAGGATAACCTCCTCGTCCCGGTGGAGGTCGCCTCCCCAGCGGTACGTCGACCGACACGGCACCCGGTTGACACAGGCCGCGAGCCGCTCCGCGACGAGGGCGGTCGCGATGTCGTCGGCCGCCGACGCCGGCACGGTTACGTAGACGGTCGGCACCGGGTCACTCCTCGCCCGCGGCCCGCGGGCCCTCGACCGGGTTGTAGGCCCCGTCGATGTCCCACTCGTGGACGCAGTGCTTGTTGCCGACCCGTCGCTCGCCGTCCTCGACGGCGATGACCCACTTTTCAGCCGCCTCGTCCCACTCGTCCCTGCGGCCACACCGCTGGCACTCCCGCCGGTTATTCCCCGCCTCACCCAACGGCGGGTATGTCCCTGGACGTGGACCACCCGCCCGACCCGCCGACGCTGGAGGAGACGGACCCGAACCGGTACGAGGACGCCGAGGTCGTCGGCGACACGGACTACAAGCGCGACGAACTCGAGGAGCTCCTGGCGGCGGGCGCCTGGGCGGAGGCGTTCGAGACCTGGACCGCCGAGACGGACCTCGACGAGGACGCCTACGGGGTCATGCGGGACCTGGCGCTGTTCGAGCGGTTCGACTTCTTCTGGGACGCCTTCGCCGACCGCGTGGGGTACCATGCGCCCGGGCTCCCCGAGGACTGGCAGGAGCGGGACCTCCACCCGGAGCTGTCCTCCTGGGAGACCGTCTCCGGCATCAACGCCGCGCTCGCCGAACTCGGCGACACCGTCAGCCGGACGCTGAAGGCCGACTACGTCGACTGGGAGACCGAGTACGAGGCACCCGACGACCTGCCCGACTTCGAGTGATCGCCGCCGGCCATGCCACGTCTCCGGGGTGGGGGTCGACGTTCGTCCGCGTACTGACCCGGGGCGTATCACCGCCCGACCGCTACTGTCCGCCAGCGGTCCGACGGGTCTGCCCTCGCCGAGCGGCCGGACTGCGCGGTCGAGGTCCACCCGGCCACCCAGGTGGCCCACCCGGCCACATAGGTGGCATCGTTGCACGTTCTCGACCCCGTGTGGCGGGCCACGATGCACCGCGAGCCAGGGGCGTTAAGTGCCCTGACGGAAAAGCCCTCGGATGAATGTCCCGACGGCGCATGGCGACCGGCGTGTCGGTCGTGGACGATCGGCTCGACGGCGGGCTCCCGGCCGGCTCCCTCGTCGCGCTGGTGGCGCCGCCCGAGACCCAGAGCGAACTCCTGCTGTACGAACTCACCGCGGAGCGCCAGACGCTGTACATCTCGACGGTGCGGACCGAGGCGAGCGTTAAGCAGGCCTTCGACCGCACCGACGTCGACGTCGGGAACCCGATGGTCGCCTACGCCGGCCACGAGAGCGGATTCGACGAGATCGGCGACGTCGTCGGCCGCGCGGGCACCGAGACGAACCTCGTCGTCGACGCCGCGAACCCGCTCGAACGCCGCGACGCCGCTGCCTACCAGTCCTTTCTCAACAAGCTCCACACCTACGTCCGGCGGACCGGGAGCATCGCCGTCCTTCACTGCCTCCGGACGGACGCCGTCGCCGTCGACCCTGCCGCGGCCCGCGGCCGCGAGACGACCCTCGGCATCGCCGACGTGGTGTTCGAACTCCACCGGACGGTCGACGCGAGCGACGTCGAGACCCTGCTCGTCGCCTCGAAGTTCCGCGGCGGCCGCGCGCTGACGAACCCGATCAAGCTGGTCCTGACCGACGACGTCACCGTCGACACCTCCCGCGACCTCGCCTAGCCCGTCGGCCCCGGCCCGACGGCGCCAACGAGGCTTCCCACTGTCCGACACGGCTTCTAACACGTCCTAAATGTTTTTCCGTCACGGGCGCGTGGAGCCACCATCGTGAGTGAATCCCTACCGGAACCCCCCGAAACCGACGCGGCGGGCACCCGGGG
>PXQY01000007.1 GCA_003021745.1 Halobacteriales archaeon QH_7_69_31
GCTCACCGCTCGCTCAGTCCGCGGCCTCCCTGCGGTCGGCCGCGCGGCTCGCGTGTCGTCGGTCGCTCCGCTCCCTCCTCCCGCTCGCTCAGTCCGAGGCGCTCCCTTGCTCACGGCTCACTTCGTTCGCCGTTCGCACATTCGGCGGCACTCGCTCCGCTCGTGCCGCCCGGGTCGCGCCTCGCGGACCGCAATCGATAAACCCACACCGACCGCCGTGCCCCACATGAGCCCCCCGGTCGTCGCGCTTTTGGCACTGCTGACGGGCTTTCTCGCCGGCGCCGCCTTCGCGTTCGTCGGCGTCCCCATCCCGGCACCGCCGGAACTCGCGGGAGTTCTCGGCATCGTCGGCATCTACCTGGGGTTCAAGACAGTCGAGTTCCTCGGCGTCGGCATCGACCTCCTCGGCGCGTTCGGGTGAGCGGTCGCCGCGATTGGGTCTAGACGTCGAAGACGACGTAGGCTCGCCAGCCGTCGGGGGTCCGCTCGAGGCACATCTCCGAGTAAGTGACGGCCTTGATCTCTCTGGCGTCGACGGCGTCGAACGGCACCCCGCGGGCTGACGCCTCGGCGACCCACTCGCCGTTCCAGTGGACGTCGACGGCGTGGTCCGTGGGCAGCACCGCCCGGACGTCGCGCCGGTAGATCAGCTCGTCGAGGTAGTCGAAGAGCAGCGACGTCCGGGAGTCGGCGGCGACCCCGACGTGGAACCGGCCGCCGTCGACCGCCGGCACGTCCTCGGTGTGGGCGGCGGTCAGTCCGCCGGCGGTCGCCTCGAAGACTGCCGCCAGACTGTCTGCCGTCGCCTCGACGGCGACGTCGGCGGTGTGGCCGCGGAGGGCGAACTCACCCCCCATTGCGGTCCGGCCCGGACGCGGCGTCGCCCTGCGGCGGGTCGGGCCGGGTTTCGACGGGGGCGTGCGTCGAGAGGTCCTCGGTGGTCCCGAGCTGTCGCATCTGTGCCTCGGTGAGTCCGTCTATGGACTCGTCGGCCGACCCGACGGCCACGCCGCTCGTCACGATCGAGCGGACGCCCTCCTCGACGGTCAAATCGACGTCGACCACGCGCGAGCGGTCGACGTGGATGACGAACCCGCCCATCACCGGGTTCGGCGCCATCGGCATGAACAGCGTCATCATTTCGTCGGTCCCGGTGTCGTCGGCGATGACGTCGGGCGTCTCCGCGGTCTTGAACGCCACCGCGTAGGAGTCCTCGGTCGGGTACTCGACCAGCTTGACGTCCTGGAAGCTGTCCGTATCCGAGTCGAGCAACAGGCGGCTCATCTGGTTGAAGCTGGTGTAGACCCGGCCGACCGCCGGGATCGCCTCCATGAACCGGTGGAACTGGGTGGAGATCCGGGCCCGGTTCGAGCCGTACTTCGAGACGAACCCGACGACCACGACCGTCACGAGGAACGTGGTGACGGTGACAGTCGCGACCAGGAGTTCGCTCTGGAACTGGGTGGCGGACGTGACCGTAACGACGACCGGGGTGAGCTGCTGATAGACGAACCCGAGCACGACCGAGATGATAAGCAGGGTCACCAATAGCGGGAGCAACACTGCAAGCCCCTCCAGGAAGGACCGCTGGACCGTCTCCCGGACGCTCGTTCGCTCCTCGACCAGTTCCTCGGCGGCTTCCAGATCCACTGGTGCCGAAGGCATCGGTTTGCCGGTATCAGCGGCGGCGTCAAAGCGTTTCTGGCCGGGTGGCGGTGGAGTTATGTTCGACGCCACCGTACTGGCCGACAGTGAGCGTCACCGTCGATACGCGTCTCATCGACGCCGGTGACGACGAGTACGTCGATCGGGCGTGGGAGCTGAAGGAACGCATCCGGCGCGAGGAGGACGTGCTCAAGCAGCGCCACGGCTTCTTCACCGATGCCTACCGGCGCTCGACGGTCTATCTCCTCGCCGACCCGGGGTACGACGGGGATACCATCGTCGGGTTCGCCGCCGTCCGTCGGGACGGCTACATCCTCTTTCTGGCCGTCAACCCGGACTACCGCGGCGAGGGCTTCGGCCGGCGGCTCGTCGCCGCCGTCGTCGAGGACCACGGCACGGTGACCTGTCACGCCCGCGCCACCAACGACGGGGCGCTGTCGTTCTACGAGCATCTCGGCTTCGAGGTCAAGCGCCGGGTCGAGGACTACTACGAGGACGACGGCGACGCCCACTACCTGCGGCTCGGCGACGGCGGCATCACCGAGGCGCTGTCACGCCTGATGCCGGGTCGATGATCGCAAGCACGCCGACGGTGGCCTGAGAGCAACGCTTTTTCGTCACACCCCCGAATCCGGCGCCATGGACGGCCGCACCCGCGAGTACCTGCGGGGCCGGTTCGGCGACCACTACCGGCGGACGGCCGTCGCCCCGCCACCGGCCGGCAACGAGCGCGAGTGGGGCTACATCACCTGGAGCGGGGGCGGGACGACGATGGTCCGGCACCACTCGCTTATCGACCTCATCGGCGGCGGCAGCCTCTCGTCATTCCTCGGCGAGGAACGGCCCCGCCACGTGTACTTCTCGGCGGGCCGCTACGACGACCCCGGTGCCGACAGGATGGGCGAAAAGGGGTGGCGCGGCTCGGACCTGATCTTCGACCTGGACGCCGACCACCTGCCGGGCGTCGATCCCGAGACGACGGGGTACGGCGAGATGCTCGCCGAGTGCAAGGCGGCACTGACGCGGCTTCTGGACCTCCTGGACTCGGACTTCGGGTTCGACGAGCAGACCATCGTCTTCTCCGGCGGCCGCGGCTACCACGTCCACGTCCGAGAGGAGGGCGTCCAGGCCCTGGACCGCGGCGCCCGCCGCGAGATCGCCGACTACCTCCTGGGCGAGGACCTCGAGTTCGACGACGTCGTCCGGACCGAGACCGTCGTCGGCAGCGCCGGGCGCTCGTCGCCCGCCGACAAGCGGACCCTGCCGGACGGCGGGTGGGCCGGCCGGACCCGCGACCGCCTCGAGGGATTCGTCGACGAGCTGCTCGAGCTGCCGGACGAGCAGGCCGTAGAGCGGCTCCAGTCGTACGATGGGATCGGCGAGGGGAAGGCCTCGGCCGCGCTGCGGGCCGCCCGGGAGAACCGCGAGGCGCTGGCCGACGGCAACGTCGACGTGCACTCGGCGGTCTACACCGTTGCCCGACGCCTCTTCGAGGAGGTCCTCGCGTCGGAGGCTGCGCCGATCGACGAGCCCGTGACGACGGACGTAAACCGCCTCATCCGGTTGCCCGGCAGCCTCCACGGCGGCAGCGGCCTCGCGGTCCGGCGGATCGACCGGGCGGACGTCCCGTCGTTCGATCCGCTGGTGGATGCGGTCCCGGAGACGTTCGTCGGCAACCGGATCGCCGTCTCCGTCGAGGAGGCCACCGTGGTCGAGCTCGGCGGCGAAACCTTTAGGCTCGAACCGGGCGTCCACACCGTGCCGGAGTACGTGGGCGTCTTCGCGATGGCCCGCGGCCACGCCGCCAAGACCCCGGAATGAACCTCGAGGAACTCCAGTCGGTGCAGGCCCGCGAACGCCAGTCGAGCGACCTCCAGGACCTGCGGTCCTCCTTCTACCGGGAGGTCGGCGAGTTCATCCGGGAGCTGACCGCCGAGCGCGACGAGGCCGTCGAGGCGGCCACGGATCCGTTCTCCGCCCCGGAGGTCCGGCGGCTCTCCGACGACATCCGGACCGCCAGACGGACCGCCGAAGCCATCTACGAGCGCCGCGTCGGGAAGGTCATGAAGCAGGCCTCGATCGCGGCGGCCGGCATGCCGGTCGACGACGGGGGCCTCACCGACGAGGAGGCCGACCTGTTCGAGGACCTGGTCGACCACATCGAGCGGAACCGCGAGCGCGTCCTGGGGCCGCTCGAGGCCGACGCGGCCGTCGAGCCCTCGACCGCGGCCCCGGAGGACACCGAGGCTGACGGGCCCGAGGCGGCCGACGCCCTCGGCGCCGCCGACATAGTGGACGACGCCGACCCGGCCGGATCGGCAACGGCCACCGGGTCCTCGGAGCCGGAGGACCCCGCAGGGAGTGCCCCCGAGACGCCGGAGCCACCCGAGACGGAACCACCCGGCCGGGAGCCGTCCGACACGGAACCAACGGGACGGGAGCAACCGGGGCCGGACCAGTCCGAGTCGAATCGGCCCGATCGGGATCCGGCGGACCAGGAGCCAGACGACCACGAGCCTGCGGCCCAGAAAGGCGGCGACCCGGAGCAGACCGGCGACGACGGGGCGGCCGCCGGCGGGGGCGACGTCCCGGCGATCCCGCGGACCACGGTCCGGATCACCGCCGACGTCGGCGAGGTCGTGGGCGCCGACGACCGGGACTACGACCTCTCGCCGGCGGACGTGGTGACGCTGCCGGCCCCGAACGCCGAGGTGCTCCTGGACAACGATGCCGCAGAGCGGTTAGAGTAAGAAGGCGCGGACGGCGTGGTTGAACGCCGCGGGCCGTTCGAGCATGGGCAGGTGGCCCGCGCCGTCGAGTTCGACGTACTCGGCGTCCGGGAGCCGTTCGGCCAGCGTCCGCTGGAAGCGCGGGGGGACCAGCCGGTCGTGTTCGCCGGCGACTACGAGCGTCGGGCACTCGACCGCCTCGAGGCGGTGTCGGACGTCGAAGGCGTCACAGGTCCGGAAGTCCCGGCGGGTGACGGTCGGTCCCGTCTCGAGAAAGGCTTGCTCCGAGACCTCGATGAGGTCCTCGTCGGGGTCGTAGAACAGGGTGTCCGGGGCGTGCATCGAGGCGACGGCGCTCTCGAAGTTCCGGTCGAAGGCGTCCAACAGCCCGTCGTCGACCGGTATCCTGGCGCCGGAGTCGACCAGGAGCAGGGCCTCGACGTCGAAGTCACGCTCCAGCACCGTCCACAGCACCACCGCGCCGCCCATCGAGTTCCCGCACAGGACGGACGCGTCGGTCGCCTCGTAGACGGCGAGCACGTCGTCGGCGTAGGCGTCGAGCGTCCCCCGGCCCGGATCCGCCTCGACGTCGTCGCTGTCTCCGTGGCCGGCGAGGTCGACGGCGACCGCCGGCGGCCCGTCGCGGTCGCCGTACTGGCGGACAGCCGGTCGCCCGGTAGGCGACGGTCCGCCCGTGGTGGCTGACGGTCTCCATGGCGACCCTGCGGCCGGTCGTGCGATAAACGCCACGACCTCGAACAGTCCGACATCGGACTACCCGAGCCAGTCGAACGTCCGGTCGGCGGCGGAGAGCCCGGAGATTCGTGATGGTCCGTCGCACGCCAGCGACGTGAAAACGCTTTGGACGGTGTCGCGGCGCCGAATCGCCGCAGTGCTTTTGCCCGGAACTGGTGTATGCATCGCGTATGCCGCACCGAGGTCTCCAGGCGCGGATGGTCGTCGCGATGAGCGTGCTGTTCGGGGTCTACCTCCTCGTGGCGGCGCTGTTCGCGCCGATCGTCGGCATCCCCGTCGTCCTGGCGGGGAGCCTCGCCTTCGTCGGGGTCCAGTACGTCGTCGGGAAGAAACTCGCCCTCTACAGCGTCGGCGCCGCGGACCTCCCACCCGACGACCGCCCGGAGGTCCACCGCCGCGTCGAGACCCTCGCCGACGCCATGGACATCGAGAAGCCGCGGCTGATGGTCGGGCAGATGGGGCTGCCGAACGCCTTCGCCGTCGGCCGGAAGGGTGCCGGGACGGTGGTCCTCTCCGAGACCATGCTGGCGCTCGTCGACGAGGGCCACATGTCGATGGACGAACTCGAGGGCGTCCTCGCCCACGAACTCGCCCACGTCAAGAACCACGACGTGGTCGTGATGTTGCTCGGGCAGTCCGTCGCCTCGATCGTCGGGCTGACGGTGTTTTTCGTCGTCCAGCTCGTCACGGACGACATCCCGATCGTCGGCTTCGTCGTCGCGTACCTGCTCAGCCTCCTCACCCAGATGCTCGTGATGGTGTTCGTCCTGGCCATCTCCCGGTACCGGGAGTACGTCGCCGACGAGGACGCCGCCGCCTACACCGGCGACCCGGCGGCGCTCGCGCACGCCCTGGCGACCATCCAGGAGGTCGGCACCCACGAGCATGCCCCCGAGGTGGACAGCGCCACCGCCTCGATATGCATCTTCGGCGGCGAGCGCGGGCTGGCGGCGACGCTTTTCGCCACCCATCCACCCACGAACGAGCGGATCCGGCGCCTGAACCAGATGGCACAGTGAGCCGGTAGCGGATCGACGGCTGGATGGCACGCGGCCACCACCGTGGATGGCACGCGGCAACCACCGAGCGTCGACGACGGTGCCGCGACGCACGAACCGGATCGATACCGCGGCCCACGAGGTGCGAGCAGTTCCGCGCACCCGACACTACTGATGAGTGGCCGATCAGGAGCCCGCTGGGGAGTGACCGATCGGGAGGCCGGGTGCGCGTGAACCGCAATAGTACCGTTTGTGCGTAATGCCGAGATGACGCCGGTTCCTCAACAAAAGATTTAAATAGCAGATTAACTTACTTCGCGTTAGTATGACCGAGATCTCACAGTCAATTCGCGGCGACGGCCTCGTCCGTCGGTACGATTACGAGGCCGAGTCGCTCGTCGTCGCCGACCTGGGGCCCGTCCAGGGCAGCGTCGACCTCGTCGACGGGACGGCCATCGTCGTTGTCGACGGCGACCATCACGAACTCGACGTTCCCGAGGGCGCGTCCCGTGCATTCATGACCAACGGAATCGTAACCGTCGAGGTGGAAGGCTAACGCATGAAGCTCACCGTCAAGCCACTCAAACAGAAGGACGCGGGCCGCGGCCTCGCCGCCATCGACCGCCAAGCGATGGCCGAACTCGACCTCGAGAACGGCGACTACATCGTCATCGACAGCGGCGACTCACGCGCGGTCGCCCGGGTCTGGCCCGGCTACCCGGAGGACGAGGGCAAGGGGGTCATCCGGATCGACGGCCGCCTCCGCCAGGAGGCCGACGTCGGCATCGACGACGCCGTCCTCGTCGAGGCCGCCGACGTCAACCCCGCCAAGCAGGTCACGGTCGCGCTGCCCCAGAACCTCCGCATCCGTGGCAACATCGGGCCGCACATCCGCGACAAGCTCAGCGGCCAGGCCGTCACGGAGGGCCAGAACGTGCCGTTCTCGCTCGGCCTCGGGCCGCTGTCGTCGCGGAGCGGCCAGCGCATTCCGCTGAAGATCGCCGGCACCGACCCGGCCGGGACCGTCGTCGTGACGGACTCGACGGAGGTCGAGATCAGCGAACAGCCCGCCGAACAGATCGCCCAGCAGGCCGGCGGCGGCGCGACCGCCGGTGCCGGCGCGACGCCGTCGGTGACCTACGAGGACATCGGCGGCCTGGACGACGAACTCGAGCAGGTTAGGGAGATGATCGAACTCCCGATGCGGCACCCCGAGCTGTTCCAGCAGCTCGGCATCGAGCCGCCGAAGGGGGTGCTGCTGCACGGCCCGCCGGGCACCGGGAAGACGCTGATGGCGCAGGCCGTCGCCAGCGAGATCGACGCGTACTTCACGAACATCTCGGGGCCCGAGATCATGTCGAAGTACTACGGGGAGAGCGAAGAGCAGCTCCGGGAGGTGTTCGAGGAGGCCGAGGAGAACGCGCCGGCCATGATCTTCGTCGACGAGCTGGACTCGATCGCGCCGAAGCGCGGCGAGACGAGCGGCGACGTCGAGCGCCGCGTGGTCGCCCAGCTCCTGTCGCTGATGGACGGGCTCGAGGAGCGCGGCGACGTCATCGTCATCGGCGCGACCAACCGCGTCGACGCCATCGACCCCGCGCTCCGCCGCGGCGGCCGGTTCGACCGCGAGATCGAGATCGGCGTCCCCGACAAGGCCGGCCGGAAGGAGATCCTCCAGGTCCACACCCGCGGGATGCCGCTGGTCGACGACGTCGACCTCGACCGGTACGCCGACAACACCCACGGCTTCGTCGGCGCCGACCTCGAGAGCCTCACGAAGGAGGCCGCGATGAACGCCCTGCGCCGCATCCGCCCACAGCTCGACCTCGAGGCCGAGGAGATCGACGCCGAGATGCTGGAGTCGATGGCGGTCACCGAGTCGGACGTCAGGGAGGCGCTAAAGGGCATCGAGCCTTCTGCGCTCCGCGAGGTCTTCGTCGAGATCCCGGACATCTCCTGGAACGACGTCGGCGGGCTCGACGACACTCAGGAGCGGCTCAGAGAGACCATCCAGTGGCCGCTGGAGTACCCCGAGGTCTTCGAAACGATGGACGTCGACGCCGCGAAGGGCGTGCTCCTGTACGGCCCGCCCGGGACCGGGAAGACGCTGATGGCGAAGGCCGTCGCCAACGAGGCCCAGTCGAACTTCATCTCGATCAAGGGCCCGGAACTGTTGAACAAGTACGTCGGCGAGTCCGAGAAGGGCGTCCGCGAGGTCTTCGAGAAGGCCCGGTCGAACGCGCCAACGGTCGTGTTCTTCGACGAGATCGACTCCATCGCCGGCGAGCGCGGGTCGCGGATGAGCGACAGCGGCGTCGGCGAACGCGTCGTCTCCCAGCTGTTGACGGAGCTGGACGGCCTCGAGGAGCTGGAGGACGTCGTCGTCATCGCGACGACCAACCGGCCGGACCTCATCGACTCCGCACTCCTCCGGCCCGGACGGCTCGACCGCCACGTCCACGTCCCCGTCCCGGACGAGGCGGCCCGCCGGGCGATCCTCGAGGTCCACACCCGCGACAAGCCCCTCGCGGACGACGTCGACCTCCAAGAGCTGGCCCGCCGGACCGACGGCTACGTCGGCGCGGACCTGGAGGCGCTCGCCCGGGAGGCCTCCATGGCCGCGACGCGGGAGTTCATCGACAGCGTCGACGCCGACGAGGCCGACCAGACCGTCGGGAACGTCCGCGTGACCGACGCACATTTCGAGGAGGCCCTAGAGGAGGTCGGCGCCAGCATCGACGGGGACACCCGCGAACGGTACGAGGAGATGGAAGAGGAGTTCACCCCCGGCGGCGAGCCGGACGAGCCCGAGGTCGGCCGGACGTTCCAGTAGCGCCGCCGCGAGGCCTGCCGCAATCCAACATCAGCCCTCCCATTCCACCCGGTTCGCTGACAACCATTGCTCCGTAATCCAGTATTTTCATCTAAAACCATTGGATACCACTAGCCCCCATTAAACGGCACCAAGTTTATAAATATAGGGTGGCTTATACCATAAGATGGCAGACACGGATGCACCGGCCGAGGACACAGCGGAGCGGAAGGCGGTCCTCCACTGCCCGGGCTGTCGGTACGACGACCCGGTCGACGGGGCGTGGGTCGTCGCCGACCCGACCGACGGCCGGACCGACATCGAGTGCCCCGAATGCGGCACACTCGTCGTCAGCCAGCCCCTGTTCGACGCCGGGAGCCGCCGGACACCGTTCGGCGGCGTCCGATCGCTACTCCAGCTCGTGCACGCCCTCGTCGGTCACGACGTTCGATAGCAGGTGGGTGGGCGTCGCGTCGTAGGCGGGGTTGGCGACGTCGAAGCCCTCCGTCGGCTCCCGCATCACCTCGCTCCTCGAGCGGAACGCGTTCTCGAAGGCGAAGCCCTCCTCGATGAGCTTGGCACTGGACCCGAACACCGACACCGGCACCGCGAGTTCCGCGGCCGTCGCCGCGATGGGGAACGTGCCGACGCGGTTGTAGAGGGTGTCGTCGACGATGCAGTCCATCCCGACGACGACCCGGTCGCAGTCGTCGAGGTAGTGGCCGGCCGCGCTGTCGACGACGAGCGTCGCGTCGACGCGGTCTATGCCGGCCAGCGTCCGGGCGGCCTTCCGTCCGATGAACCGCGGACGGGCCTCGGTGACGTAGACGTCGAGGTGGTGGCCGGCCCGGGCCGCCAGTTCGATCGCCTCCACGACGGTCGTCGAGAAGTCGTGGGTCAGGACGGTCGCGCCGTCCTCGAGGAGGTCGACGGCGTTCGTGGCGGCCTGGTGTTTCGCCCGCCCGACCGCCTCGATCACGCCGTCGATGGCCTCGGCCGTCGCGGCCTTCGCCGCCTCGACGGAGTCCGCATCGCTGGCCTCGACCCGCGCTATGATCTCCCGCTGGGTCGTAAAGAGGGAGGCGTGGGAGGTGTTGGCCCGACGGAGCGCGTCGCTGTTCCGTTCGAGGTGCTTGCGGTACTCCTCGGTCGTGGCGAATTCCCGCTCTAACAGTTCTCCCAGTGCCTCGGCGGCCTTGATCGCCACCGTCGAGGAGGAGTGGGTCTGCATCTCCTCGATCTCCTCGACCGTCTCGTCTATCATTGCGGGCGAGTCGGCCGGCGGCGTCATAACCCCTTCGGGCCGTCAGACGCCCCTATTGCGGTTCCGGGCCCGGCCGCGCTGTGGCACCGTCGCGGACCTCGACCGCGGCCGTTCATCTCGCGGCGAGTGCGTGATGCCCGACCCGTTGGAGGGCCGTGCGGCGGAAGGCCGCGGATTTTTTGCGGCGGGGCATGAGGTGGCTCCCACAATGTTTATACGGCGCGTTGGTAAAGCCGGACGTACGCGAGCGCTGGAAACTATAAACTCACGGTGAGTTTTCGGGAGAGACCATGGAGATCGAGATCGATGACGACACGGACGCGGAGATCGCACAGGCCATCGCGACGGCCGTCTCCGAGCACCTCGGCCAGGGCGTCGAGCTCGTCGGGGCGGGCGGCACCCTCGCCGAGGCCGGCGAGAACTGGAGCGAGGAGGGCGCCGTGGTCACCGAGCGGGAGGCGGCCGTCCGCGAGGACGTAGAGGCCATCCTCTCCGGTGGCCCCGACCGCGGCTTCGACAAGATCGACGAGCTGGGGAAGGTGTTCGTCAGGGACCGGCTGGACCTCGTCTTCGACGACATCGTCTACGAGGACGGGACGTTCGCCCGGCACGGCGACGACGAGGACCTCCCGGCCGACGGCCTCCTCACCGGCGTCGGCACCATCGACGGCCGGAAGGTCGCCTTCACCGCGAACGACTATACGGTCAAGGCCGGCTCGCTCGGCCAGATGGGCGTCGAGAAGGTCATCCGCATCCAGGAGCGCGCGATGGCCCTCTCGATCCCGATGTTACGGCTCGTGGACTCGACCGGCGCCCGGCTGAACGCCGAGGAGCGGGAGCCCGGCGACACCCACATGGACCGGTACCGCGGCGGCAAGATGTTCTACAACCAGTGCCGGATGTCGGGCGAGATCCCCCAGATCGGCGTCCTCTACGGCCCCGACGTCGCCGGCTCCGCCTACACCCCCGTCTTCTGTGACTTTCTCATCATGGTCGAGGACATCGCCGGCATGGCCATCGCCTCGCCGCGCATCGTCGGGGCGATGACCGGCGAAGAGACGGACATGCAGGCCCTCGGCGGCCCGGAGGTCCACGCCAGACACTCCGGCAGCGCCGACCTCGTGGTGCCCGACGAGGAGACCGCCGCCGAGAAAGCCAGGGAGGTGCTCCGGCTGCTCCCGCAGAACTACGCGGAGCCGCCGCCGGACGCGACGCCGGCGCCGCCGGCGAAGAACCCCTACAGCCTCGACAGCGTCATCCCCGACGAGCCCAACGAGGCCTACGACGTCGGGGAGGTCATCGACCGCGTCGTCGACCGCGACTCGTTCCTCGAGGTCAAACCCGAGTTCGGCCCCGAACTCGTCACCGGGCTCGCACACATTGGCGGGCAGGTCGTCGGCGTCGTCGCGAACAACCCCGAGCACGTCTCCGGCGCCATCTTCCCCGACTCCGCGGACAAGGGCGCCGGCTTCGTCTGGACCTGCGACGCCTACAACATCCCGCTTGTGTATCTCTGTGACACTCCGGGGTACATGATCGGCTCCCAGGTCGAGAAGGCGGGCGTCCTCCGGAAGGGCCGGAAGTTCATCTACGCCACCTCCAACGCCCAGGTCCCGAAGTTCTGCGTCATCACCCGGAAGGCCTACGGCGCCGGCATCTACGCGATGGCCGGCCCCTCGTTCGGCCCCGACGCGACGCTGGCGCTGCCCTCCGCGGAGATATCCGTGATGGGACCGGACGCCGCCGTCCACGCCCTGTTCGGCGGCCAGCTCGAGGACATGGACGAGGAGGCGACGGACGCGTTCGTCGAGTCCGCCAAACAGGAGTTCGACAAGTACATCGACATCGAGACGCAGGCCAGCCAGATGCAGGTCGACGAACTCGTCCCCGCCGGCGACCTCCGGGAGCAACTCGAGGTCCGGCTCGAGACCTACCGGACGAAGCAGCGTGACGACCGGCCGCGCCACCACGGCACCGTCTTCTTCTGACGGAGCGCGGCGCCGGCTCCACACGTCGCGCGCCGCTGACCTTATTTGGTCTCCGGAAGGAGGGACCGTATGCATCCTGCGTTCCGAGCCGTCGTCTCCGTACTGGGCGGCCTCTTCGGTGGCTTCACCCTGGGCTTTCTGTTGAGTCCGGACCCGACCGGCGTCACGCCGGTGCTCGTCGGCACGGCACTCGCCGTCGGGTTCGCGGTCGCTCTCTACGTGAAGCTCGGCGAGGAGGCGGCGGTGTAGGGACGTCAGCCCACGAGCGACTGCAGGACCCTCGATTCGGCCTTCCGGAGGTGTTCGTCGACCGTCGAGGGGGCACATTCGAGGCTGTCGGCTATCTCCTCGTGGGTCGCCCGCCGCGGGATCTCGTAGTAGCCGAGTTCGACCGCCGTCCGGAAGACCTCGAGCTGGCGGTCGGTGAGCGACGAGAGCGTGTCACGGCGGTCGGGCGAATAGGTGCCGACCTGGTCGATGGTGATCGAAAGCGAATCCGGCATCTCCTCGATGGCGGCCCGGAGCATGTCGTGGTCGCCGATGACGGTCATCCGGACCGCGTTGCTGTGGATGAACTCGATGGGGGTCTCGATGATGAGCGCGTACTTCTCCGCGAGCGACACCAGCGGTTGTATGCCGTCCATCAGGTCGTGGGCGTACAGGTCCGGGTGGTCCGAAAGCGCCTCGATCAGGGCGGGTGCGTCCCCCCGGAGTCGGTACAGGAGGATGGCGGAGCCGTCCCCGAGGGCGTCGAAGTGCATGATCGCCTCCCGACCCACCTCGACGTGTGCGGCTATCGCCCGGTCGACCGGGTGAATGGCGCCGTCCTCGGGCGTCAGCGTGAGGTCGAAGTATCGCATTCTGGTCAGGAAGGCTGTTCACCACTACAGAAAGAACATGCGCGCTTAGACTTTACGGCTGACTCGTCCTGGTGAAACCGCATCGACGGACGACTGCTCGACGGTCCGGTCCTGCGCCGGGGGCCGGCTGACCCGTTCAGCAACGCAGCGTCGGTACCGTTTGTCCTCCGTCTATCAGGAGCGGTCGCCGCCTCCACCGGCTACCCCTGCGCCAACTTTCCGGGGCCATCCCCGTGGGAACCGAACGGCTCGTAGCCAACCTCGTGGAAATCGAACGGCACCTGACCGATTCTCGCCGGTCGAGGCTCACGAAGGCATTTATGGTAATAATCACCACTGTGTAGTCATGAACCGACGGAGGGTGTTGTCATCGATCGGGGTCGGGTGCTCCTCGCTGGCGGGGTGTGTTTTCTCGATCGGAGGTGATACTAATACTCCTTCGACGACGAGTTCGCCATCAGGGAGGCCGACCGACTCGCCGACACCCACGGAGCCGACCCCAAGCCCAACAATGGCCGACACCGCTACCGCCAAGTTCGAGACGCCCCCCAGGGGTGAACCCTATCCGGATGTTCCGGACGCGAATCGGACATTCGTATTTGGGGACAAAGGAACACTGGAGGACCCACGGAATAATCGCGCACATGGGGTGTGGATATTTCGAATGACGTCCCGTTCGTCGTACTTCGAGGTCCAGATAGTCGAGGCAAGCGCGGGAGAGGTCCTCCGACATGGGGTGTACGAGGTTCCCGCCAATCGGTCGCTATCGATTGGATTCGTCGAACCATCGGATTATTCGATCAACGTGTATGATTTTACTACTACCAAGGGATTGAGTTATACCATCTTCATGGAAGGCTTCAACTGTAATTTCCATTCTCACTGGCTCTATACCACTGAAAGCGAGGAGTTCAGAGTTAATACCAATAGTACGCTTCAAAAGTGTTAGACTACTAAGTGACGTGCGAGGGCCGACCACTGTGGTCCGCCTCAGGCCACGTTCTCAGGTCCTGACCTCGACGGTCCGGCTCCGCGGGCCGTCACACTCCACGAACAGGACCGCCTGCCAGGATCCCAGCTCCAGGCTGCCGTCGCTGACCGGCACCGTCGCGGCGGGCCCGACGAGCAATGCCCGCAGGTGCGCGTCGGCGTTCCCGTCGAGGGCGTCGTGCGCCCAGCCCTCGTCGGCGACGAGCGCGCCCAGCGCGGACTCGATGTCCTCCAGGAGGCGCGGTTCCGCCTCGTTGACGGCGACACCGGCGGTGGTGTGTCGGGTGAACACGGTCGCGACGCCGTCGGCGTCGTCTGCCAGCGCGGCCTCGACGCGGTCCGTGACGTCACGAACCTCCGTCCGCCGGTCGGTGTCGACCTCGAAGGTCCTCATCGGGACACTACCGGGGCGGGGCCCCGACCGCCGGGAGGGTCGCGGTGCGGTGGCCGGTCATTCGAGCAGGCGGTCGAGGATTACGCGGTCCTGCTGGCTGTACACGTGGTAGGCGGCGGCGACGATCTGGAGGCCGAAGTACGCGACGAGCAGTCCCGCCAGCACGAACGGCGAGATATCGGGGCGGAACCGCAGCACGGCGACCGTCGTCAGCATCCCCAAAAGCGCCAGCCCGAGGTAGAACTCCCCGAAGGACAGCCCGTAGGCGGGGACGACCTCCATGTACACCTCGACCTCCTGGATCCGGTCGGTGAGCGTGACGTCCTTCTCGTCGGGCTCGTACTCGACGATGGACAGCTCCTCGAGCTTCGGGAGGTGGGTCTGGTGCAGCGTGACGTAGACGGACTGCCGCTTGTCGTCGGGCGGCGGGTCCTCGCCGGTCTCCTGGGTGGCGAGCCGCTCGGACAGCTCGCGCACCGTCGCCTGCCCGCCGCGCTCGCGCAGCGCCTCGAGGGCGAGTCGCCGGCGGTCGTTCCGGAGGACGTCGTGGATCTCCCGCTCGTCGAGGTCCGCCGGCCCCTCGGTCGCCGATTCCGACACGCCCGCCCGTACCGAGCCGGAGGACATGAAACTACCTCCTCACCGCGGACGTACGTCTGACGTCGCGTTCGTCTGGATGGTCTCGTTGGCGGCCGCGCCCGCTCCCCGCTCGCTCGTTCCGAGGCCTTCCTTCGGTCCGCCTCCCGGCTCGCGGCTCGCGTAGCTCGCCGCTCGCTCGTCCGGCGGCACTCGCTTCGCTCGCGCCGCCTGCTCGCCGCGACGAGACGGACCGGACGAGCACGGGGACGGTCGATATGGATACGTCCGGCGATCAGAGCCACTCGTCGGGCTTGGTGTCGTAGTCGATGTCGGTCGCGACGAGTTCCTCGATCTCCTCGTCCGGGAGGTCCGTCTCCTCGAAGGACTCGCCGTCGAACCGGATGAGCGTGCCCTGCTCCGTCGGCTCCGGCTCGGTGTCCCGCCGCCGGGCGACCTCGATGTCGTGGTCGTCCAGCTCCTTGCGGACGGTCTTCAGCGCGACCGGGCGACCCCACAGCTCGAAGACGCGCTCCAGGGTCTGCTTGGCGCGGGTGACGTCGAGCTGGACGCCGTTGTACCGGTGGACCAACAGGAGTTCGTTCCGGTTCCTGAAGTTGCCGTCCTTGACCGCGATGGTCGGCTTCCCGAAGTTCGTGAACTGCAACATGAGCTTCTTCTTGACGTCTTCGGCCGCGTCGGAGGTGACCCGGAAGTCCCCCGTCGTCCGGGTGTACTCGTAGGTGAAGTAGTCGTTCTCGTCGACGAACTCCGGCGTGAGAAAGGCATCGAGGAACGTCACGTCGTTGTGGCTCTCCCGGACCTCCCGCATCCGGTCCCAGCCCGCGGTGCGGTCGACGGCTGCGACGGCGGCGGCGACGGCGTCGTACCGGTCGGTCTCGAAGAGGTACCGCGAGATCTTTTCGAGTTCCGCCTGGCTGATCCGCTTTAAGAATCCGCGGTGCTGGGGCTTCGACAGCGAGTAGTGCCGCTCGGCGAGCCCCTCGTAGGTCAACAGCTTCCAGGGGTACCGCTCGACGTCGATCCCCCCGTCGTCGGATGGCCCCCGCCGGGCAGCCGAAAGCGCCTCGGCGTCCACGCGCGGGTCGTCGGCCTCCAGCGCGTCGAGGGACGCGGCGGGGTCGGCCATCTCCGGGTCCGGCTCCAACATTGCCTGGACCGCGTCCAGGTCGACGGTGTCTGCGAAGTTCCGCCAGGTGACCCCCTCGACCCGGAGCAGGTGCTCTACGACCTCCCGGCGGTTCCGCCGGTTCTCGATGTACTGCCACAGCTCGAACCCGAGCTTGTAGGGGTTCAGAGCGACTCGTGGAACGAGGCCCACCCTTCGTTCATTATCTTTGTCATTTTTTGCGGCGCGAAGTAGTACGCCTCCGTCCGGAGGATCTCGAGGATCTCCCGCTGCCACTCCTCGTAGTCGGTCGCCTTGCCCGCCTCCTCGTCGTAGGCCTTCCCGTGGGCGACGAGGAAGGCGAGCAGGTCCGTCTCGGGGGTCGGCGGGAACGTCGGCCCCTCGCCGTCGTCGGCCATCGCCTCGAGGAACTCCTCGTCGAACACCTCCGTCCGGACCTCCTCGGAGACGTCCATCCCCTCCAGCTCGTCGGCGAGGTCCCCGGGCGTGACCGACTCCTCGTCGCTCGCCCGGGCGGTCGCGAACTCCCGGTGCTGGTCGATGTTGTCCTCCAGACACAGCACGTGGTCGATCCAGGCCTCGACGTCCTCCCGGGAGACCTCGGGGTCCGCCATGTACTCGGCGACCGTCTCGCCGTGCCGTTCGAGCATCGCCGCGGCGTCGGGCGAGGTGCCGAACAGCCGGAACCACTCGTTGTTCCGGAAGAAGTCCGCGTGGGCCTCGACGTGGGTGATGACGGCCTTCTGGTCGGCGAGGTCGTTGGACTCCTGGAGGAAGGCGTGGGCGGGGTCGTCGTTGTTGACGATCTCGAAGGCCTTCCCGCCGAGGAACTGCGTCTGCTTGGCGATGAGTTCGTTCATCTCGTCGTAGTCGACGACCCAGTAGTTCACGTCGAACGGGGCGAGCCCGAGCTTCTCCGCCAGGCGGCGGGCCTCCCGGGCCGGCTCCGCGAGGTCGTCGGCGACGCGCTGTTTCCGGATGCGGTCGTCGGTGCTCATCCCGCGACCGCCTCCTCGCGCGTCTCGGTGCTGAGGATGGCGTCGATCGCGTCGACGACATCCTCCGGGCCGTTGACGTACGCCACGGCGACGTTGCTCCGGTCGTCGAAGTGGTCGTCGACCTCCGTGGCGTGGGTCGCGTTGATCGCGTTGCCCGACGGCTGTGTCTCCACGTAGGCGTGGAGGTTGGCGTCGATCTCCTCCATCAGCGGGATGACGTTCTTCTCGGTGTCGTTCGAGGAGTTCTCCGAGTCCCCGGCGGCGAAGACGTACCGGTTCCACTCGCTCCAGGGGTACCGCTCTGCGAGCACGTCGGCCGCGAGTTCGTAGGCGCTGGAGATCCGGGTGCCGCCGCCCGACCTGATCCCGAAGAACTCCTCGCGGTCGACCTCCCACGCATCGGCGTCGTGAGCGACGTAGACGAACTCGGCGTGATCGTACTTCCCCGAGAGATACCAGTCGAGCGGCGTGAACGTCCGCTCGACCAGCTCCCGCTTTGCCTGCCGCATCGACCCGGAGACGTCGCGGATGTTCACCACGACGACGTTCCGCTCCCGCTCCTCTATGACCTCCGGGTACCGGTACCGCTCGTCCTCCCGGCGGAACGGGATCCGGTCGAGGCCGTCCCGGCGGATGCGGTCGGCCGTCGTCTCCCGGTCGACGTGCGCCTCCATCTCCTCGATGGACGCCCACCGGTCGGCCTCCCCGGCGGGCAGCGAGTCGTGGGCGTCCTCGATCCACGCCCGGGAGACGGGGATGTGGTTTTCGCGCGCCCACTCGAAGACCCGCGCCGGACCCCACCCGTCGACCCGGAGCGCCGCCTCGACGTAGGACTCGTCGAAGTCCGTCGCCAGCTTCCGCCCGAGCCCCTGCTTGAACAGGCGCTCGAAGTCCAGCGTGCTGGCCGGGCCCGTCCGCGTGACGTCCGTGAACTCCCCCTCCGTCTCTTCGATGACCTTCTTGCCCTTCGGCTCCAGGTCCAGGCCGAGTTCGTCGTCGAGTTCCCGGGCGAACTCCTCGGGGTCCATCTCGTAGTACTCGTGGTCGCCCGGCTCCTCGCCCGGCGCGCCCTCGTCGCCGTCGCCCGGCTGGGGGTCCGGCTCGCCGACCGGGTCGCCGACCTCCGGCGTCCCGTCGGTGCCCTGGCCGACGCCGCCCCGGTCGCGCGGGTCGTAGACGAACTCCGGCAGGTCGACGATCTTGATCGGGATCTTCACCTCGTCGGGCCGCGATTGGCCGAGGTCGCCGTACTGGATGAACTCCGAGAGGTCCTGCCGGCGGGCCTCACCCACCGCCCGGTACCGGTCGAGGTCCTCCTTCAGTCCCATCGGTAGCTCACCTGCCCCATGACGTGGCGGCTCGTCAGCTCGGCGGAGGCCGGCGAGTAGCCGAACAGCTCCTGGAGGTTCTCGACGGCCTTCGCCTTGAGCCGTTCGGTCTCGGTGCCGGACGGCGGGTCGTCCCACTGGCCCGGCTCCAGGTCCTCGTAGGTCCTGGCGACGTCGTCCCAGTCGTGGCTCCCCAGCACCGTCTCGATGACGGGGATCTCGCGGGGATCGACGTCCCCGACCCGGAACTCCTCGTCGCGGTGCCGCCAGGCGTGGCGGTTCAGCGCCGTGATCACCTTCTCCTCCCGGAACGCCCGCGGGCCCTCCGTCGCCTCCGCGCCGTCGTAGTCGCTCTCGTCGAACCGCCCGAGGTGCTCGATCTCGAAGACCTTCATCTTCAGCGGGTCCGGCTCGACGCGCTCGCCGCGCTCGTTCTCGATCGGCTCGTCCTCGACGGCGGCGTAGACGTGCTCTAAGTACTCCTCGACGGTCGCCTCGTCGACCCGCTTGTCCCGCATGATGGCGTCGACGACGTCGTCCTCCTGGCGACCGAACACGTGGTTCTTCACCGGGACGAGCCGGTTTTCGTACTCGGTGCGCTCGTTGCCGGAGAACATCGGCGCCTCGTCGAGCCGCTCGGCCATCGCGTTCAGGAGGTCCCGCGGCATGATGACGCCCTCGACCGCCAGCTCCGGGTGGTGGCGGTCGGTCTCCTCGTGCAGCAGGTCGGCGATGAGGTCCCGCGTGTAGGTCACGGGGATGCCGGCGCCGCCCTCGTCTGTGTCCTCGAAGTCGAACTCCTCTCTGTACCGCCGCTCGTCGCCGTCCTGGAGGTAGCCGCGGTCGTACACGAACGCCTTGTCGACGAGATCCAGGCCCGGCGGGAGCGACTCCGCGTCGAGCCGCGTGACGACCGCATACAGCGCCGCCGCCTCGATGGCGTGCGGCGCGAGTTCGCGGTCCCGCACATCGCCGTCGCCCCCGCGGACCGAGATCTGGACCGGTTCCCGGATCCGCGCCGCCACGGCGTCGTAGCTGTCGGCCTCCCAGATCTCGGTCTCGTTCGTCAGCTCCCGCCGGACGAGTTCGGCCTCCAGCGAGAGGTTCGTCAGGTAGGTGAACTCGTGTCTGTCGAGCCGCCGCTTCAGCGCCTTCAGCGGGTCCGAGCCCTCCAAGTCGGCGTGCTTGTTCAGCTGGGCCTCCAGGTCCGGGTTCGAGATGACGACCATCTGGGTGTCGACGTCCATCCCGATGGCCTTGTCCAGCTTCACCGAGCCCTCGTCGGGCACGTTCAACAGCTTCTGGAGGAGGTCGGCGTGCTGGGCCGCGTCCTCGACGACCGTGAGCAGGCCATTGCCCTGCGAGAGCACGCCGTCGTAGCTGAACGCTTGCGGATTCTTCCGGCCGCGGGAGTCCAGCTGCTGCAACATGCCGGCCATCCAGGCGCCGACGAGCCGCTCCTTCGGCGGGCCGTCGTCCTCGCTGTGCAGGACGCCGATGCCGCGGCCGACGTCGACCACGTAGTTTTTCACCCTGAGGTGGCGCTCGTCGGTGATCGCCGAGAACAGGTCCGCGACGCCCTGCCGGCGGTACTGCTCCTCGAGGTGGTCGTAGGCCTCCCGGCTGAACGGGTCCAGGTCGGCCTCGAGGTGGATCGGGATGTGGTCGTCCAGCCGCTCGTTGAGCGCCGCGACCACGTCGTCGCGGACCGACCGGGGGAACACCGACAGCGGGTGGGCCTGGACGGGGGAGGCGTACCAGTCGTCCTCGTCGGGCGTCGGCTCGTCGGCGTAGGTCATCCCGGTGGCGCCGCCGACGCCGGAGACGTTCCACTCGACGGTGTACCGCCGGCCGGCCTCGGTCTTCGAGTACTCACGCAGCCCGTTGACGAGACACCGCTTCAGCTCCGACTTGCCCGTCGCCGTCGGGCCGTCGAGCCACAGGATCTTCTCCTCCTTGCCGCGGCGGGCGGCGATCGAGCGGAGGTCGTCGACGAGGCCGTTCAGCACCTCGGTGTTGCCGAGGATGGCGTGCTCGCCGTCGTTGTGCGGGTCGTCGAAGAAGCGGTACCGCTCGGTGCGCTCGCCCTCCTCGAGGACCGTCCGGGTGCCGGCCGCCTCGATGGCGTCCAAGAGGTACTTCGAGGCGTGGGCCGCCGTCGAGGGGTGCTCGAAGAGGGCCTCCACGTACTCGGCCAAAGACATCGGCGGCTCGTAGGTCTCCTCGAGGGTGTCGTCGGCGCTGTCGATGTACTCCTCTGCGGTCATTCTTCCATCTCGGCCTTCGCGACCTCGGCGCCGGCGAACTCCAGGACCTCCTTTGCGCCCTCGGTGCTGTAGCCCTGCTCCTCTAGGGCGTCGACCCAGGCGTTCCGCTCGTCGTCGTCCAGCTCCCCGCTTGAGACCAGCGCGGAGAAGTTGATGTTGTGCTTTTTGTCCTCCCAGAGCTTCCGCTCTAAGGCGCGGCGGAGCCGGTCGTTGTCCTGGGGCTCGAACGGCTCGCCCTCGCGGGCCCGGCGGCTGACCCAGTTTGCGACCTCCTGGCGGAAGTCGTCCTTCCGGTCGCCGGGGACGTCGAGCTTCTCCTCGACGTCGCGGAGGAACTTCTCGTCGGGCTCCTGCTCGCGGCCCGTGATCTCGTCCTCGACGGTGTCGTCGTCGATGTAGGCCATCACGTGGTCCATGTACTTCTCGCCCTGCCGCTGGATCTCGTCTAGGTCGTACGCCAGTGCGTGGCGGACGTCCTCGATGGCGCGCTCCTTGTACTCCTCGCGGACCCGCTCGAGGTACCGGTAGTAGGTCTCGAAGTTCTCCGTCGGGACCGAGCCGTGGTTCTCGAGGTTCTCCTCGAGGTGGTTGAACGTCGTCAGCGGCGACAGGAACCCGCGACTCCGGTGCATCGAGTCCATGATCGCCTCCGCGATCTCGTCGCCGATGAAGCGCGGCGAGATGCCGTCCATCCCCTCGCCGATGTCGGCGACGTCGTCGGCCTCCTCGCGGAGCTTCCGGACGTCGATGTCGTCGGCCTCGTCGATCTCGCCGTTGTACGCCTTCGCCTTCTGCGTGATAGAGACGGTGCCGTTGTCCGGCTCCGTGATGCGGGTGAGCACCCCGAACAGCCCCGCCATCTCGAGGGTGTGCGGTTCCACGTGGATGTCCGGGACGTCGGCGTTCTGCAGCATCTTCCGGTAGATCCGGGCCTCCTCGCCGTACTGGAGGACGTACGGGAAGTCGATGCGTTTGGTCCGGTCGTTGAACGCCTCCATCTTCTCGTCGCCCTTCTTGTCCCGGTATTCCGGCATGTTCGTCCGGCCGACGATCACCTGGTCGATGTCGATCCGGGGGTTGTTCTTCGGCTTGATGGTCTGCTCCTGGGTGGCGTGCAGGAAGTCATAGAGGAACTCCCGCTGCAGCTTGAGCAGTTCCTCCCCGGAGAAGATGCCGCGGTTGGCGTTGCAAAAGGCCCCGGAGTAGTCGAACGCCCGCGGGTCGGACTCCCCGTAGACCGCGATCTTCGAGTAGTTGACGTCGCCGGTCAGCTCGGTCTCGTCCTGGTTCTTCTTGTCCTTCGGCTCGAACGTCTCGATGGCCTGCCGCTTGTTCTCGTCGGCGAGCAGCCG
>PXQY01000008.1 GCA_003021745.1 Halobacteriales archaeon QH_7_69_31
CTAAGGACCCGGTGAACTGCATGGCCGAGGGACGGGTCCAGGTGTCCTCACGCCTCGACATCGCGGCCGGCCCCCACCCGCCGTAGACAACCCTCCGGACCGAGCCGCCCGCCGACACCCCTCCGGACCCCCGGCGGAACACCCATTACGGAGGCGGGAAACGGAAAGGTATGGTTCCCGACAGCGAGACCGGCTGCGACAAGTGCGGCCAAACCGAGACCGAAATCGGCACGATTTCGACGACCGGCGGCGGGCTCAGTAAGATGTTCGACGTCCAGACGAACAGCTTCAAGGTCGTCTCCTGCACCAACTGCGGCTACTCGGAGCTGTACCGGGACGACACGGCCGGCTCCAGCGACATCGTCGACGTCTTCCTGGGCTGATGGCGGCCCACGGTGCCATCTTCGTGTTGGTCCTGCTCGTCGGCCTGCTGGCCCCACTCGGGCTGTACTATCTGGTCAGGCGCGAACACGACGACCGGGAGGAGATGAGTCGGGAGGAGGCCGAACGGGCCGCGCGGCGCGACATCGACGACGAGCGGTAGCCTACGGCACCAGGAGGACCTTGCCGCTGGACTTGCGGTCCTCGATGAACTGGTGGGCCTCGGCGGCGGCCTCCAGTCCTCGGCGATGGCGCGGCCGAGGTGGTAGCCGATGACGCGCTTGTTGCCGAACAGGAGGTCGGCCGTGTTCGGCCGGCCGGGTTCGCCGGACGCCGCCCCGTAGGAGACCATCCGGCCGAACGAGGAAAGCGCCTGCAGGCTCCGGTCGGTCGTCTCCCCGCCGATGCCGTCCAGTACCAGCTCCACACCCTCGCCGTCCGTGACGTCCTCGACGCGGTCGACGAAGTCCACCTCCGTGTAGCGGATGCCGTGGTCCATCCCGAGGTCCCGCGCCGTGTCGAGTTTCGCCTCGGTGGAGGCCGTCCCGACGACCGTCGCGCCGGCCTCGTCGGCCAGCTGGACGGCGGCGGAGCCGACGCCGCCGGCGGCGGCGTGGATCAGAACGGTCTCGCCCGCCTCGAGCCCGCCCCACTCGTGGAGGCAGTTGTGAGCGGTGAGCCACTGGACCGGGAACCCGGCGGCCTCCTCGACGCCCATCCCCTCGGGGATCTCCAGCAGGCCGCGGGCGTCCGCCACCGTGTATTCAGCGTACCCGGCGGCTTCGACCAGCGAGACCACGGCCTCGCCCGGCTCGCGGTTCACGCCGTCGCCGACCGCGTCGATGACGCCGGCGACCTCCATCCCGGGGACGTACGGCGGCTCCGGGCCGCCATGGTAGTGGCCGCGCCGTTGCATGATGTCGGCGAAGTTGATGCCGGCGGCCCGGACCTCGATCCTGACTTCCCCCTCGTCGGGCTCGGGGACCGGGCGCTCTGTGGTCGTCAGGACGTCGGCGTCGCCGTACGACGGGACTTCGATGGCTCGCATGGGCATACGCCGCCTGCGGCCCCCGGCCCTATCAACGCACGGAACGACGCAAGGCCGGGACACATACGGGCCCAGCGGCCCGCCGGCGTCCCCATCGGGCCCGCCGTCGACGCCGCGAAAGGCTGGTCTCCCCTCGCGTCCGTCCTCACGGTCACGACCGGCTGAACCGATGCTCGATGGCCGCCCCCGGCCACCTTTATGCCGTTTCGGGCGTCCCGTCCGGGTATGTCCCACGATTGCTCGTTCCTCGAGGACCTCCCGCTAGACGGCGACGTCTCCTTCGGGGAGTCGGCCCGCGAGAGCCACGCAGCCGACTGGGTGGCCCAGGAGGCCGGCATGGGCGTGACCCCTGACGCCGTCGTCTGGCCGAAATCGACCGCGGACGTTTCGGCCGTCCTCGAGGCCGCGAACGACCGCGAGGTGCCCGTGACGCCGTACGCCGCCGGGACCTCCCTGGAGGGCAACGCCGTCCCGCTGTTCAGGGGCGTAAGTATGGACGTGACGAAGATGGACGCGGTGCTAGAGGTCCGGCCCGAGGACTTCCAGATCGACGTCGAACCCGGCGTGATGGGCGACGTCGTCGACGAGACGGTCGCCGACCACGGGCTGTTCTTCCCGCCGATGCCGTCGTCGGCGAACCTCTCGACGGTCGGCGGCATGATCGTCAACGACGCCTCCGGCCAGCAGACCGTCAAGTACGGCGAGGTCGCCGACTGGGTGCTGGAACTCGAGGTCGTCCTGGCCGACGGCACCGTCGTCGAGGCCGGGAGCAAGGCCGTCAAGACCTCCTCCGGGTACAACCTCAAGGACGTCATCGTCGGCAGCGAGGGCACCCTCGGCGTGGTGACCCGCGCCACGCTCGAACTCGCGGGCCTGCCCGAGCAGATCAAGGGTGGGCGTGCAGTCTTCGGGACGATGGACGCCGCCGCCGAGGCGGTGTCCGACGCGGTCCGGTCCGGCGTCGACGTCGCGAAGATCGAACTCGTCGACCCGCTGGCCGCCGAGATGGCCAACGACTACTTCGACACCGGCCTCCCGGAGGGCTCGATGATCTTCTACGAGTTCCACGCCGACCACGGCGTCGACGACGAGATCGACTTCTTCGAGACCATCCTCGAGGCCCACGACGTCACGACCGACGAGGTCGCCGGCGAGGACCGGATGGCCGAGATCTGGCGGGCCCGCGACGAACTCGCCTTCGCCGTCCAGCAGTACGACCCCGACCTCGAACCCCGCCACCCCGGCGACGTCACCGTCCCGATCAGCAGGTACCCCGACATCGTCCGGCACGCGAAGGACCTCGCCGACGACCACGACCTCCCGCTGCCGGTCTTCGGCCACGCCGGCGACGGCAACGTCCACTACGCCGCCCTGGTCGACCCCGACGACGCCGACGCCGAGGCCCGCGCGGAGACGGTCTACGACGGCATCGTCGAGCAAGCCATCGAGTGGGGCGGCACCGCCACCGGCGAACACGGCATCGGGATGGGCAAACGGCGGTTCCTCGAGCTGGAACACGGCGCCGGCGCCGTCGAGGCAATGCGGGCACTAAAGGGCGCGCTGGACCCCAACGACGTCCTCAACCCAGGGAAGATGTTCCCCGAGACGGAGCAGGAGGGCGGCCGGGTCGACCTCCCGGACCGGTGACAGGATGACCCCCGAGGGAACCGAACCGGATGATTCCGCCGGAGCCGGAATACAGAGAATATTTGTATCGCCTGTACTTCACCTCGGGTGATGTCGAACCACACGACGCGACGGAACCTGGTACGGTCGATGGCCGCTGCCGGCCTCGCAGTCGGCCTGGCGGGATGTAACGGCGACGACGGGGAGGGCAACGGCGACGGCAACATGACCGACGGGGCCACCCCAACGAACGGAACCGAGACCGACGGCCAGGGGGCTGCCGCGGTCGCCGAAGCCTCGTTCGTGGCGTCGCTGTCCGATGACGGCTCCATCCCGGGCCACGACGACTCCGGCTCCGATGGCACCGGCGAGTCCACCTTCGACGGCACCGCCGAGGGCGACATCGAGTTCGAGGTCACCTGGGAGAACCTCGAGGGCGACGTCACCGGCATCCACATCCACGGCGACGGGTCCGCCGACGGCGGCTACCTCGTGCGGCTGTTCGAACCCTCCGACTCCGAGCACGCCGACGGCGCCGTGCTGACCGGGGACCTCAAGGCGGCGTCGGGCGGCTCGATCAGCGGCACGTTCACCGACGAGCACGTCAACCCCTCGGGCGACTTCGACGGCGACGTCGAGACGACCGCCGCACTCGTCGCCGAACTCGAGAGCCCGGAACTCGGCGAGAGCGGCGGCGTCGTCAACATCCACAGCGAGCACGACCAGGACAGCGAACTGGCGGGCCAGGTCACCGCCCAGTGAGGCCCCGAGCGGGTTCGACCGCGTCGGGGGTCGGCGCGACCATCAGTTAAACGCCCTCGTATGCGGCGGCGAACCGATTAGCGGCTCGTGTCCGAAGGCCGCGCCATGCGGCCCACCCACCTCGACGAGGAACACGAGCTGATCCGGTCGTCCCTCCGGGAGTTCCTGGAGGCCGAAATCGCCCCCGAGCTGCCGGCGGCCGACCGGGAGCCGATGAGTAAGGCCGAGGCGATCGAGTACCAAAAGCTGCTCGGCGACCTCGGCATCGGCCCGGGCGACGTCGAGGGCGACGGCTTCGCCGACCCGCTCACCTACGCCGTGACCTCCGAGGAGATCTCGCGGATCTGGCCGTCGCTGAACGTCACGTTGAACATGTCCTTTCCGACGGTTTTCGCCCGATACGCGGGCGAGGAGACCCGGGCCGCGCTCGGCGACAAGCTCGACGACGGCTCCTGTATCGGCTGCATGGCGGTCACCGAGCCGGATGGCGGCAGCGACACCCGGAACCCGGCGACGACGGCCGAGAAAGAGGGCGACGAGTACGTCATCGACGGCGAGAAGACCTGGGTGTCAAATGCACCGATCGCCGACATGGCGCTGGTGGTCGCCCACGACGAGGCGCTCGGCCAGCGGGACTTCTTCATCGTCGACTGCGTCACGAACGACGTCGAGACGCGCGAGCTGCACAAGCTCGGCTGGAACGGCTCGCCGACGGGCCAGATGTTCTTCGACGAGGTCCGGGTCCACGAGGACGACAAGCTGATGAACGCCGTGACGGAGATGGTCGCCTCCGGCGAGTCCGACATCACCGACAACGAGATGTTCCGGACCCAGAACCCGCTGAACGCGATGTTCTCCTACATGCGGACGGGGATGGCCGCGATGTCGGTCGGCATCATGCAGGCCGCCTACGAGGACGCCCTCCGGTATGCCAAACAGCGGGAGGTCTTCGGCGGCCCCATCGGCGGCCACCAGTTGGTCCAGGAGAAGCTCTACGAGATCCGTGCCGGCCTCGAGACCGGGCGGCTATTGACCTACGAGACCGCCCGGAAGGTCGCCGAGGGCGACCCCGAGGCCCGGCTGTACTCCTCGCTGGCGAAAGGGTGGGTCTGCGAGACGAGCGTCGACGTGACCGACACGGCGCTGCAGATCCACGGCGGCAACGGGCTCTCCGAGGAGTACCCCCTCGAGCGGTACTACCGGGACGCCCGCACCATGACCGTCCCCGACGGGACGACGGACATCCAGAAGCTCGTCGTCGGCAAGGAGTTAACCGGCGAGAGTGCCTACACGTAGCCATCGTGGTCCGGTGGTCTCGCGACGCGCGACGGCTCGTCGTCTCGACGGTTCTGGTAACGCTTCTCGTTGCCGGTAGCGCCGGCGTCGTGGTGGCCCCACACTACGACGGCGACGACGGCGGCGACCGCGCCAGCGACTTCCGGGTCGCGACCTACGGCGGCCCGCCGGCCGACCAGCGCGCCCCGGGCGCGACCGACCGGAGCTACTGGACCGAGTCGACCATCTACGGTATCCCCGAGGGGGAGACCGTCTACCTGACGGAGACGGTGACCTACCGACCGATCCCCTCGAGCTGCGCCCCCGAGGACACGGAGGAGTTCGGCGTCGACCGCAACGCCACCTACGAGGGGGAACGCCGCGTCGACGACAGCGCCACCGACAGCGTCGAGTCCTTCTCTAAGGACGCCGACGCCCGCGGCGGCTACGAACGGAACTACGGGAAGTACGGCCGCCTGTCGACCACCGACTGGGCCTACGTCGAGCGGCTCCGCGTCGAGTGGTACGATCCCGACGAGTTCGGCGCCCCGCTGGAGGTCCGGCACGGTGACCGGTTCGTCTCCGCCCAGCGAGGCTGTCTCGACAACCCCGACGCGGCCGGATGGTACCGGTTCGCCTCGGTCACCACCGGCGAGTTCGACAACGGGACCGAGGTCAGCCAGGACCGACCGACGTTCAGCCACTGGTTCTACGTCTGCGACTGCGCGAGCCGCGAGGCGGCCGTCGAGACGCTCGGTCCGCCGCCGTCGGAGGCCGACGACGCGCGCGACGAGGATGTGACGGCGACGGCGACGCCGGGCGGGCCGTCGAGTCCGACAGCAACGGCCACTGACACCGGCGACCCCGTCGACACGGAGCGGGCGTCCGCGATGGGGTCGCTAACGGCCGACGGAACGCCGACGGCCGCGACGCCAACCGCCGACCCGACGGGGACCCGGACCGCAGCCCCCGCCGGCACGCCGACCGCCGACTGGGACGACCGGGTCGTACGGACGCCCACGGCCGCGGAGGGCGACGGGTTCACGCCGATGGCATCCCTCCTCGCCACCATCGCCGGCATCGCCCTGCTCCGCCGCCGCTGAAGCCGGGTGCTTTTTCCCATCGGTTGCCAACGGCCCCGCATGGACGGGCGGGCACTCGAAGAGGCCGCGGGCGCCATCCGCGACGCCGGCTCGGTCGTCGCCATGACGGGCGCCGGCGTCTCGACCGCCTCGGGCATTCCCGACTTCCGCTCGGCGGACGGCATCTGGAGCGAGTACGACCCCCGAGAGTTCCACGTCTCGCGGTTCCGCCGGGACCCCGAGGGGTTCTGGCGGGACCGGGTCGACCTCGTCGAGGAGCTGTTCGGCGAGGACGTCGGACCGAACGCGGCCCACGAGGCCCTGGCCCGGCTCGAGGCTGCCGGGGAACTCGACGGCCTCGTCACCCAGAACGTCGACGGCCTCCACCAGGACGCCGGCAGCGAGGACCCCGTCGAGATTCACGGCAACGGCCGACGGGTCGCCTGTACCGGGTGTAGCCGCCGGTCCGACGCCGACCCGGTCTTCGAGCGGGCCCGGGGTGGCGAGGTGCCGCCGACCTGCTACGACTGCGGCGACGTGCTGAAGCCCGACGTCGTCCTCTTCGGCGAGCAGTTGCCCGAGCACGCGCTGTTCCGGGCGCAGGCCCTGTCGGAATCGGCCGACGCCTACCTCGTCGTGGGCTCCTCGCTGACGGTCGAGCCGGCCGCGTCGCTGCCCCGGACCGCCGCCGAGCGCGGCGCGACCCTCGTCGTGGTCAACCTCGAGGACACCCCGCTGTCGAACCGCGCGGAGTACGACTTCCGCGCCGACGTCACCGAGGTGCTCCCGCGGCTGGCCGACGCCGTGGTGTCGTAGCGGCACTGTTCAGGTAAGCGAAGGTGGCCGACACAACCGACCTCGGGCGGGAATTTCGAAGGGGCCGACCGCTCGCCGGTATAGTCGACGCAAGCCGCGAGGGACCGAAGGTCCCTCGGCCCGCTCGCGCGACAGCGCCGCGCGAGGACACCGCAGCGACGCGAGGAGCGCAGCGAGCAGTAGCGAGGCGCGACCTGCGAGGCCCACCGGAGGGTGGCCTCGGTTGAGCCGAGCGGTGGGAACCGCGAGGCGGGGAGCGCCTCGAAGCGAACGGGGAGCGGGAGGTCGAGCGAAGCGAGACCTCCAAGGACGAGCGGCGACAGCGAGGCGCGACCAGCGGGAGCGCCTCGATTGGGCGAGCGGGGAGCGAAAGCGACCCGCGAGCCGCCGGGAGCCGCGAGCGAAGCGACCCGTGAGCTACACCGGCGAGCGGGAGGGGGCTTCGGTGGACGAACCGAAATACCTCGGAGTATTATCTGAACACTGCCGTCGTAGCCGCGGATAGCTTTTTGCCGCAGGGCAGCCACGCTCCGGCCACCATGGAGTACGAAGTCCTCGACCTTGAGGAGGCACCGGTGACCGACCTCTCGGAGATGGAGGCGCTGCCGCCGGACCACGACGTCAAACCCGTCGGAGACCTCCTCGGGCTCGAGGAGATGCGGGCGACCGTCTGGTACTTCGAGCCCGGCGAGGAGATCCAGTACCACGCCCACAGCGAACAGGAGGAGCTGTACTACGTCGTCCAGGGGGAGTTCTCGCTGAAGCTCGGCCGGTCCGGCGAGGCGGAGTACGTCGAGGTCGATGAGGGTGCGCTGTGGGCGGCCGGCCCGGAGATCGGGCACGGCCACCGCTACGTCGGCGACGAGGAGGGGGTCGTCCTCTCGATCGGCGCGCCGCCCGTCGAGGACCCGGGGCTGGACCCACACCAGCTCGACGAGTGAGCACTTGAGCCTTCGGCGCCCCCGGCCCGTCGTCCGGCTCGCGTGTCGTCGCTCCCGCTGGTCGCTCCTCCCGCTCGGTCATCCGGCGGCGCTCCAGATGGTCGCGCCGCCCGGGTCGCGCCGCCAGGCTCGCGTGTCGTCGTTCGCTCCGCTCACTCCTCCCGCTCGCTCGTTCCGAGGCCTCACTTCGTTCGGCCTCGCGGCCCGCCTCAGCGTCGTCGACGACGACGGGGACCTGCCGCTGGCCGGAGACCGCCTTGACCTCGTTCCGCCGGGAGTGGCGGCCCTCGACCCAGACGCTGTCGAACTCCAGGTCCAGCGCCTCGAGCTTGTCGACGACGAACTCGCAGTACGGACACCCTTCGAGCCGGTAGAGCGTGAGCGACATACCCAACAGTTCGGCCGCATCGGCTAAAAGCCGACGCCGGCGTCGCAGGACACCGCGCTTATAGGCTGCCGCTCGGATGTGTGGGCATGCCCCCGGCAGTCGGCGACGCCGCGCCTCGGTTCGAGGCGCCGTGCTGTGACGGCGAGACGTTCCGGGCGAGGACGCTCACAGAGCGCACCGGTGACCGCGGCGCCGTCTTCGTCTTCGACGGCTTCGTGTTCTCGGCCATCGCGCGGAACTGGTGGCGGCGGTACGACCGGGCCGGGTGGGACGAGTTCGACGGCGTCACCGTTTCCGGCGTGGTCCGGGACGGTCCGTACTCGATCAACGAGTTCCTCCGGCAGAACGACAGCCCCTTCGCCGTCTTCTCCGACGTCGACGGAGCGGTCGCCGACGCCTACGACCTCCTCGTCGAACGGGAGGGCATGGCCGGTATCCACACCGCGCGCCGTGCGATCTTCGTCCTCGACGATGACGGGGTCGTCCGCCACGCCTGGGACACCGACGAGTGGATCCACCCCGTTCCGCGGGCGGACATCGAGGCGGCCGTCGACGAACTCGCTCAGTAGTGCGACGCGGCGACCGCGGTCGGCATGCCGACCGCCAGCCCGTAGACCAGACCGCCGACCGGTGCGGTGGTCTTCTGGGTGCCGAGCCAGAGCCCGGCGACGACCCCGATGGCGGCATAGCCCGCCGCCGTACACGCCCCGGCGACGGCGAAACGGGTGGGGGCGCACTCGGAGCCGGGACCGACGCGACGGCGGACGACCGTGCCGTGGTCTCCTCGACCGCCATGTTCGGCGTCTTGCGGTACCTGTAGACCTCGGAACGCTGCGGGGCGCACCCAGCCCGCGGGAGGTCGCCGGCGCGAACGTCACCACGTCCACTATCGGATGGCGGTCTCAATCGGTCGCCTCCAGCTCCGCCCGGACTGAGCGGGGCCATGGGGGCGATGCCGGTCGGAGCTGCAACGTCAGTTGACGCCCAGTTCCTTGGCGATCGTGTTCAGCTGGATCTCGTCGGTCCCCTCGACGATCCGGAGGATCCGGCCGGTCTCCAGTTCGTCCATGAACGGGTTGTCCTCGGCGAGCCCGTTGCCGCCGTGGACCTGGACGACGTCGTCGGCGACGTCGAACATCACGTTCGACGCCAGATACTTGACGATCGAGGACTCCTCGATGGTCTGTTCGCCCTCGTCCATCAGCCACGCCAGCCGGAGCGCCGCGGCGTCGGCGGCGAAAGCGTTCGCCCGGGCCCGGGCCAGCTTGTGAGAGACGCCCTGGAATTTTCCGATCGGCCGGCCGAACGCCTCCCGCTCCGTGGCGTACTCGACACCCCGCTCGATGAGGAACTCCGTGTGGCCCAGCGCCCGCGCGCCGATCTCCAGCCGCCCGAGCGAGAGGAACTCCATGGCGTCGTAGAAGGCGCCGTCCTCCGTGCCCAGCACGCGGTCGTCCGGAAGGCGGACGTCGTCCAGCGCGATCTCGCCCTGCATCCCGGTCATCCCGACGGCGTTGTTCAGCGAGGCGACCTCGTACTCGTCGCGTTCGACGATGAAGCACGTGATGCCCCCATACCGACCCATCTCCTCGATCGGCGACGTGCGGGCGAGCACTTGCACGAAGTCGGCGTACGGGGCGTTCGTGATCCACTGCTTGCGGCCGTTCAGGACCCACTCGTCGCCGTCTCTCTCCGCTGTCGTCGACATGTTCGGCGAGTCCGAGCCGACGCCCGGCTCCGTCTGGGCGAACGCGGTCGACTTCTCGCCGCGGACGCAGGGCTCGAGGTACCGCTCGACCTGCTCGCCCGCCGCCTGCGCCAACAGCGGCTTCGGCCCCTCCGGCCCGGCCAGCACGTACTCCGAGAGGCCCGGCCCGGACGAGGCGACGTGCTTCATCGCCCGGTACCAGGTGACGTTCGAGACCCCCTCCCCGCCCACCTCCTCCGGGAGGTTCATCGCGTAGAAGCCCGCCTCGCCGCTCTTCTCGCGGACCTCCTGGATGGCCTCCTGGACCGTCGGGACGAGCCGTCCGTCCTCGGCGTGTCGCTTCCGCGGGTTCGACCAGGTCGCTCCGAGTTCATCCTCCAGCGGCTCGACCTCCTGCTCGATGAACTCATCGAGGCTGGTGAACACCCCTGTTCGGGACCTCCTGTGTAGCCATAGCGATACATGCGGCGGCCGCCCCTTAACCCTGTGTGCGTCACCACGGACCGCCTCCCCGAATACACGTCGTCCATCCTCCGGCGACAGCAGGCTTATGCCACGACGCGACGACCGCCACCCATGCGACTCGACGGCGTGCGCGTCCTCGATCTGACGCGGTTGCTCCCCGGCCCGTACGCGACGCAACTGCTCGCCGACGCCGGCGCTGACGTGGTGAAGGTCGAGGACACCGGCGCGGGCGACTACGCTCGCCACATGCCGCCGGTCACCGACGACGGCGTCGGCGCCGTCTTCGACGCCGTCAACCGCGGCAAGCGCAGCGTCGCCATCGACCTCAAGGACGACGACGGCCGGGCGGCCTTCCACGACCTCGTCGCCGACGCCGACGTCGTCATCGAGAGCTTCCGCCCCGGCGTCACCGACCGCCTCGGCGTCGACTACGGCACGCTCACCGACCACCGGCCGGACCTCGTGTACTGCTCGCTCACCGGGTACGGCCAGGCCGGCCCGTACGCCGACCGGGCCGGCCACGACCTCAACTACGTCGGCCTCGCCGGCCTCCTCGACATGACCCGCGAGGGCGAGGGCGAGACGCCCCGCGTGCCGGGTTATCAGATCGCCGACATGGCCGGCGGCCTCCTGGCGGCGTTCTCCATCTGTTCGGCGCTGCTCTCCCGGGAACTAGGGACTACCGACGGGGAGTACCTCGACGTCGCCCTGACCGACGCCGTCGTGTCCTTCTCGCAGGCCATCGCCCCGGACGCGCTGGCAGGCGACGAGCCCCGACCGGGTGAGACGCCGCTGACCGGGCAGTACCCCTGGTACGACGTCTACGAGACGAAGGACGGCCGGTACGTCACGCTCGGCGCCCTGGAGCCGCAGTTCTGGACCGCATTCTGTGAGGCCGTCGACCGCCCGGACCTCGCGGACGCCCACATGACCGGAGACCCCGCCGAGCGCGAGGCGCTCCGCGACGAATTGACCGACATCTTCCGGTCCCGGACCCGCGAGGAGTGGGCCGACGCGATGGCCGATGTCGACGCGGCCGTGGACGCCGTCTACACCCCGGCGGAGACGTTCGAGCACCCCCAGGTCGAGGCCCGCGGGTACGTCGAACGGCCCGCCGACGCGGCGCCGCGGGTCGGCCTCCCCGTCTGCGGCTCGGAGATATCCCGGGACGACCTCGGCGCCGCCCCGGGGCACGGCGAGCACACCGTGGAGGTGCTCTCGGCCGCCGGCCTCGGAGCTGACGACATCCAGCAGCTGCGGGACGCCGGCGCGATCAGCTGACGCCGGCCCCGACCATGTCGACGAGGGCCCGGCGCTTCAACAGTGCGAACCCCAGGAAAACGACGACGAAACCGACGAGCGAGAGGACGCTGACGGTCTCGCCGAGGACGGCGACGCCGACGACGGTCGCGACCACCGGCACCAGGTAGGCGACGAGGCTCGCCTCGAAGGCGCCGCGGTCGTGCAGGATGGTGAAGTAGATGATGAACGCGAGCGCGGTCGAGAACACCCCGAGGTAGGCGACGGCGCCGACGGCGGCGGGCTCGGCGACGCTCGCCGGAACGGGTTCACCGGCGGCGAGACTGAGCAGGTGCAACACCAGGCCGCCGACCAGCATGGCCCACCCGGTCATCGGGACGCGCTCCATCGACGGCTGGGCGCGGTCGACCAGCACGCTGCCGAGCGAGACGCTTGCCACCTGCCCGAGGATGATCAGCCGGCCGGCCGTGTCACCGGCCAGCAGGCTGTCGGGGTTCGGCTGGACGACGAGCGCGACCCCGAGAAAGCCCAGGGCGACGCCGACGCTTCCGACTCCCGAGAGGCGCTCGCCGAGCAGCGCCATTGCCCACAGCGCCGTCGCGATCGGCACCATCGCCTGGAGGATGGCGGCGACGCCGCTCGGGACGGTCTGCTGGCCGATGAAGAGCAGCCCGTTCCCGGCGACCAGGAACAGGCCGCCGGCGAGAACCGCCTGCTGGTTGTTCCGACCGACGGGCCGCCAGTTGTCGGTCGTGGATATGGCGTAGCCGAGCAACAGCACCGCGGCGGTGTCGTACCGGAACGCCGCGAACAACAGCGGCGGGATGTACTCGAGGCCGACGGAGATCGCGGGAAACGACAGCCCCCACATCGTCGCCAGCGTGACGAACAGGGCGGTCGCGTACCACCGGGACACGGCGGGGGGTCTCGCGGCCGCGTGAAATCCCTGCCGTTTGCGGGCGGCGAGCGCGGCCGGCCACCGCTGCCCGGCGCGTCCGGAGTGGTGAACAGGCGACCCGCTCGTCGTGGACGCCGGCCCGTGGGTCGCACACCCGCCTCGGCGGCCCGGCGCGTACGGTCACCGCACGGGCCGTCTGGCCGCGTTTCCGTACATAAACCCTCGGGTCACCTGCGACGTCACTATTCAGTTAAGAGATGGCGTAACACATCGGCGGACGCACGCCCCCGGCGGCTCGGGTCGGGCGGCTCGCTGCGCGCTTCGCTCACTTCGTTCGCTCCAGTGCTTACGTCGCCGTCCTTCCCCGAGCCGCCGGCCCCTTGCGGAGTCCCGCCCAATCTGATTGTCCGAGGTACCGACAGCAGCCCTGAGCCCGGTGAGTCGATGTGTCTGACGAACGGCATCCTATTCTGAACAGTGCCCCCTGCCACGGACGGTGATCCGACGGTCCGCCCCGCGCCGTCAGTCGTGGACGAGGACGTCGATGACGTCGGTGCCACCTGTCTCCAGCGCGGTCTCGTACACCCCTGGGAACTCCGCAGGGGTTTCGACGAGGTGGCCGCGGGCGCCGTGGCTCTCGGCGTTCCGCGGGATGTCGACGGGCGGCTCGAAGTCCATCCCGACGAAGTCGTAGTCTCCTTCCTCGCCGCCCATCATCTCCAGCGTGTTGTCCTTGAGGATGCGGTAGTTGCGGTTGTCGGGGACGACGACCGTCAGGTCGACGTCCTGGCGGACGGCCGAGTAGATGGCGTGGGGATAGTAGAGGTAGGAGCCGTCGCCGATGTAGCCGACGACGGTCCGGGGGTCGTCCCGGAGGGATTCGGCGATTGCGGCGCCGACGGCGGCCGGGAGGCCGTAGCCGAGGCCGCCGCCCTTGTTCGACAGCAACTGTTCGGGCCCGAACGGGAACCGGGTGAGCAGCGCGAACTTTGCGGTGACGCCCTCGTCGACGATGTACGTGTCGGGGTCGACGGCCTTCATCCCGTCCACGAGTTCGGCCTTCGACGAGCGGGTGTCGCCGGCCGGTTTCTCGTCTTCCCCCATCTCCGTCATCGTGGCCTCGAGGCCGGTCTTCATCGTCTGCACGTACTGGATCCGTTCGTCGCGCTCGGCGTCGTCGAGGCGGGCCTCGACGCGGTCGGCGATGGCGGCCATCACGCGGCCGGGGTCGCCGATGATGGCGGCGTCGGCGGGCCGGATCTTCCCGACCTCCTCGGGGTCGCTCGAGGCCTGGATGACGGTGGTGTCCTCGGAGACGAGCGGGTTCTCGTGGCGGAGCAGCGTGGTGTTCGTCGAGCAGCCGACCAGCGCGAGGGTGTCGGTGTCCAGGAGCATCGAGGCGACGTCCTCGCCGGGGCCGACGAAGGAGATCCACTGGTCGTGGTCGGTCGGGAAGTTGACCTCGCAGGCGAGGATCTCGCCGTGGACGCGGGCGCCGGCCGCCTCCGCGAGTCGGACGGCAGCGTCGACGGCGTCGGTGCCGGCGCGGGCGACGTGGTCGCCGACGACGAGCACCGGCTGGTCGGCCTCGACGAGGTAGTCGGCAGCGGCCTCGACGGCGTCCGGGTCGCCGCCGCCGGCGTCCGGGATCGGGCCGAGCCGCTGTGGACTGTCGGCCGTTTCGGTCCGCATCACGTCGACCGGGAGCGCGAGGAAGACCGGGCCGGTTGGCGGCGTCAGCGCCACGCGGACGGCCCGTCGCAGCAGCATCGGGAGGGCGTCGATGTCGGTCACCTCGGCGGAGAACTTGCAGAACTGCGAGACCAGCTCCTCGAGATCACCGGTCAGGAGCGGCTCCTCGTGGCGGAAGTCGAGTTCGTGGTTGCCGGCGGTGACGAGCACCGGCGCGCCGCCGTACATCGCGCCGAAGACGTTCCCCAGCCCGTGGGCGAGGCCGGGCGTGATGTGGAGGTTGACCACGCCCAGCGGGCACACCGACGGGTCGCCGTCCGCGTGGTACCGCCGCGTGGAGGCGTAGCCGGCGGCCATCCCGGTGGCGATGTCCTCCTGGAGGCCGAGGACGTACTCGACGTCGCCATCGCCGAGCGCTTCCATGATCGGGAGTTCGGTCGTGCCGGGGTTGCCGAAGACGTGTTCGACCCCGTACTGCTCGAGGGCGTCCACGAACAGGTCCGCGCCCGTGTAGGCGTCAGGCATGGGTTCTACTGCCGGTGGCGGCGATAAATAGTTCATCCTTCCGCCGACGATTGGTGGACGTCCGCCACGGTCGGTGTACCGCCGGACCGGTCAGTCTGGCGAAAGCGCCCGCATCGTCGACTCGATGGCCTCGAGGTCGGCGGCCCTGGGGAACGACACCGGCCTCGCGGTCGCCGGCCTGCCAGTTGTCGTAGACGGCGTTGGCGACGTCGGCATGGCCCTGGCGGGCGAGGTTGTCGCGGTAGTAGGTGCCCATCCCGCCGACGTAGAAGGCGGCGTGTTGCTTGACGAGCCGTTTCGCCTCGTCGGGGTCATCGAGTGCTGCGCACGTGAGCGAGAGCGTGACGCGCTGCTCGTCGCGGTCGCGGTCGCCGAGGTCGGCGCCGCGTTCGAAGTCCTCCAGCCGGTCCCGGAGGCCGTCACGGGTCAGCATCAGTGCGTGCCAGCCGTCGGCGAATCGGCCGGCGAGTTCGACCGCCTTCGGGCCCATGCCGGCGGTCTCGATCGGCGGGACGGGCTCGGGCGGGTCACAGCGGAGCCGGAACCCCTCCAGGTCGAAGTACTCGCCGTGGTACGCGACGGGGTCGCCAGTCAGGACCTGCTTGACGATCTCGACAGTCTCGCGGGTCCGACGGAGCGGGTTCCCGAACTCCGCCCCGTGCCAATTCTCGATGACGATGGGCCCGGAGGGCCCGAGGCCGAGCCGGAACCGGCCGTCGGCGACCTCCTGGAGGGTCGCGGCGGTCTGGCCGATGAGGGCGGGCGAACGGGAGTACACCGGCACGATGGAGGTGCCGACGTCGATGGTATCGGTGGCGTGGGCGATGCTCGTGAGGGTCGTGACGGCGTCCCGGCCCCACGTTTCGGGGAGCCAGGCGGTGTCGTAGCCGAGGGCCTCGCCGAGGCGGGCCTGCTCGACGAGGGCGTCGACGCTGGGCTGTGCCGCGACCGGCAGGAACACGTCGCGTTCGGTCACCGGTTGGGCCTCCGGTCGGCGGTCATACGTTCGGGGACTCCTCGATGTCGGGGAGTCCCTTTGCCGTGACGGTCTCGCCGACGAGGTACGAGGAGGCCTCGCTGGCGAGGAACTGGACGATGTCGGCTATCTCCTCGGAGAGGCCCATCCGTCGCTTCACCTCGCTCCGGTCGACGTCGTCGGCGTCGATGCCCATCTGGGAGGCGACGCCGGGCGTGGCGACGAAGCCGGGCGCGACGCAGTTGACGCGGATGCCGTGGCCGGCGTACTCGTAGGCCAGCGTCGTGGTGAGGTTGACCACGCCGGCCTTCGCGGCGCCGTAGTGGCTCATGTACGGGGAACCCTGGGTGCCGGCGACCGAAGCGAAATTGATGATGGTGCCGCCGTCGCCGTCCTGCATCCGCTCGCCGGCGACCTGCGAGCAGTGGAAGGTGCCGTGGAGGTTGATGTCGACGATGGTCTTCCAGCCGTTCTCCGAGAGGTCGTCGAAGCCGACCATGAACGAGGCGCCGGCGTTGTTGATCATCGAGTCCAGGCCGCCAAACGTCTCGACGGTGGCGTCGACGAGCGCCTCGACGGCGTCGCGGTCGCGGACGTCGCACTCGACGGCGATGGCCTCGCCGGGACGGTCGCTGTCGTTGATCTCGTCGGCGACCGCGTCGATCTTCTCCTGCGAGCGGGAGGTGACGACGACATTGGCACCCTCATCGGCGAACCGTTTTGCGGTCACCTCGCCGATGCCCTGGCTGGAGCCGGTGATGATGGCGGTTTGGCCTGCGACGCTGTACTGGTCTAGCATCGCCGATCACGGGCCGCGATGGCGCCCGTTGCTCTCCGGGTCATAGATCGTCTCCAACCTCCGGCCGGCCATTAATAAAGGTAAGTCCCCTTGCGAACGAGGTGAACGATGGAAAGTCAGCGAAGGACGACCGGAAACGAACTCTTATGGTTTGCGGCGGCGTGTTTCCGGCCGATGGAGCCCCGTGGCACGGCACAGGACATCCATCGGCTGACCTTCGACATCGACTGGCCGCCAGGCACCGTCGCCTGCTACGTCATCGACGGCCCGGAGCCGGTCCTCGTCGACGCCGCCACGCCCGACCACGGGACGGCGTTCGGCGAGCGGCTCGCGGCCCACGACCTCGCCCCGGCCGACGTCGACCACGTCCTGGTCACGCACCCACACGTCGACCACATCGGCCAGGTCCCGACCGTGCTCACCGCCGGGGAGCCGACGGTGTACGCCCCTGCCGGCGTCAGCGAGCGGTTCGCGCGCGACCCCTCGGAACTTGCGACGCGCGTCCGTCGGAATGCTACCGCGGCTGGCTTTCCCGAGGAGCAGCGGGAGATGGCTGTCGACATGGCGGTGGAGTCCCTCGAACGGAACAGCGACCTGCTTGCGCCCGACGCCGTGGACGTCTGGATCGAGCCGGGCGACACGACCGACGTGGGCCACCTCGAGGTCGACGCGGTCCACGTCCCGGGCCACCAGGCCGACCACCTGGCCTACCCCGTCGAGCTCGGCGGCGAGTCCGCGCTCTTCGCCGGCGACATGGCCATCGAGCCATTGCGGTCGGTCAGCCTCCACGACGGCCTGGACGACGGCCACCGCGAGGCCGTCGACGCCTTCTACGCGGCCCTCGACCGACTGGCCGCCCTGGATGTCGACCGCGTCTACCCCGGCCACGGGCCTGTCCACCGGAACCTCCAGGGCGTCGTCAGACGGGACCGCGAGAGCCTCGACGCCCGCCTCGACGCCGTCCGCGACCTCGTCGCCGACGGGCACGAGACGGCCGCGGAGGTCGCGTTCGCTCTGGCCGGCGACCGCGACGTCAGGTACCTCATCCCGGAGACGATGGCGGCGCTGGCACACCTCGAATCGACCGGCGCGGTGTCGGTCGAGCTGGTCGACGGCGTGCGGCGATACAATGCATGAGCGGCCCGACGCGCCGCTACGAGGCGGTGTTCTGGGACGTCGGCGGCGTGCTCGTCGACCTCCGGTCCGTGCGGGCGGGCTACGCTGCGTTCGTCGCCGAACTGGCCGACGACCACGACCTGACGACCGAGGAGGCCATAGAGCGCTGGCGGACCCGGCTCGGCGAGTACTTCCGCAACCGGGAGGGCACCGAGTACCGGCCCGCCCGGGAGGGCTACCGGCGGGCGACGGCGGCGTTGTTCGACGGCGACCCGCCCGCAGACTGGGAGGCGACGTTCGAGCGGGCGAGTAGCGCGGCGCTCCGGGCCGAACCCGGCGCCCTCGAGACGGTCGCGGCGCTCGCCGACGCCGGGGTGACCCAGGCCATCGTCTCCGACATCGACACCCACGAGGCCGAGTCGATGCTCGAATCCTTCGGCATCCGGGACCGCTTCGAGCACGTCACGACCTCCGAGGCGGTCGGCCACACAAAGCCGGACGAGCGCATGTTCCGGCACGCCCTCGCGGGGACGGGCGTCGACCCCGAGGAGGCGGTGATGGTCGGGGACCGCTACGAGCACGACATCGAGGGCGCGGCCGCCGTCGGCCTCGCGGCGGCGGGCTACGGCGAGGACGCCTGGGGGCCGGCGGCGACCCACGAGCTGGCGTCCCTCCGGGAGCTGCCGGCCGCAGTCGGCATCCGGGACTGAGTACCGGGCCCGGTCGACGGGTGTTCAGCCCGGAGGAACGAGGGTGTCCGGATCTGCCAGCTGGGCCGGTTTGTGTGTATCCGGGACGATTGGAGTGTGGGTAACCGGGCCTGGCGGCTGCGGGCGGTCTGTGGGTCTTCGGGGGTGCTGGCTCCGGCCGATCGGGGGCCCGACCGAACGTCCCGGTCGGCCGGGACCGCCACCCCGGTCGTCCAGCACCCGCCTCGTATCGCCGGCGGAATCCTTATCCTGCGACCACCGGATAGCCGTCTTGCAATGGACTTCGGACTCGACGACAAGACCGCGCTCGTGACGGGCGGGGCCGGACGCATCGGGAGCGAGGACTGCCGCGTGCTCGCCCGGGAGGGCGCGGAGGTCGTCATCCTCGACGTCGCCCTCGAGAAGGCCGAGAACGTCGCCGACGAGGTCGAAGAGGAGTACGGCGGGACCGCCCACGCCGTCGAGTGCGACCTCACCGACCGCGACGACGTCGCCGACACCGTCGCCGCCCTCGAGGCGGAGACCGGCGGCATCGACGTCCTCGTGAACAACGCCGGGATGGTCGACGCCCGCGACAGGGTCGAGGACTTCGGCGACGACATCTGGGATCGGGACGTCTCCGTGAACCTCACCGGCGCCTACAATGTCACCCGCGAGGTCTACCCCGAGATGAAGGACCGGGAGTGGGGCCGCATCATCAGCATGTCCTCGATGGCCGGCTGGCAGGGCGGCTTCGGCCAGCTATCGTACTCGGCGACGAAGGCCGCGCTCATCGGGTTCGGCAAGACTCTCGCGCTCGAGGGCGCCCAGCACGGCGTTACCTCGAACGTCATCGCGCCCAGCATCGTGGTCGGCCAGCTCGCCGAGCTGCCCATCGACCAGCTCGAGCAGGTCGACGAGCACTTCGCCCGCATCGCGAAGGC
>PXQY01000009.1:0-3529 GCA_003021745.1 Halobacteriales archaeon QH_7_69_31
AATTCCTGTTCGGCGAGGCCGACCTCGACCCCGACCCGAAGATAGTCTGGGATGTCGAGCCGCCCGTCTGGCGGTGGGAGACCGCCCGGCGCGTCTCCGTCCGCCTCCCGGTCCGGGCCGCGGCGGACGCACCGCCCGGCGGGTACGACTTCCGGGTCCACGCCAGCGACGGCGAGACGGAGCGGACCGCGACGGGCCGGCTGACGGTCGAGTAGTCCACCGAATTTCGGAGGATTGAACCCGGGGGCAGCCGTTTTCCCCGCCGAATGGCCACCCTCCAGCCACAGTTCCCGTCCGCCGAGTCGCTCGCACCGCTCCGGGGCCGAGTTGCGGAAAGTGCGGCCTTCGCGTACCTGCCCATCGCCCTCACGTCGCTGGCCTTCGCCGTCCACGCCGTCACCACCGGGGGCGGCCGGGCGTACACGTCGGTCGACGCCTCGCTGGTCTACGGCGCCGCCCTCGCGGTCGTCGGCGCGGGGCTCTACCTCCGGCTCTCGGCGTCCGGCCGGCGGGCCGTCTTCGCGTTCGACCGCCCGAGCGCTCGCGAGGTGGCGGCGACGCTGGCGGCGCTCGTCGCCGGAGTCCTGCTGTACCCGGTCGTCACCGCGGCCGCCGAGGCCGTCGGCCTCCCGCCGATGGAGGGGTTCGACTACGCGCTCTCGGACCCGACCACCGTGGCGATAATCGTCGTCGGCAGCGTCGTCCTCGCGCCGCTGGTCGAGGAGGCCCTGTTCCGGGGGTACCTGCTCGGGGCGCTGCTCGCCCGCGGCCTCCACCCCGTCGCCGCCGGCGCCGTCGTCGTGGTGCTGTTCGGCGCGATGCACGTCGTCAGCCTCGGCCCCACCGGCGTCGTCTACACGGCGGTGTGGGGCGTCCTCCCGACGGCGCTGCGGCTGTACTTCGACGACCTGACGAGCGCGTGGCTGCTACACGCGCTCAACAACCTCTACGCGTACGTGCTGGTCGTCGCGCTGTTCTGAGCGGGTCGAGGGTTCCGCCGGGCGCTACCGGAACGTCAGCCCGCCCCGGAGGTTTCGTGCTCGCTCCAGCAGCGTCGCCGCGTCGGCGTCGGCGTCCGTGAGCGTGACGTGGCCCATCTTCCGGAGCGGCCGCACCTCGCGCTTGCCGTACCAGTGCAGCGACGCCGACGGCTCCTCGAAGACGGCCTCGACCCCCGACAGGTCCGCTGGTTGCGGCTTCTCGACGTCCCCGAGGACGTTCGTCGTCACCGCAGGCGACCGCCGCTCCGCGGCGCTCAGCGGCCACCCGAGGACGGACCGGCGGCCGGGGGGCTATCTCGTTGACCAGGATTTCGCTGTCCGCCAGTTCGAACAGTTCGATGCCGTAGACGCCGCGGCCGTCCAGGGTCTCCAGCACGTCGAAGGCCACCTCCCGCGCTCGCTCGCGGACGGCGGGGTCGGTCCGGGCCGGCGTCACCAGCTCCCGCAGAATCTCTTCCTCGTGGACCGTCTCGGTGACCGGGAACGCCCGCACCTCGTCGTTGCCCTTGACGCCGATGACGGCGAGTTCCCGCTCGAAGTCGACCAGTTCCTCGGCCAGCGCCGGGCCGGCCTCGGCGATGGCGTCCTCGGCCTCGTCGGGACCCTCGACGGGGAAGTTGCCGCGGCCGTCGTAGCCGCCCTCGCGGGCCTTCAGCATCAGCGGCCAGCCGAGTTCCTCGCCGGCCGCCCGGAGGGCCGCCTCAGTGTCGACGCCGCGGAAGTCGGTTCTGGACGAGCTTGTCCTGGATGGTCCGGAGCGTGTCGGGGTCGGGGTGGACCGGCGTGCCCGTTGCCTCGCTCACCGCCGCCATCTCATCGGGGTCGGCCAGCTCTATCTCGAAGGTGAGGACGTCCGCCCGCTCGGCGAGTTCGCGGACCGCCGCCCGGTCGTCGAAGTCGCCGACGACCTGGTCGCGGACGACCGGCGCGGCGGGACAGTCCGGCGTCGGGTCCGAGACGACCACCTCGACGCCGAGCGGGCCGGCCGCCTCCCCGAGCATGCGGCCGAGCTGGCCCCCGCCGACGACGCCCACCGTCGCGGCCGGTGTGCTGTGTCGCATGTGTGGCCGTCCTCGCGGCGCCACCGAGAAGGTTGCCCTTCCGAGCGGGCCGTCCCGAACGCCGCCGCGGACGGTAGCGTCGGTGCCGTTGACTACCCGGTTGCTCGCTGCCGGGTAGCGACGGCTCTCACTCCACGGACGGGCCGGACACGGCTCGCTCGGGCAGTTCCGGGGACTCGATGCCCGCCTCCTCGAAGGCGGCAAGGGTCCGCTCGGTCACGTCCGAGGAGAAGGCGAACTCGTCGCGGAGGTCCGCCACGTAGGCCCTCCCCTTGAGCACCCGGTGGTAGCCCCGGTCCTCCACGACGACGGAGACCGGGTGCTCCTCGTCGACGGCGACGTACTTCGAGGTCACGAGCGCCTCCTCGACGATGTCGGTCGCCGGACCGATGTCGGCGCTCCGGGCGACCGCCACCTCGACGACGACCATCATCTCCGGGGCGCCCGCGTTCTCGTTTATGACGTTCTCGGTGAAAAGCGCCGCGTTCGGTACGTGGACGTCGGTATCGTCCGGCGTCGTCACCGTCGTCGAGCGGAGGCCGATGCCCGTGACCTCGCCGTAACTGCCGTCGATCTCGACCTTGTCGCCGACGCGGTAGGGTTTCTCCATGATGACGACCAGTCCGCCGACGATGCCCGCGAACAGGTCCTTCAGCCCGAACCCCAGCGCTGCCCCGAGCACCCCCGAGAACGCAAGCACCTGGGTCGCCGAGAGGTCCAGGAGGGGGCGTGCGATGAGGTAGACCGCGCTCCCGTAGACGACGAACTTCACGACCGGGACGAGCATGTTGATGACGATCCGCCGCCGCGGGACGCGCTCGGCGAGCGCCGAGATGCCGACCGCGAGCAACTGGAGGTTCAGTTCCAGGCCGTCGAGACCCGCCTGCAGGACCGTCAACCGGCTCCCCTCCGTTCGGACTCCGCGACGGCGGTCGGGACGGCCGCCGGGTCGAGGCGGACCACGCCGTCGTCGGCGGACGCCACCCCCTCGCGGAGGAGCCGCCCGAGGACGCGCCCGGCCCCGTCGACGGTGCGGGCCAGTTCCGCGCGCTCGACGCGCTCCTTCGACAGCAGTATCCGGAGGCAGAACGCCTCCTCGCGGTCGAACTCGAGGTCGCTCCCGCCCGCGACGACGTCGCTCGGGCGGATGTCCTCGCGCCGACTCCCCTCCCAGATGGCCGTCGCGACGCCGACGTTGCCGTCCGAGACGGCCGCGAGGCGCTCGAAGACGACGTCCTCCGGGTCGACGTCGCCGGCGGCGAGCGACGTCCTGATGGCGGCGAGACTCGGGACCGGCACCGGCACCGAGAGGTCGTGGCTGCGCCACTCGACGCCGTAGCGCCGGACGTCGAGTATCCCGGGGGCCGTTTCGTCGGGCGCAAACGTCGGCATCTCGTCGTAGCGGTCCAGTATCATCGCCGCCAACTCGTCGGCGCCGGTGGGATCGACGTCGACCCGGGCGGAGAA
>PXQY01000009.1:3594-11392 GCA_003021745.1 Halobacteriales archaeon QH_7_69_31
AGCGGGTCGGCGCCGTCGCCCGGGTCGAGACGCAGGAGGTCGGTGCCGAGTCGGTCCGCCGCGTGCTCGAGCACCCGCTCGCGGCCGCCGAACGGCGGGCTACACACCGCCAGCGGCGCGGGCGACCGACCGGTCAGGACCCGCTCCAGCGTCTCCACGTCCGCTCCGAGGGGAGCGGTGGGATCGGACGCCTCCCCCGGATTGTCGGTCCCGGGACCGGATCTCGTGCGCTCGGCGCGGTCGCTCATGGACCGGCCGTTTGCCCAGCGGTTCCCTAATAGTTGGCCCATCGCATCGCTGTCGTCCGCCCGTGGCTAATCGCTGACTTGGCGGTCGCCGCAATCGGCGGTGCCCGCGGGCGCAAGGAGACAAGCGGCTGTCGAATGTGCCGGTCGGGAACAAGCGGCTGTCGAGTGTGCCTGTCAAAAGGAGTGGGAGTAGCGGGAGGACGATTTGAACGTCCGGTCTCCGGGTTATGAGCCCGGCGGAATCTCCTGGCTATCCCATCCCGCTACCGATCCGTACCCCGGTCCGGCAATTAAGGGTTGTGATATGGGCGCCGTCCCGGGGATTCTACCCGCCGTGGTGGACCCGCCAGGTGACGAGGCTCTCGGCGACGTAGTTGAGCGTCATCCCCGCGCCGATGGCGACGGCGTTCGCGACCGTCGGCCAGAGGTCGGCGCCGCCGACGAGGACCGTGATGTCGGTCCAGGCAGTGAGGGCGAAAAGCGTCGCGAACGCCACCGCGAGCCCGCCGACCCGCACCAGGTGGGACCGCCCGTACCGGCGGCAGCGCGAGACGAAACCGGCCTCGCCCTCGCCGGCGAACGTCCAGCGGTCGTTCACCAGGAACATCAGCGTGATCGACGCCTCGGCGCCGACGGCCTTCGCCAAAAGCGGCGGGGCGGTCCGTGCGAGGACGCCCGAGGTCAGCAGGGCGACGATGACGGTCTCCAGCGTCGCGCCGGCGGCGCCGACGGAGACGAACCGCCCGATGCGTCCGGCCGCCGCGAGCGCGCGGAGGCGGTCCTGGAGCAGCTCGAGGGGGCCGGGCCGGGGGACATCCTCGCCCGACGACGAGCCGTCGTCCGCCGGCGCGTCGGCCGGCGGGGTGTCGGCGGCGCCGGCGTCGGGGGCGTCGGTGCCCTCGCCGGCGTCGGCCGTCGTCATCGCCGGTCGATGTCCCCGCGGCCGTCCGTCGCGCGGTCGACGATGGCAGTCTCCGTCGTGCGGTCGACGAGGGCAGTGTCCTCGCGTCGCCGGTCGGCGATGGCGTCGTGCAGGCGGCTGTCGCCGAGCCGCTTCGCGCGATGGCGCGCGGTGAAAAGCGCCGCGCCGAGGTCGATGACGGTCCCCAACGGGTCGACGGTGGAGCCGGGCTGGTCCTCCCACTCGATGGGGACCTCGACGACCCGACGGTCCAGGGCGGCCGCCATCGCGACCAGTTCGACGTCCCAGCCGAACCCGGGTTCGTAGAGGTACCCGCGGACGGTCGCCCAGGCGTCGGCGGTGATCGCCTTGGCGCCGCACTGGTAGTCGTGGAGGTCGGCCGCGAGCAGGCGCCGGGCCAGCCAGGCGAAGCCGTCCCCGAGGAACCGGCGGCCCCAGGTCCGGTGGCCGACGACGGTGGCGTCGGGGTGCCGGCGGGAGCCGACCGCGAGGTCGGCGCCGTCGAGGGCGTCGACGACGCGACCCAGTTCGGCCGCCGGGGTGCTGCCGTCCGCGTCGGTGAAGGCCAGCCGATCGGTATCCAGCGCCTCGAACCCGGCGGTGACGGCGGCGCCCTTGCCCCGCCGGACGGGCGCGACGTTCACCGACAGCGGCGCGACATCGATGTCCCTGACGAGCGCCTCGGTGTCCGGCGCCGGGTCGTCGAGTTCGACGCGGACGGCGGCGGGCTCAAGGGCGTCGACGAGGTCCCCGACGTAGGCCTCGAGGCGCTCGACGTCGGGCCGGAAGCCGGGGACGACGACCCCGAGGCTGGTCATGGCCTCGACTCGCGTCCGGGTCCGCAAAAGCGGTTCGATTCGGGGTACCTGGAGATGCGTGTTCAGTGTACGCGTGGAGTATTCCAACGGTGGACGCAAGCCCCCGGCTTCTCGGGTCGGGCGGCTCACGGCTCGCGTCGCTCGCCGTTCACTTCGAGACGCTCCCGTTGGTCGCGCCTCGCTACTGCTCGCTGCGCGCTTCGCTCACTTCGTTCGCTCCAGTGCTTGCGTCGCCGTCCTTCCCCGAGAAGCCGGCCCCTTGCGGAGTCCCGCCCGGGATGGTTCTCCGATGGGGCCGACTGGAGCCCTGAGCCCGGTGAGTGGAGGAGTTTGACAAACGGCATCCTAATCTGAACAGTGACCCCCGGCGACTCCGCAAAACGTTTAGGCGGCGCCGCCGGCCGTCCCGGTGATGGAGTACGGGCTCGTCGGCCTGTGGCTCGCCACATACCTCGTCGTCGGGCTGGCGACGCTCCCGCTCGCGGCCGCGCTGTTCCCCCGGTTCGAGGACGCCGGCGCCGCCCTCGCCGTCCCGCTCGGGCTCGCCGTCGTCGCGGTCGTCGCCCACCTCGTCGGCCATCTCGCCTTCGGGTGGCCCGCGCTGGCCGCCGGGCTCGTCGCCCTCCTCGCGGCCAGCGCCCTACTCGGCGACGCCGACGCGGTCCAGGCGCGGGCCTCCGTCGAGGCTGCGGGGGTGTTCGCGGCCGCCTTCGTCCTCGTCGTCGCGGTCCGGGCGTACAACCCGGCCATCGCGCCGTTGCCGCTCGCCATCGGCGAGAAGATGCTGGACGTGGGGCTGGTCCAGGCGTCGCTGCGGGCCGACGCGCTCCCGCCGGAGGACGTGTGGTTCGCCGGGGAGACCGTCCAGTACCACTACGGCGGCCACATGCTGTCGGCGCTTTTGGCGCTGTTGACCGGGACAGCGCCGCGGTTCGCGTACAACCTGGCGCTCGCGGGCTTCTACGCCGCGCTCGTGACCGCCGCCTACGGGTTGGCGGGCGCCGTTGGCGCCGTCCACGACGTCCCCCGCCGGGTGGCGGCCGGCCTCGGCGCGTTCTTCGTCGGCGTCGCCGGCAACCTCCACACCGCCCTCCTCGTCGCCGGATGGCTGCTCCCCGACGGCCTCGCCTCGAGCGTGCCGGGCGTCCCGACCGACGCAGCGACATGGACCCCGACCGACTTCTCGTACTTCAGCGCCAGCCGCGTCCTCCCGGTCCGGCCCGACGACCCCTCGGTCACCTACCAGGCGGCGACGGAGTTCCCGCTCTTCGCCTGGATCAACGCCGACCTCCACGCCCACATGATGAGCCAACCGTTCATGCTGGTCGCCCTCGCGCTGCTGTTCAGCTACTGGCGCGGCGACGCGTCCACCCGGCGGCTCGTCCTCGTCGGCGCGCTCCCGCCGGTCGTGGGACTGGTCGGCGTGGTGAACATCTGGTCGTTCCCGACCGCCCTGGCGGTCACCGCGCTCGCGTTGCTGTTCGCGCCCGGCGACCCGACCGACATACTGGGACGGTACGGGGAGGGACTGTTCGACGACGCGGCGAGCCGCGCCCGCCGGGAGGCCGTCCGCGTCGGCGCGGCGCTGGTCGGCACGATCGCGGTCCTCGTCGGGGCCGTCCTCTGGACCGCGCCGTACTGGGTCGGCGTCGTCGCCGAGGGCCCCGCCCAGACGGTCACAGTCTGGGGCAATTGGACGCCCCTCGGCCCGCTCATCGTCGTACACGGCGTCTTCCTCGCGACGTTCGCCGCCTACTACGCCCGCCGGACCGCCACCGCCCGGGTCGGGCCGCTCTCGATCCTGTTCGTCGGCCTCGCTGCGGTCGGCGTCGCCGCCGCCCTCGGCGCCCCGGCCGTCGGGCTGACGCTCCCGTTCCTCGCCGCCGGCGCCTGGCGGCTCCGGGACCGTCCCGACACCGGCTTCCCGACCCTGCTCGTCGGCGCCGGCGTCGGACTGGTGCTGCTCGTCGAACTGGTCAGCGTCGAGGGCGAGCGGTTCAACGTGATCTTCAAGTACTACGCCCACGTCTGGCTGTTCTTCTCGGTCACCGCCGCCGTGCTTTTGCCCGCACTCGCCCGCGGCCGGCCGACCCTCCCGGACGAGGCCGACGTCGACCGCGAGCGCCTCCGCCGCACCGGGACCGCCCTCGGCGTTGCCCTCATCGCGCTGACCGGCCTGTACGCCGGCTTCGCCGTCCCGGCGCAGCTCGGCGGCGACCCCGTCGGGGCGGACGGCCCGACGCTCGACGGCACGGCCTACACGTACGCGATGTACCCGGACGAGGCCGAGGCCATCGCGTGGTTGAACGGCCAGCCCGGCCGGCAGACCGTCGTGACCGCCGCCCCCGGCGGCTACCGGTGGCGGCCCGACGCCGGGAAGGGCGCCTCCGCCCCCGCGAGCCTGACCGGCCACCCGACCGTCCTGGGCTGGTTCCACGAGCAACAGTACCGCGGCGACGAGCCCTACGAGCGCCGGCTCTCGGACGTGCGGACGATCTACCAGGGATCCGCGGCCGACCAGCGGGACCTCTTCGACCGCTACGGGGTGGACTACGTCTACGTCGGGCCGGCCGAGCGGACGAAGTACGACGTGGCCGTCGCCGACCACCCCGACCTCGAGGTCGCCTTCCAGGTGGGCGAGGTCACCGTCTACGCGGTCCGCACCTGACGCAGTACCGAGGCTCGACCACCATTCTCGAAGGGGGCCTGCGTCCGAATTTCCCACGTCCGTAGAGTAATGAGGCCTGCGGTCCACGCACACACATGGCATTCGCCAGCCAGGGCCGAGGGGTGCGGGCCGACGTGGGGGCGCTCGCCTCCCAGGTGCATCCCGTCTTTATGCTGCCGCCGCTTGCCGCCTCGGCGTTCGGCGCAGTCCTGGCGGAGGACTTCGACGTGGCGCTGCTCTCGATCCATCTCGTCGCCGCCTTCGCCGCCCTCTACACCGCCCACATCAAGGACGGCTACGTCGACTTCTACCGCCGCGGCGAGGACGACGACCACCCGCTGTCGGCACCCGGCTGTCGCCGCGCGCTCGTCGGCGCCACGGCCGTCTTCTTCGCCTGTGTCGTCGCCATCGGCCTCCTCGTCGACGCGTGGGCCGCCCTGCTGACGCTGCCCGGCTGGGTCATCGGCGTCCTCCATGCCCCCCAGCTCGATCTCAATCCCGTCGGCGCGACCGCCGGCTACCCGGCCGGCATCGCGTTCGCGCTGCTCGGCGGCCACTACGTCCAGGCGACCGCGCTGTCGGTCGAGGTCGTCGCCTTCGCCGCCGTCTTCTTCGTCGTCCTCTGTGGCATCAAGACCATCGACGACGCCACCGACTACGAGTACGACCGGTCGATCGACAAGCGCACCGTCGCGGTCGTGCTCGGCGCCCGGCGTGCCAGGCGGGTCGCCTACGGCCTGATGGCGGTCGGGATGGCCGCCGTCCTCGCGCTCGCCGCTGTCGGCGTGTTCCCGCCCGCATCCGCCGCGGCGCCAGTCGCGTTCGGGCTGGTTGCCGCGTTCGCCCGGCGGGCCGGGGAGGACGATGGCCTCGCCACGAAACTCCTCATCCGTGGCTCCTACCTGTTCGTGGCGGTGCTCGTGGCGGCGGTCCGGCTCGGGTAGCCGTCAGGTATCCGTGTGTCAGCCGGTCGCCTCGTGGACGTCGCCCCGCGGCTCGTACTCCATCAGGATCGCGACGCGTTCGGCGACGTCCGTGCCGACTTCCCGGTCGAGCAGGTGGAGCGCCAGGTCGATGCCGGCGGTGACGCCGCCGGCCGTCACCACGTCGCCGGCGTCGACGACGCGGGCCTCGACCACCTCCGCGCCCGACTGGCGGAGGTCCTCGAGGGCCCCGCGGTGGGTGACGGCCGGCCTGCCATCCAGGAGCCCGGCCCTCGCCAGCAGCATGCCGCCCGTACAGACCGAGGCGACGGTCGCGCCCGCGGCATGGCGGTCCGCCACCGCCTCCGGGATGTCGCCACGTTCGGCCTCACGCCACGCTCCCGCCGCGGCGCGGTCGCCCCACCCGCCGCCCGGCACGACGACGAGGTCGGGTGACTCGGGGAGCACGCCGTCCGGTTCGATCCGGAGGCCGTGGCTCGATGTGACCACCTCCCGGGACTCGAGGGTGTACAGGCCGACGTCAACGTCGGCGCCGTGCGTCCCGGCATGACTGAAGACCTCGAACGGTCCGACGGCGTCCAGATCGTCGAACCCGTCGAAGAGCACGATGGCGACGTCCATGGCAGCGGATTCGGGACGGGCACGTATACCGGTTCGTCTCCGCCGGGCCGCCTGGGCGTGTCGCTTCGCCGACTAATTCGCCGTCGAGACGACCTTGACCACGTCGCCCTCCGACAGTTCGTGGTCCTCGCCGAGCCGGCGGTTCTCGCGGGCGTCGACGGCGTGGAGGTAGCCGTCGCCGATGTCGGAGTGGACGGCGTACGCGAGGTCCGTCGGCGTCGCGTCGGGCCGCAGGAGGACGGCGTCCGGCAACACGGTCCCTTGCCCGTCGGTCCAGGTCGTGTCGTTCCGGACGGGGTAGACCGTGATGCGGTCGAGAAGGCCGTAGACGGCGTGGTTCAGCGCGCGCTGGACACCCGTGCCGTCGTGGTCGGCCATCACGTCCCGGACGCGGTCCAGGCCGTCGGCCTGGGCCTCCGAGATCTCGCCCGTGATCACGAACGCCTCGTCGCCGGGGTCGTAGGTGACGAGGCCGCCCTCGGCGGCCTGCCGGAGTGCGAGTTCGCCCTCGGCGGTCGCCGGCACCACCCGGTCGGCGGCCCCGCGGAGCCGCTCGACGTTCTCCGCGGGCGCGAGGTCGGCCTTGTTGGCGACGACGACGATGGGTTTCGTGCGCTCGCGAACCAGTCGCGCCAGCGCCTCGCGGTCGGCGTCGTCCCACGCCATGGGATCGGTCGAGTACTCCAGCTCCCGCAGGACGGCCATCACGTCGTACTCCGTCGCGCCGACGCCGGTGAGGACCTCGGTGAGGGCCTCCTCGAAGTCGAACGCCGGCGAGCGGGACTGCCGCTCTATGGTCTCCCAGTTGTCCGCGACGATGGCCGCGAGCCACAGGTCCAGCTCCCGCTCGACGAACTCCACGTCCCCGACCGGGTCGTAGGCCCCGACCTCGACCGGTTCGCCCGCCTCGTCGGTCGCGCCGGCGGCGTCGACGACGTGCAGGACCACGTCGGCGTCCGACAGCGCGTCGAGGAACTGGTTGCCCAGGCCCTTCCCCTCGTGGGCCCCGGGGACGAGGCCGGCGACGTCCAACAGTTCCACGGGGACGTAGCGCTTGCCGTCGCGACAGGTGTCGGCGTCACACCGCGCCTCGAGGTCGAGGCAGGGACACCGCGTGCGGACGTGGCTCACGCCACGGTTGGCGTCGATGGTCGTGAAGGGGTAGTTGCCGACGTCGACGTCCGCCATCGTGGCGGCCTGATAGAACGTCGACTTGCCGGCGTTGGGCTTGCCGGCGAGCGCGACCCGGAGCATACGCCTCCTCGGCGGACCGGCCCGAACTGCCTTTCGGTCGGCCGCACCGGTCCGGCGAGCGGCCCACCGACCGACCGGTAACTACTGGGGTTCCGCCTCCGGGACGACCGCGTCGTCGCCGTTGGTCGCTGCGGGGTCGCTCCAGGGACGGTCGGCGTCGGCGAGGGGGACGACGGCCCGGTCTGTCGGCACCGATAGCTCGCCGGCGCCGAGCGGGACGACGGCGGGCTCGAGGTCATCAGGTGACGCGTCGCCCGTGTCGGCCGCGTCGCTCGACGTCGCTGTGTCGCTTCCGGCCGCCGGCCGGTCGTCGGCGCGGGCCT
>PXQY01000010.1 GCA_003021745.1 Halobacteriales archaeon QH_7_69_31
GAACGCAGTGAGCGAAGCGCGCAGCGAGCGGGCGGCCCGACCGCAGGGAGGGCCGCCGGACGAACGAACGGCGAGCGCGAGGCGCGACCGCAGGGAGCGTCTCGATGTGGCGAGCGGGGAGCGACAGCGACCCGCGAGCGACGCGAGCCGTGAGCCGGGCGGCCGATTGAAAGGAGGCCGCCGGATTTGCGAGCGGCGAACGAAGTGAGCCGCGAGCCGCCCGACCCGAGAAGCCAGGGGCTTGCGTTCACAGGAGGCTTGCGTTCACAGGAGGATTACTCCACGCATAAACGCAACACCGCCGTAGCCCGTCACTCGCCCACGAGCGTGGCCGCGATCAGGTTCCGCATCCCGCGGCGCAGGCGACCGCTCATCGCCGTCGACGACAGGTCCATCTCCTCGGCCAGGGCGTCGAGGGACAGCTCCCGCGGTTCGACGAAATACCCCTGCTCGTAGGCCACGACGAGCGCCGCCCGCTGCTCCTCGGTCAGCCCGTAGGAGGAGTCGGTTCCGGCGTGCTCGTTGCGGTAGATCTCGACGATGTCGAGGTCGATGTCGTGGTCGATGGCGTACTCCCAGACCGAGTTCAAGGCGGCCCGGTCCGGCAGCAGCAGCCGGACCAGCCAGCCTCCGCCCTCGGACTCGGTGTGGACGAGGTAGCCGTTCGCGTCCGAGACGGCGCTGCTTATGAGTTTGGTCTCCGCCGAGTGCTCGATGTAGTAGAGGCCGGTCCCCTCGCCCCACTCGATGAGCTCGTAGTCGTCGACCGTCGGGTCCGCGTCGAACGTCCGCTCTACGGCCGTCCGGTCGGCGTACTCGACGAGGAACGGGAACTCGGCGGTCCCGGGGTTCGTGTTTCCCTGGGGCACGACCTCGATGGCGACCTCCTCGAGAGCGGAGAGCGTGGGCACGAGGGCGAGGCGGTCGTGCTCCAGGTGGAGCGTGACTGTGAGCGACATGTAGCTGGGGTGTCACCAGTCCGTGTGCCGTGGCCCATCGCGGGCGCCGCTGTACACTGTACCGTACGTAGTACGGCGCAGCCATAGTTAAACTGTCCGTCGATGAGGCCCCGGAGACGCGGTTCGCATGCACGCACTGTACCCACGGGACACCCTCTCCCAAGAACCCGACGCAGGTCGTGCCGTCGATTCGGCCCACTGGCCCGGTCGCGGCCGGACGCGGCCATCGCCGGTCCGTCCGCCGCCAGTCCGGAGCGGGGCGGACGGCGACGGCAGTCCGCATCGAGCGGGCCTCGTTTGGACGCTCTTGTCACAACCCCTTTTTGACAGGGATACCCGTGTGGGACCAAGACGGTCGGGTCCGACCGCCGTCGAACGCGAGTTTCCACCATGTACGAACGACGTGACTTTATCAAGGCGACGGGCGCGGCGCTCGGCACGGGACTCGTGTCGGGCGTCGCGAGCGCACAGTACGACAACTTCGAGGGCTACCGGCTGGTCGGCGAGGCGCCGGTGCCGGGCATCTACGAGATCGTCACCCGCGGCGACTGGGCGTACGCGGCGTCGGAGGGCGCCCTCGCCACTATCAACATCAACGACCCGACGATGCCGTTCCTCGCGAGCCGGGTCGAAGGCGAAACCGGCCAGGACACCCTCGACGCGAAGGTGGCCGGCGACGTCGCCGCGCTGGCCCACAACGGTATCCCCGCGGGGATCAGTCTGTTCGACGTCAGCGACCCGGGGAACCCGTCCTTCGAGACATTCTACAACGAGAAGGATACCATCCACAACTGCGACCTCCACCTGTCGACCGACGGTCGCGTGTACGCGTACCTCTGTGTCAGCGACTCGTTCAACAAGGCCCGCATGGTCACCGTGGACGTGACCGATCCGGCGAACCCCCAGACGCTGGAGGGCGAGGGCGATTACACGGAGGGCACCGAGGTGCCGGACGAGGAGCGCGGCACGGGCGGCGCCTGGATGCTCCAGGACGCCCAGGCGGAGATGGCCAACGGGGCCAACAGCCCGAACCACGACCTCTACGCCGTCGAGACCGACGCCGGGAACGAACTGGTGTACAACTGCTTTTGGGACTCCGGGGTCGTGGTCGTCGACGTGACGGACAAGCTGAATCCGGTCGCAGTCGGGCACTTCGGCGGTACGCCGGACGCCACCGGCGATCTCGTCGACTACATCGCCAACGAGAAGACCAACGCCCACTACACGCAGCCGACGCCCGACGGCGGCTACACGCTCGTCGGCGCCGAGACGTTCCCCGGGCCGGCGGCGCCGCCGGGCGGGGAGGCGGCCCAGCCGGCCGGTGACCACGGCGGCATCCGGGTGTTCGACACCCGCGAGGTGAAGCCGCTCGCCGAGGGCGGCCGCGCCATCTACCCAGAGGCCGACCGGGACGCCATCGAGGCCCGCGGCTACGACCCGGCCAGGGTCGGCGACCAGTTCGGCAGATGGGACCCCTACCAGGACCCGGATCCCGACCGGGGCAACGGCATGAAGTCCGCGAACATGGTCGCGTACGTCCCCGCACCGGAGGGCCCCGACGACGCCGCACTGACCTCGCACAACTTCGACGTCACCGACGAGATGCTGGTCTCGTCGTTCTACCAGGGCGGGGTCCGAGCGTACGACCTCACGACGCTGTACAAGGGCGGCGACTACGAGGAGCACGCCCGCAACCCGCGGCGGCCCGTCGAGATCGGCGCGTTCGCGCCGGACGGGATGGCCTTCTGGACGGCCGTCGACGTCGACTACGAGGAGAACCCCGACCGCATCTTCACCATCGGCTCCGACATCGGCAAGGGCGCCGTGGTGCTGGAACTCGAACGCGGCGGCAGGAGCCCGCTGTAGCGCCCGCGGCCGCAACTCGATTTTGCCCTGTCGGGGCAATGGAGCCCGCGGTGCCCGTCGGTATCGACGACCCGTGAGGCGTTGCGTCCACAGCGCCGTTGGGGCTCGGATCGCGTCCAGCGGCGCACGTCGTCGGGGGCCACCCTACCCGTCGGCCCGGCGGTCGTCCAGCACGTCCAGCACCTCGTCGACGGCTGGCCGGTCGAACGTCGAGGAGCCGCGGTGGACCCACGCCACGTCGTGCGCGTCACCGCGGAGGTCCATCACGACGACCTCGGGCATCCGGCCGAAGAAGTCGCTGAGCCTTCCCAGGAGGCCGAACCGGACCGGCTGGTCGTAGGCCTCGCCGACCTCGGCGTCGGGGTCCGCGAGCAGTGGATACGGGAGGTCGTAGCGGTCCTGCCAGTCGGCGGCCTGCTCGCGGGACTCCGGGAGGACGGAGACCACCTCGGCGCCCCGGTCGCGGAACGCCTCGTGGCGGTCGGCCAGCGCCTGGACCTGCTTGCGGCAGTTCGTGCAGTAGTGGTCCCGCTGGAGGAACAGCACGGCAAAGTCTGCCTCGAGGTCCGACAGCGACAGCGGGTCCGGACCGGGACCGACGTTCGGCAGCGAGAACTCCGGGACCGTCTCGGGCACGATCGATGTGAGGGCGGGGCGGCACTAAACCGTTCGGCGGCCGCACCGCATCGGGCCCGACCCTGAGATCCACGCGACGGCCGATTGCGGTACCGCGCCCGGCTACTCGTAGGTCTTCGTGTAACCGCCGTCGAACAGGAGGTCGCCGCCGTTGAGGTGGCGGGCGTGCGAGGAGAAGCCGAAGACGAACAGGTTCGCGACCTCGACGGGCATCATCAGGTCCGTGGTGCGGGCCTGCCCGAGCATCACGTCCTCGATGACCGCCTCCTCGGTAATGGCCCGCTCCTCGGCGGTGTCGGCGATCTGGTCGGCCATCAGCGGCGTGAGCACGTAGCCGGCGCTGATCGAAAACCCGCGGAGCGTCCCTTCGCCCTCGGCGGCGATCGAGCGCGTCAGACCGTTGAGGGCGTGTTTGGCCGTGATGTAGGTCGCCTTGTCGCGGGTGGCATAGCGGCCGTGGACCGACGACATGTTGCCGATGGCGCCGACGCCGTCGTCGGTCGCCCGGACGTACGGCATCACGAGCTTCGACAGCAGGAAAGGCGCCCGCACCATGACTTCGGTCATCCGGTCGTAGACGTCCATCGGGAACTCGGGAATGGGCGCGATGTGCTGCATCCCGGCGATGTTGGCGAGGTACCGGATCTCGCCCGCCTCGGCGGCGACCTCGACGGCGGCCTCGGTCTCGGCGTCGTCGGTGAGGTCGGCCGGCGCGGCGAGGACGCGGCCGTCGACGCCGAGAGTCGCGACACGGTCGACGGTCTCCTCGAGGCCATCCGCGTCGACGTCCAGGCCGACGACGGTGAGGCCGTTGACGGCGAGAGCGATGGCGGTCGCGCGACCGATACCGGAGGCCGCGCCGGTCACGATAGCGACGGTGTCGGTGGTGAAGCGGTCGTCGTCGAGTGTCAGAACTCGGCCTTCGGTGATCGGCGGCGGCGACAGCTCGTCGTCCGCACCGGTGTCGGCAGCATCACTCATGGCCCGGAGTGACACGCCGACCGGTATGGCTTCCCGGGTTGACTACTGAACCAGGCCGCGGTCGGTCGCGTCCCGGGGCCGAACGCGTCGGCCGGGCGAGGTCGGTTCTGAGCGCCGGTTCAGAGATCGCCGCCGACCACGAGGACCTCGGTGCTGGTGTCGGACACGTCGGCCCACTCGATGGCTGCGAGGGTCCGCGCCTGCGCCGGCCCGAACGTGTAGCTGCCGGACGACTCGGGCATCTCGACGACGTACTCGACCTCGAAGGCGGCCGATGGGCCGCCGAGGGAGACCTCGCGGACGCCGCGGTGGGGCCGCGGCGCGACGGCCACGACGTCGTCGCTGTGCTCGGTGAAGATGTCGGTCGGGGATGGCTCCGCCCTTGACTAGAAACGGCGTGGTAGCACCGTTCAGTTCGTACGATCTGGAACAGGCTACCCGATTCGGTCGGTAGCGTGGCTCTACCCGGCATGATAACGTGGCATGATTCGGACCGAGTCCGTTCGGTCCATGATGTATGGGATGATTAAGTTTCCATACCCCTACCTGACTGTATAGTGTCTCTACCGTCCGGGATCACGATGGGGAAATACGTCGGCGTCCTCGCTGCAGTAATGGGTGTGGGTGCCGGTCTAGAGGTGTTGATCGAGTCGTATTTTGAATACAAGGTCTACGTGGACGGGACGGTATCCGGGATCGAATACCTGTTACAGGCAGATTGGACTGTCTTCGTGGTGCCAACCGTCCTCTCCGGAATATCCGTGATCGGCGGCTATGGGGCGGTGAAGGGGGACCGAATCGTGGTAGTCGCTGCTTCAGTCCCATTCTGGTTTTTAGGACTGTTCGATTTCCCGTTCGGCCTGAATGTCGCACCGGCAGCACTCCTGTTTCTGGTCTCCGGGTTCCTGTTGACCCCTTCCTACTGGGCCGAGGAGCGTTCACCGGAGTAGTTCGCACACGATAGAGGAACACGTTCCGTGTTCGTCTCCGGACGACCGCGACGAACAGTTATACCGTTGCGGTCGGTAAACCGGGGCATGCTGGACGTCACCATGGAGATGGAGCAGTTCGACTGCCCCTTCATCGACACCACCGTCGACCACGAGGTGGCGTTCTCGACGATGCACTGGCAGCTCGACTCCGCCGCCGCGGAGCTTGACACCCGGCTGGTCGTCGAGGGCGCCGACCGGGGGGCACTCGACAACGGCCTGTCGGCGCTGCGGGCCCACGAGAACATGACTGACTACGGCCTGTTCACGCAGCAGGGTGACACTGCCATGATCCGCGCCGTCATCGAGGAGACCGACGCCATGTCGACCATCCAGGCGCAGGGCGGCTACATCACCGGCCCGTTCCACATCGAGGACGGCTCCGAACAGTGGCAGGTCGGCTTCGACGACGGCGGCACCGCCGACGAGACGCTGTACGAACTCGACAGGAACAACGACTACGAGGTGCTGTCCCGCTCGGACCTGGAGTTAGACCAGCTGTTCGACGTCATGACGAACGCCGACGCCGCGACGGCGATGCTGGACGCCTGCCGGTCGCTGTCGGCCGTCGAGGAGGAGACCATCCGGACCGCCGCCGAGGCCGGCTACTTCGACAATCCGCGGGAGGCGACGCTGTCGACGCTCGCCGAGGAGTTCGGCGTCTCGACCACGGCGGTCTCGAAGAACATGCGCCGCGGCGAGAAGAAATTGCTCCACAGCATCGTCGAGGCCCTCGAGCACATCGACGAGCCGTAGGGCCTCGACGATACCCCCTCAACCGTCCCGAAGCCGCCTCGCCGCCGAGGTCGCAGCCGCCGTCGAGCACGTTCCGCGCGCGGCGCGTCCACACCGGCAACCGTCTCCGGGGGTCGGTCGGCTGGTCGCTCACGCCGGAGTCGACCGGGACGGCCTGGACCGTCGCGTCCCCGCCGAAATCGCCGGTACCCGCTGCAAGTATCGACTCGGCGGCGCGTCGCTTCACCGGGTTGCGCTGCCGATGCCGACCCGGATACCGGCCGGTTCCGGCCGGGGGCCACCCGGTGCTGGCGCGGGGCACCGCCGATGGTGGACACCGAGATGTCCCCAACTGGTTGGGGCCCGGACTCTTCGGTGTCGCCCGTGTACGTTCGATCTACCCATGCCGCCGGTGGCGCGGGGCCGCCCCGGCGCCCTGGGCGGCATGAAGGTGGGCACCCTGTCCGTGCCGGGTCCGGACCGCCGTTAGCGACAGTCACGCCGACTGCCTGTCCATCGCCCACGAAGCCGATCCCGCGAGTGGCCTCCCGGCGGTCCGGCCCACGGCAGTTGGAGACGACCGGTGGGCGCCCGCCCCGGGCCGGCGAGATGCGGCAATAGTGACTGGTTCCCACACTAGTTGGGTATCGAATTCAAGGCCCGGGGGTCTCTACTTCCGGTCGGACCATGGCAACACCAGGGAGCGAGCAACTGTGGCTGTGGCTCGGCACCGCCGGCATGTTCCTCGGCATGCTGTACTTCATCGCCCGCGGCTGGGGCGAGACGAACCGACGACGACAGGAGTTCTACATCGTCACGATATTCATCACCGCCATCGCCTTCGCGAACTACCTCGCGATGGCGCTGGGGTTCGGCCTCACCACCGTCGAAGTCGGCGGCGAGGAGCTGCCCATCTACTGGGCACGGTACACCGACTGGCTGTTCACGACGCCGCTGCTCCTGATCGACCTCGGCCTGCTCGCGGGCGCGAACCGCAACCAGCTCGCCACGCTCGTCGGCCTCGACGTCCTGATGATCGGGACCGGCGCGGTCGCGACGCTGACCAGCGGGGGCGTGGCCCTCGGGGCCGTCGGCGACCGCCTGATCTGGTGGGGCGTCTCGACCGGGTTCCTGCTCGTGCTCCTGTACGTCCTGTTCGACACGCTGACCGAGCAGGCCCAGGACCTCCCGAGTGACGCACGGTCGACCTTCAATATACTCCGGAACCTGATCCTCGTCGTCTGGCTGGTCTACCCGGCCTGGTGGCTCCTCGGCACCGAGGGCATCGGCGCGGTCGGCCTCTACGTGGAGACGGCCGGCTTCATGGTGCTGGACCTGACCGCGAAGGTCGGCTTCGGCATCATCCTCCTGTCCAGCCGCGAGGTCCTCGACGCCGCCGGCGACCTGGCCGCGACGGCCAGCCCCGAGGCGGCCGACTGAGTGGGCAGAAGGCGGAAACCCGGTCGGCCCCAAACCGCCGACGTGTCACCCCGTGACTGCCCGGGCATCCTGCTGCCATGACCGGGCTCACCTACCTGCAGTTCCACGCCGCCGTGGTCCTGCCGGCAGTGGCGTCCTTGGCGGCCGCCGCGGCGGGGTCCCGCCCCGCCGTGGTCACCGCGATCGCCGTCTGCTACACGGCCCCGTGGGACAGCTACCTCATCGCGCGCGGCGTCTGGCGGTACGGCGAGGGCCGCACCGCCGCCCACCTCGGCCGCGTCCCGGTCGGCGAGTACCTGTTCTTCGTCCTGCAGCCGCTTCTGACGGCGACGTGGCTCGGGCAGCTCCGGCTCCGTGACGGCTGGGCCGAACCCGGCCCGCTCGACCGGCGTGACGGGCGAGTCGCCCTCGACGTCGCCGGCCTCGCGACGACGCCCCGCATCGTCGGTGTCTGTGCCGGCGCGGCCGTCGGGCTGGTGGGGGCCACACTGCTCACCGCCCGGTCGACCTTCTACCTCGGGGCGATCCTCGCCTGGAGCGGGCCGGTCCTCACACTCCAGTGGGGCGTGGGCGCGCCACAGCTGTGGCACCAGCGGCGCGCGGTGACCGTCGGCGTCCTCGTCCCGACCGCGTACCTGTGGACCGTCGACCGCCTGGCGCTTTCGGCCGGGATCTGGGAGATATCCGCGGCCCACACCGTCGGGATCGCCCCGTTCGGCCTGCCCATAGAGGAGGCGACCTTCTTCCTCCTCACCAACCTCTTCGTCGTCCAGGGCCTGGTCCTCTACCAGTGGGTGGTGGCCGGATGGCGGGGGTGAGCGAGGCCGTCGGCCCGCCCGGCGCGCGGGCCGCTCGGCTGGCGACGCGGCCGGTCTGGGGCGGGTTCGTCGGCCTGATCCTGCTGACGGCGGCCGCCGGCGTCCTCCTGGACCCACCCATACAGTACGCGCCGCTTCTCGCGACCGTCCTGGTGCTGGGCGTCCCACACGGCGCCGTCGACTACCTCGTGCCCGCCCGGCTCGGCGACGTCTCGCTGGCCGCGTCGGTCGGGCTCGTCGGCGGCGCCTACCTCCTTCTCGGCGGCGGCTACGCACTGCTCTGGTTCGCTGCCCCGGTGGTCGCCGCCGGCCTCTTCGTCGCGCTCACGTGGGTCCACTGGGGGCAGGGCGACATCCATGCGCTGGCCGTCGTGCTCGACGCCGAGCACTTCGAGCACCCGGCCACCCGGGCCGGGACGCTCCTCGTGCGCGGCGGCTTGCCGATGGCCGTCCCCCTGTTCGCGTTCCCCGAGCGGTACCTGACCGTCGTCGAGGCGTGGGTCGACCCGTTCGGCGGCGAGGTCACCGTCGAGTGGCTGCTCGCGCCCGGCGCTCGTCTCGTCTGCGGGGTCGCCTTCGGTGCGCTCGCGGTGGCGGTGCTCGTCGCCGGCTACCGCCGGGCGGGGGCGACACCCGCCTGGCGGGTCGACGCCGCCGAGACGGCGCTTCTGGCCGTCGTGTTCGCGACGGTGCCGCCCGTCGTCGCCGTCGGCGCGTACTTCGCCGTCTGGCACTCGCTCCGGCACGTCGGGCGGGTGGTCGCCCTCGACGGCGGCGCGACCACGACGACCGGCGGGCTGGCCCGATTCGTGCGCCAGGCGGCCCCGCCGACCGCGCTGGCCGCCCTGCTTTTCGTCGCGTTCGGCCGCCTGATCCCGGCGAGGCCACCCACGCCGCCGGCGGTCGCCGGGCTCGCCCTCGTCTTCGTCGCCATCCTCACGCTACCGCACGTTGCGGTGGTGACCTGGATGGACCACCGCGCCGGCGTCTGGGCTCGCCGCTAAGTCACTCCCGGCCCGACGCGGCGGCCCGCTCGAAGAAGCCCTCGACGAGTTTCCGCTCGGCGGCACGGAGGTGCTGGTGGTACGTCGAGCGGTCGATCTCCATCGACTCCGCGAGGTCCTCGCCGGTGACCGACCGGCTCCACTCGAAATAGCCGCTGGCGTGGGCCTTCCGCAGCGCCGTGAGCTGCCGCTCGGTCAGCGACGCCTCGAGGTCGGCGACGAAGTCCCGGCGGCTCCGCGGCGGTCGCTCCCGCTGCCGGTGGGCGGCGATCGATGTCTCCGGGTACCGCTCGCGGACCAGCTCCACGATCTCGCGAGTTTCGCTCTCGGTCGGGAGCTCGATCGTGACCTCGCCGGCCCCGTCGGCGACCGAAACGGACCGCAGCGTCGCGCCCCGCTCGGCCAGCACGGTCGTCAGCGACCCGCCGTCCACCCCGAACTCCCACAGCGCCGCGTCCTCGTACTCGTGGATCGGTTCCAGATGCCCGATCGCCGGGAACCCCGCCGCCACGTCGCGAACGGCCGCCGGCTCGGCGTCGGTCGTGTAGAGCATGAGCACGGTGCCGTCGTCCCGGTAGACCGACCCCTCGAACTCGAGGAAACAGCCCGTCTCCCGGGAGAGCGCGACGACGAAGAGGTCGGGGTCGGTCGTCTCCAGGACGAGTTCCGTCGCGGTGTCCGACCCCAGCATGCGGCCGCGCTCCAGAGCGTTGACGTTGGTCCCGGTCATCCGGCCGAGCGCCGCCAGCACGACCCGCTCGTGTTCGTTCAACGCCTCCTCGTCGGTGGTGTACAGCGTGAGCACGCCGTAGGTCGTCTCGCCGTAGGAAAGCGGGACGGCGGCGACGCCGGCCAGCGCGTCGCCGTCCAGCCACGCCGCGTCGGCGGCCAGCGCCGCCAGCGCGGTCGACTCTCTGACCACCTGGAGGTCGCCGGTCTCGTAGGCCTCGACGGTCGGGCCGCCGGCGTCCGCAGCGAGATCCACGGCCAGCGCCTCGCCGGCCGGCTCCCACGCGCCGGCGGTGGCACTGGCGACCAGGGTCTCGGTCGCGTAGTCCGGCGCCCCCACCCAGCCGAACGCGTAGGCGCTCTCTTCGGTCACCCGCTCGCAGACCGCGCGCTCAATCTCCGAGCGGGTCCCGGCCCGGACCAGGTCGGTGGTGACGTCCTGCAGCAGCCCGTTGATGCGGACCAGGAGGTGTTCGAGCTCCTCCCGCCGGCGGCGGGCCGCCATCTCGGCCTCCTTGCGGTCGGAGACGTCCGTCTGGAAGCCGACGAAGTTCTCGACGTCGCCGTCGGACCCCCGGACCGGGGCGATGTCGACGGTGTTCCAGAACGCTTCGCCGTCCGCCCG
>PXQY01000011.1 GCA_003021745.1 Halobacteriales archaeon QH_7_69_31
GGTCTCGTTTCTGTTCCAGCGCCAGCGGTCTCCCGCTCCGGGCTTGCGCCCGGTCACCTGCCCGGAGGTGGGGGGACTTTCCTCATGGGCGCGCCCGCGGCGGACCGCCGACGCGCCCACGGGAACCGGGCTTCCTCTGCCGGCCGGAGCTACGGCGCTCGCGCGGTTAAGCGGTTCGGTCGGGGTGGTCCCGGAACCCGACGGCGCGCGCCTCCGACCGGGCGCGCTCGACGGCGGCCTCGAGGTCGAACGCCGCGACGACCTCGCCGCCGCGGACGAGTGGCTCCAGGAGGGCGTCGCCCTCGGTCGGCCCCTCGGCGTCGGCCCGGGTGACGTGGTGACCGCCGTCCGGCGTCCGATACACTGATTTCGCGCCGGAGAGCTTTCCCCGCTTTGCGGCCGGGTGGCCCTCGACCTCGACGACGTCGAGCGCGAAGTCGACGGGGTCGGCGTCGGTCACGTGGCTGCCGACGCCGAACCCGTCCGCGACGTCCCGGAGGTCGCGGATGGTCTCGGGGGTGATGCCGCCGCTGACGAAGATATCGACGTCCCCGTGGCCGGCGGCGTCGAGTTCCCAGCGGGTCTCCCGGACGATGTGCCGGAAGTCCCCGCGGCGGGAGCCCGTGGTGTCCAGCCGGACGCTGTCGAAGCCGAGGTCGGCGGCCCGCAGCGCCTCGTCGACCTCGTCGTCGTAGGTGTCACACAGCGCGACGCGGGGGACGTCCTCGGCGACGGCCTCGTCGAAGGCCCGCCAGGCGGCCTCCTGGTCGCCGTGGCCGAAGCAGATCAGCAGAGCGTGCGGCATCGTGCCCGACGCCGCCCGGTCCATGAGGTCGCCGGCGGCGACGTGGGAAAAGCCGTCGAAGCCGGCGACCGTCGCGGCCCTGTCGACGACGCCGGCGATCGCGGGGTGGACGTGCCGGGCGCCGAAGCTGAAAAGTGACGCTTCCGGGGCGGCCCGGCGCGCCGCCAGCGCCGCGGTCGCGAAGCCGCTGGCCTGCGAGAGAAAGCCCAGAAGCGACGTCTCCAGCCGGCAGAACTCCAAGTACGGTCCCTCGATCCGGCACACGGGCCCGCCGTCGAACAGCGTCCCCTCCGGGAGCGCATCGACGTCGACGTCCCGGCCCTCGAACAGCCGGGCGGCGTCGGCCACGCCGGCGAACAGCTCGAAGGAGTCAGTGGCGAACTGGTCGGCGGTGACCTCGGCGACGACCTCGGGGTTCCGGCCGGCGTGTTCCAGTGTCTCCTCGGTCCGCAGGAAGTACGCGTCGGTCGCCCGTCCCTCGACGATGGCCTCCTCCGGGACGACGTCGAACATGTCGGTGGCTCCGCGGGGGACGTGGAAGAAACCTACGCCGCAGATGCCGGCGCGTACACGTCGTCGAGGTCGGCCGCCGAGGGGGCCTTCACGACGGTGAGGCCGGCGCCGTCCCGCCGGACCCAGATGGCGCCCCGGAACGTGCTCGACCCGTCGAAGGTCCAGACGGTGCCGTCCTCGACCGACCGCCGGTCGGCGCCCCAGTAGGAGAGCAGTCTCCCGTACCCGGCCCGGAACTCGGTGGCGTTGGCCCGGTCGACGAACGTGACGTTCCAGACGTAGGCGGTGCCGCCGTCGCCGGCGTAGGCGTGGAGGCGGTCGGCGTACCACCCTTCGGCGGCGGCGAGGTCGTAGGTGAAGGGTCGTCGTGGGTCGAGCCGCCCGTCCTCGCGGTTGAAGAACGCCTCGCGGTCGATGACCGCCCGGTCCGGGCGGTGCCGGTCGCGGAGGGTGTAGGCGAACATCGAGGCGAGGCCGGCTTCCCCGACGCTGGCGTGGGAGGTCCCGTTCCGGACGGTGACCCGCTCCCAGTCGGGGTCGCTCCGGTCGGACAGCGTGGCGTTGCCGTACCGGCCGCCGTCGTAGGTCGGCGGGTGGATGAGTTCGGCGCTGGCCTCCGGCGGCCGGTCGTACATCGCGTCGACGGCGCCCCAGCCGCCGCGCTCGCGGTGGTACCGGACGAACGACGGGCCCTCGGCGTACGGGACGAAGCCCGCGTAGTAGACGCCGTAGTGGAAGTCCTCGCCGACCCCCGCCGGCCGGCTCGCGCCGTCGCCGCCGACGCAGTCCCAGGCGCCGGACCCACAGCGCTCCCGGTAGGCCTGCTGGACCACGAGCGCGTCGCCCTCGACGAGGCCGTTGCGGGCGTTCCGGCCGTCCAGCGTCCGGGCGGAGATCGATCCGAGCCCGAACCGCTGGTCCTGGAGGGCGTGGACGAGCTCGTGGGCGAGGGTGTACTCGTCGTCGAGGGTCGCCGGCACGGCCTCGCTGACCAGGACCAGGTCCCCGCTGTTCGGCCGGTAGAAGCCCAACACGTTGTCGCCGCGGTTGGCGCGCCGGACCTCGACGACGTCCTCGTCGGGCCCGACCAGGAGCATCGCCTCGAACTGGGCGTTCTCCAGCGTCCGCGCCGGCCCGCTCTCGTTCGGCGCCGTGACGCCGCCGTACTCCTCGCGGAACGTCGCCCGGGTCACCAACTCGACATCGACGTCCTCCCGGAAGCGGAGGCCGCGGAGCACCTGGACCCGCGCCATCGCCCGCGAGACCACGGCCTCCAGCTGCGCGTCGGTGAGCCCGTTACTCGCGTCCAGATCGAAGGTCTCGTTGTGCCAGTACCCGTCGTAGTATCCGAGGGGAGTGCCGGATTCGTCGGGCGGCTCCGCCGTCGGCGGGGGCGTCGGCGTCTGACTGTAGCCGGCAGAGCAGCCGGCCAGCACCAGGACGGCGACCACCGCCACCGCGGCGGCCGGACGCGACTCCATCAGCCGGCCGGAGGGACCGGGCCGGGATAAGTCCCCGGCGTCGCCAGGGTGGGTCACCCGCCCGCCGTGGCTGTCGCACCGGCATTGTTCACATAAGCGAAGGTGACCGGCACAACCGACCTCGGGCGGGAATTCCGAAGGGACCGACCGCTCGCCGGTATAGGCGACGCAAGCCGCGAGGGACCGAACGTCCCTCGGCCCGCTCGCGCGGCAGCGCCGCGCGAGGACACCGCAGGGAAGCGAGGAGCGCAGCGAGCGTACACGGGATAACGGTTTTGCGCGCTCGCGCCGAACGGTCGCGTATGGACCTCGACCCCGACAGCACGGCGCTCGTGGTGGTGGACATGCAGAACGGCTTCTGTCACCCGGACGGATCGCTGTACGCACCGAAAAGCGAGGCCGCCATCGAGCCCTGCACCGATGCGGTCGAGACGGTCCGGGCGGCCGGCGCCGAGGTCGTGTTCACTCGCGACGTCCACCCGCCGGAGCAGTTCGACGGCACCCACTACTACGACGAGTTCGACCGGTGGGGCGAACACGTCCTCGAGGGGACGTGGGACGCCCGGATCGTCGACGACCTCGAGCCGGAGCCGGACGACCACGTCGTGGTGAAACACACCTACGACGCCTTCTACCGGACCGATCTCGAGGGCCACCTCGACGCCCACTGCGTCGATGACCTCCTCGTCTGCGGCACGCTGGCGAACGTCTGCGTGCTACACACCGCCGGCAGCGCCGGCCTCCGCGACTACCGACCCATCCTGCTTTCGGACGCTGTCGGCTACATCGAGGAGGGCCACCGGGAGTACGCTCTCGAGCACGCCGACTGGCTGTTTGGCGAGGTGCGGCCGCTGGAGGAGGTTGAATTCGCCTGAGGACGGTTCGACCCGTCCACGTCGGCCCGCCTCAGCTCCTGAACAGCCGGAAGGCGCCCTGGCCCACCGCGACCAGCGCCGTCTCGCCGGCCGGCGTCGCGCTTTCGACCTCGACGGCGGAGACGCCGACGCTGTTGCCCGCGCGGACGACCTCCGCCGTCGCGGTCAGGTCGCCGGTCGCGGGTCGGAGGTAGTTCACGGTGAGGTTGATCGTCGCCAGGTCGTCCTCGACGGGGTCGGCGAGGTACGGCCGCAGCGCGATGCCGCCGACCACGTCGATGAGCGTCGAGGCGACCCCGCCCTGGACCGTCGGCGGCTCGGTCGGGTTCGTCAGCTTCTCGTCGAACGGGATGGTGCCGACCATCCGGCCGGCCTCGAACTCCTCGACGGTGAACCCGAGCCACGAGAGGAACGTGTGTTCGTCCTCCAGGTACTCCTGCAGCATCGCGACGGCCTCGTCGGGGACGTCGTGCGGCTCCACGTCGGTCATGCCGGCGAGTGGTGCCGCGGCGCGCTTGTAGCCACCGGTCGCGATCTCCCGGACCGTTCCGGTCGCTCGAAATGCGGCCGGGGGACGAAATAGTGCCACGGGGCGACCCCGACGCTCAAGGGCGATGGGTTCGTAGCGCGGCGAGTGCGCGACGCCGACGAACTGTGCGGGCACTTCGACGCCGCCGCGCTGGCGGCGGGCCTGGAGACGTTCGGGGGCGAGGCGGCCGAGCGCCGCGCCGTCGCCCGCCATGCCCGCGATCTGGCCGACAGCGGCCGGTACGTGGCCGACGCCGGCGTCGAGTTGACGCCCGAGCACGTCGTCGCCCAGCTGGCCGACGCGCCCGAGGGCTCGCCGGCCGACCGCTGGAACTGGTGGCTCGGCGCCCTCGAGATCGCCCACGGCGGCTACGCGGAGTTCCGGGTCCGCCGACGCGTGGAGTGACCGGCCCGGCGGTCGTGGCGGTGGACCGGCGGCGGACCCTCGCCCTTTTCCCTCCGGAGTGCGTCCGTTCGCCCATATGGGCTTCGGGAGCTACGACGAGTCCGAACAGACGGACCGGACCGTCGACGCGGACGGCGACGGGGCTGTCACCGTCCACGAGAACGACCACGACGGCGACGTCGAGTTCGAGTTCGACGAGGACGGGGACGCCCTCATCGACCGGCTGTCGGAGATGAAAGAGGACGACGACGAAGCCGGGGACTGAGCCGGCTCGCGTCGGCCTCGTGTAGCCGGACCGCCCAGCGCTGCGTTACCGACGAGACCACAGCGACTGACCACTCCCGGCGGCGTCGCCTGTCGCCGAATCGACGAAGGCAAACCCGCCCGGGCGCTACGGACCGGCAGTGAAGCTGCAGTTCCTCGGCGGCGCCCGCGAGGTCGGCCGGAGCGCCGTCCTCGTCAACGACGCCCTCTCGACTTCGGGCTCAAGACCGCCGACCCGCCGCAGTATCCCGTTGGCTCGATACGGGCGGCCGGCCCCGCCTCGGACCCCGACGCCGTCGTGGTCAGCCACGGCCACCTGGACCACGCCGGCGCCGTGCCGGCGCTGCTCGCGGGCGACGTCCGGCCGCCTGTCCACTGGACCCCGCCGACCCGCGACCTGGCGCTGCGGCTCTGCGAAGACACCCTGAAGCTCCACGGCGGGACGCCGCAGTGTCCGTTCACCGGCGAGGACCTCCGCCGCGTGACGGAGGTATCGGAGACCCACGGCTACCGGGAGCCATTCGAGGCCGCCGGCCACCGCATCGAGTTCCTCGATGCCGGCCACGTTCCGGGTAGCGCCCACGTGCTCGTCGACGACAGCGAGGTGCGATGCACCTCGGGCAATCGGACGCAGTCCGATGACGGCGACACCCGGCTCTTGTACACCGGGGACTTCTACGCCGGCGGCCGGGGCCAGCGGCTCGTCACCCCCTCGACGGCCCGGCCCGACGCCGACGTCGTCGTCACCGAGTCGACCTACGCCGACGTCGAGCACGAGCGCCGCGCGCGGGTCGAGGAGCGGTTCGTCGAGCGCGTCCGCACCACGCTGTGGGAGGGCGGCACCGTCGTCGTCCCGGCGTTCGCCGTCGGCCGGACCCAGGAGCTGATGCTCGTGTGTGCCGCCCACGACATCGACTGCTACGTCGACGGGATGGGCGTGGAGGTCACGAGCCTCCTCCGCCGTCATCCGGAGTTCCTCCGGGACGCCGACGCGATGGCGCGGGCCGCGTCGAACACCCGGTTCGTGGATGGCCGGGACGGGCAACGCCGTCGCATCGCCGATCAGTCGACGGTCATCATCACCACCGCCGGCATGCTCGGCGGCGGCCCGGCGGTCACCTACCTCCCCGAGATCCATGCCAACCCGATCAACGCCCTCCTCTTTTCGGGCTACCAGGTGGAGGGGACGCCGGGCCGACGGATCCTCGAGACCGGCAGCGCCGAGGTCGGCGACCGGCACCTCCAGGTCAGCGCGACCGTCGAGGCGTTCGACTTCTCCGCCCACGCCGACCGCGATGGGCTCCTCGAGTTCCTCGAGGCGTATCGCGACACCCCGATCGTTGTGAAGCACGGCGACGCCTGCGAGTGGTTCGCCGCGGATCTCGAGTCCCGCGGCCACGACGCCCGTGCGCCGGCAGTCGGTGACACGGTCGAGGTCTGATTCCCGTTACGGCTAAGTTCGAGCTCGATCACTGTGGCGCGGGCGCGACGCGACCATCGGCCCCGCCGGACGACCGACCGCCCTCAACCGTTCGGCTGCGTCGGAAGGAAGACGTCCGTGAACGCGGCGGTGCCCGCACCCACCATGATCGCCCCACCTGCGCGGAAGACCGGCCGGGCGACATCGAGCCCCGACCTTCCGGGATCGTTCCCGAGGAGTAGCGATGTCCCGATGAACAACAGCAGGAGCGTTCCGGCCCCGCCGGCGACACCGACGGCGGCGGTGATCGCCTTCGCTCCCGTCGAGGGTCGGAGAAACAGGCCGGCAATCACGCCGGAGACGACGGCCAGCATCGGCGTGAACGCCAGGGCGGACCCGAACGCCAACGCGATGATCTCGGGCGGCGGCGGTCGCCCCCCTATCCTGATCCTCGTTACCTCCTGACCCCCGCCGGCGGCGGTCGCGATCGGTTCCAGCGCGAACGCGACGCCTACCAGACCGAACACGAGAGCGTTGAAGGCGACGAACCGGCCGGTCTCGGTGGTCCTGAGCCACCTGTCGGCCCGCTCCCACGGGAACGTCGGGTCCCATCCCGCATCTTCATCGTCAGGGGCCCTTTCGGACATAGTTCAGGGGACGCGGACGGAGTACAAAACGGTTCGGTTCTTCCGCCTGGATACCGGAGTTTAAGCCGCCGAATCCCCAAGGGGAAGGTGATGACCGGCCGGCCGCTGCCCGCCGGGTCGACGCTGCTCGTCGACCTCGACGGCGTCGTCGCGGACAACCTCCCGCGGCTCTGTACGTACCTCCGGGAAGCCTACGACCACAATGTCCAACCGCAGGATGTGGACGACTGGCAGTACGACGTCCCGGGCGCCGACGGCCACATCGGCAGCGTCATCGCGGAACTGATGACCGACCACCCGGAGTGGTACTTCGGCGGCATGGATCCACAGCCCGGGGCGCCCGACGCCCTCGAGGCGCTCGCCGACGACTACCGCCTTGAGGTCGCGACCCACCGCATCCCCGAGACCCACGGGGTATCGAAGGCGTGGCTCGACGACCACGGCGTCCCCTACGACACGTTCCACGAGTCCGTTCCGGATGACAAGGGCGCCCTCCCCGGCGACGCGCTCATTGACGACTACCACGGCAACGTCAGCGACGCCATCATGGCCGGCAAGACCGGCGTGCTGATGCGGCAGCCGTACAGCGACCCGGACGCCTGCGACGGTGCCCACGTGGTCGAGACGTGGGACGAGGTCACCGGGCTGTTGCTCTGATCGAGCGTCAGGGCCCGGTCGCCTCGTCGGTGCACTCGTACTCGTTATCCGAGGTGGCGAGCCCGAGGCAGCCGGATGCAGAGACCTTCACGAGCACGCTGAAACAGTCGGAATAGTCCGCCGCGGCCGGGTCGACGAATCGCCACTCCCCGCTCGCCAGTCGAGTCGAAACGGAGAACATGCCCGCCCCGACGGCCTGGCCCCCCGAACACGAGATTCCTACGACGCGTTCCACAAGGCGATGCCCGACGACAATGTCGCGTTGGCCGGGGAGCTATTCGACGACTACCACGACGACGTCGGCAACGCGCTGTCGGCGGACGAGATCGGCGTACTGATGTCACGGCCGTACAGCCGATCAGCCAGCCGTCGATGGCGCCCACGTCGTCGTCTCCTGGGCCGACGTGACCCGTCTTTTCGCGTGGCGGGTGCGGTCATCGCCTGGCGAAATTATTTGATAGTACAGCCGATATGAGGGGGTATGAGCACCGAGAACCCGGGAAGTGAACGGGTATTGGCCGCCGGACGTTTCGTGCGCTGGGTCTACCGCGAACCGCGGGGCTGGCGTCAGGGGCTGGTCGGAATCCTGGGGGGCATATTGATCATCGTGGCGGCGCCGCTCTACGTTGAGAGCCTCCAGCTGGCCTGGGTCGCGTTGGGCCTGCAACTGGTACTGATCGGGGTCGCTGAGCTCTTCCCGACCGACCGGCACCTTTCGGCGAACCTCCTCCGCACGTGGGCCACGGGCGTTGCAAGCGGCGTCATCCTGGTCGATATCGCCGCCCACCTCGGCGTCTCCCTGGTGGATATCGCCGGCCTGCTCGGCGTCTGAGCGACCCCTCGTCGACGGACCGGCACTCATCGCTTGTCGTCGACCCCGTCCCGTCCGGAGTTCCACGCTTTTCAACCCCGGATCCGAATCCCCATGGACACCTTCGACATCGGCGGCGAGTTGCGGGTCGGCCGACTCGCTTCGGCGATGTGAGTTACCGGAGAGCACGTCAACGGCGAGCCGGCCGACACCGAGGCCGCCCGCGACGTGCTCCGTCGGCCCGCAGACACGGTCTACTTCGTCGACACTATCTCGTCGACACCGGGTGCGGTCCTCACCCGGCGAAATTATTTGATAGCACAGCCGGTATGTGAAAGTATGAGCACCGAGAACCCGAGAAGCGAACGGATCGTGCCCGCCGGACGCCTCGCGCGCTGGGTCTACCGCGAACCGCAGGGCTGGCGCCCCGGGCTGTTCATGATCCTCGTCTGGGGAGCCATCGCGGTCGGGATGCCGCTGCTCATGGACGACCCCGCCGTGCGGCTGACCTGGGCGACGGTCGGCCTGGCCGGCGTGGCGGGCGGCATCGCCGAGTTCTTCCCGACCGACCGGCAGGTCTCGGCCAACCTCTTGCGGCTGTGGGCCGCAGGCTTCGCGATGGGCGTCGCGGCGGCGATGTTCGTCACCTGGCTGTTCGGGTTCTGAGCGCCCCCGGTCCGCGTCACCGACTCTTTTAGCCCCCTCGCCCGAACGCCACACATGGAGACTTTCGACATCGGCGGCGACCTGACAGTCCGGCGGCTCGGCTTCGGGGCGATGCGCATCACCGGCGAGGACATCATCGGCGAGCCGGCCGACCCCGAGGCCGCCCGCGAGGTGCTCCGGCGCGCGGCCGGGCTGGTCGACCTCGTCGACACCGCCGACTCCTACGGGCCCGGCGTCTCCGAGCGGCTGATCGGCGAGACGCTCGCGCCGTACGACGACGTCGTCGTCGCGACGAAGGGCGGGCTGCTCCGCAACTCGAGCGGCGACTGGCTGCCCCGCTGTGACCCCGACCACCTCCGGAACGCCGTGCTCTGCAGCCGCGACCGGCTCCGCACCGACACCATCGACCTCTACCAGCTGCACACCGTCGACCCCGACGTCGATCTCGAGGACAGCGTGACGTCGCTGGCGGAGCTGAAGGACGATGGCCTCGTTCGCCACATCGGCCTCTCGAACGTCAGCCTCGAGCAGTTCGAGACGGCGCGGGACCACGTCGCGGTCGCGACGGTCCAGAACCACTTCAACGTCGAGACGCGGGACACCGCCCGTGTCGACGGCGACGGCCGCCGCGTCCTCGAGGCCTGCGACGCCGACGACATCGGCTTCATACCGTACTTCCCTCTGGCCGCGGGCAACCTGTCCGGCGTGGACGGCCTCCGCGAGGTCGCCGACGCCCACGACGCCACGCCCGAACAGGTCGCACTCGCCTGGCTTCTGGAGCGCTCCGACGTCATCCTGCCCATCCCCGGCACGAGCAGCGTCCGCCACCTCGAGGACAACGTCGCCGCCGCGGACATCGAGCTCACGCCCGCGGAGTTCGAGCGGCTGACGTAGCGACCACCGTCGGCCCCGAAGGTCGCATTCAGTGGTAGGGGTAGTTCGGGTCCCGCTCGTCGGTCTCGCCCGCCTCGCGTGTGTCCCTGTCCAGGCCGGGCAGACACGCGCCCACCTCCTGGACGTTCTCCCGTGCCGCCGACAGCGAGACGTGGTTGTAGTCGCTCTGGGCCTCCGGGTGGTAGAACCCGACGAGGTCGTCGACCCACGCGCAGATCTCACAGACCTCGTAGGAGCCCGGCTCGTCCGGCGACAGCGTCCGGTAGCCACAGCACGGACAATAGCCGAGTTCACGCGACACCGGGCTGCCGGCCTCCCCGCGGCCGCGGGGCCCACTGTCGGCCATACGATCCATGGGGGTCGGTGGAGTATCAGTCCTCGTCTCGCGGAGGTCGGGGGTTCGATGGCGGCTGGTCCCATGCTCGCGGCCCGCTACCGCTCCAGGCTCGCGTTTCGTCGTTCGCTTCGCTCACTGCTCGCGGGTCGCTATCGCTCCCCGCTCGCTCATTCCGAGGCCTCACTGCGTTGGGCCTCGCGGCTCCCGCTCGCACAAACGGCGGCGTTCCCTGTCGGTCACGCCGCCCGCCGCTCGCGAGGCGCTCCCTGCGGTCGCGCCTCGCGCCTCCCGCTCGCCCATCCGGAGGCGGCTCGCTTCGCTCGCCGCCTCCCTATTCGAACACGAGCACCGACGCCTCGTCCGCCTCCAGCACCACCACCTCCTCGCCGCTCTCCGCGCGCTGCTCCCGGATGATCTCGAACATCTCCGGCTCGACGGTGAGCGACTCGCCGTCGACATCGACCGCCACGTCGCCGTTCGTCTCTAACTCCGCCTGCAGTTCGGCGGGGTCGGCGGCCTCCAGCGCGGCGACGACGTCCCCGGCCCGGTCGCGGAACGCCGGCCCGAGTTCGCTGTGCTCGATGTCGACGCCGACCGGCACCATCTCCACGCTGGGTTCGCCCTCATCGACGTACACCGGGCCGTTGACGGCCTCAGCGATGTCGTAGGTGTCCAACGGCCGTGCCTCGTCGAGGTACACCTCGATCCGGTCGAGGTCGGCGTTCAGCGGCTTGCCCTCGTCGGACTTCCAGCCGCGGACGCTGGCGGCAACGGCCGCCACGACGGCGCCCCGGTCGGCCGCCTCGGTGTCGGTCGCCGGCGGCTCCGGCCACGTCGCGGCGTGGACGCTGCCCTCGGTCGGCAGGTGGCTCCAGGCCTCCTCCGTGATGAACGGCGCGAACGGCGACAGCATCCGCAGCGACGCCGACAGCGCCGTATAGAGGGCGTGCTGGGCGGCGCGCCGCTCGCCCGGCCGCCCCTCGTACAGCCGACCTTTCACGAGTTCGAGGTAGTCGTCGGCCAGGTCGTGCCAGACGAACTCCCGGACCGCCCGGAGCGCGCTGTCGAACCGGTAGGCGTCCATGTCGTCGGCGACCGACGCGGCGACCGCGCCACAACGGCGGAGGATCCACGCGTCGGCGTCGCGGTAGGCCGGATCGGTGACGTCCGTGGTCGACTCGCCGACGTGGTTCGCGGCGAACTTCGTGATGTTCCACAGCTTGGTCTGGAGCCGGCTCGCGGCGGTGACCTCCTTCCACTGGAACTGGATGTCGGTTCCCGGCTGGCCGCCGAGCGCCATCGCCTGCCGGAAGGCGTCGGCGCCGTACTCCGCGACGACCTCCTCCGGCTGGACGAAGTTCCCGCGGGACTTCGACATCTTGTTGCCGTCCTCGCCGAACACCATCCCGTTGATCAGTGCGTCCTCCCACGGGAACGTGTCGGTGACGGCGGCCGTCCGGAGGATGGTGTAGAACGCCCACGTCCGGATGATGTCGTGGCCCTGCTCGCGGAGCTGGACCGGCTCGTAGGCCGCCGCCGGCCAGCCGGCGACGAACAGCGGCGAGATGGACGAATCCATCCAGGTGTCCATCACGTCGGTCTCGCCGGTCCACGCGTCGGCGCCACAGTCGGGGCAGGCCCCGACCGCCGGGTCCTCGGTCGTCGGGTCGACGGGGACCTCCTCGGCGCTCGCGACCTCCAGGTGGCCGCACTCCTCGCACTCCCATGCCGGGATCGGCGTCGCGAAGACGCGCTGCCGCGAGATGACCCAGTCCCACTCCATCCCCTCGGTCCAGTCCTCCAGCCGGTCGTACATGTGGTCGGGGTACCACTCGACCGACCGGGCGGTCTCGAGGATCTCCTCGGCGTCGACTTCGACGAACCACTGTTCCTTCGAGAGGATCTCGATCAGGGTGTCACACCGCCAGCACTGCCCGACGGACTGCTCGGTCGGCTCCTCGTCGTGCAGGTGGCCGGACGTGCCGAGCGCCGTCGCGATCTCCGCAGCCGCCTCGTCGATCGCCAGCCCCTCGAACTCCCCCGCGTACTCGTTCAGCCGGCCGTCCTCGGTGAACACCGGCCGCAGGTCGAGGTCGTGTTCGGTCCACCAGTCGACGTCCTGCTTGTCCCCGAAGGTACAGACCATGACGGCGCCCGTCCCGAAGTCGGCGTCGACCTCGCTGTCGGCGATGAGTTCGACCTCCTGGCCGAACAGCGGGACCTCGAAGGTGTCGCCGACGCGGTCGGCGTACCGCTCGTCCTCGGGGTCGACCGCCATCCCGACGCAGGCCGGGAGCAGCTCCGGCCGCGTCGTCGCGATCTCGATGTCCTCCGGCTCCGCCGCAGCGCCCGAGGCGCTCCGCTCGCCGCCGCCGTCGCTCCCGGCGTCGGCGGACTGCATCCGAGGGGCCGAGGAACCTCCCTCGTCGACGCCTTCGAAGGTAATGTAGTACAGGGTGCCGTGGGTGTCCTCGCTTTCGACCTCGGCGTCGGCGATTGCGGTCTCGCAGCGCGGACACCAGTTGACGGGGTGTTCGTCCCGGTAGACGTAGCCCGACTCGGCCATCTCGACGAACGACCGCTGGGTCTCGCCCCAGTAGCCGGGGTCCATCGTCCGGAACTCCTGGCTCCAGTCCTGGGAGAACCCGAGCGTCAGCATCGTCTCCTTCATCGCGCCGATCTGGTCGTCCGTGTGCTC
>PXQY01000012.1 GCA_003021745.1 Halobacteriales archaeon QH_7_69_31
AAGCCCGCGAGCACGATCGGTGGCACAGCGCACTGACGACCGGCCAATCGTCGATTCAGTCCTGATTCGTCGAGAGCTGCTACTGAATGAAGAGAGGGAAGAGATCTCGTAAGCTAGAACATATGGGCCAAGACCTAAGGCGTGCGGTGCCTATCCATGCCACAGGTGGCCACGCATGGGCAAGAACTTCTACCAGCACGTCCGGACACAGGTCAAGAAGAACCTCCAGCCCGTCATCACCGGGCCGCTCGGGATGGACTTCGCCATCCGGGCGAGGACGCCGCTGTCGGTGCCCGACGCCAAGGCGGCCCTCGCGGAGTACCTGAACGAGGGGGGCTTCCACGTCATCCACGAGACGGACGTAAAGGAGATCCACAACCACTACGAGATCGAGTACCCCGAGTTCAGCATCCTCAAGGTGGTGAAGGCCAGGACGTTCATGCAGTGTCCGATGGCGAGCAGTGCCGTCGAACTCGACCCGGGCACCTCCAGCGTCCTCCCGCCGGGCGTCATCCTCTACGACCTGGACGGCACCACGCATATCCGGGCCGTCCGGCCGTCGACGCTCCTGGCGGTGTTTCGGGACGCCGACATCCGGGAGACCATCATCGAACTGGAGGGCGCCCTCTGGGACGCTTTCGAGAACGGCATCCCGAAGGCCGAGATCGAGGACCAGGAGCCGCCGATCCGCCCGGGCGAAAACGGGCGCCGCGCCCGCATGAAGCAGTTGTTGAACCCGCTTCTGTCCGTGGTGGACGCCGAGTACGCCATCCATGTCTCCACCGACCAGCCGGCCCATGCGGTCAAAGAGCAGCTCCGCGAGTCGCTGGCCCGGCGCGGCCAGCGCGTCGTCGGCGAGGTGGCCGACGGCCGCATCCTGCTCGCCGTCAACCCGGGCCAGGCCCACAAGGCGCTGGCCATCGACCCCGACGTGGCGGTGTTCGCGCCGCTTTCGGTCTCCATCCTCGAGCGGAACGGCCGCACCCACGTCCGGAGCGTCCGCCCGACGACGCTTCTGATCTTCTTCGACCAGCCGGCCTTGCAGGACATCCTCATGGAGATGGAGATGCTGCTGTGGAACGGCATCGTCGAGGGGGTCCCGGACGGCCGCGTCGAGAGCCGCCAGCCGCCGCTGCAGCCGGAGGGCGGCCAGGGGACCACCGCCGGCGGCCTCCCCGGCGGGCTCGGGTCGGCGATGGACCGGGCCGGCGACTGAGCGATCCGCGGGCCGGCTCGTCCGGGTCGGTGACCTACCTCGGCTGGCACGCCGGACACCAGTAGGTCACCCGGTCGGTGGCGCCGAGGTCCGCCGTCCGGATGTCGCCGCCGCAGGTACTACAGGTGTCGTGCCGGTACACCTCGTGGGGCATCGACTCGCCCCGGCGCTTGTGCTCGTACCACGCCCGCGTCCAGCGGACGGCGGCGGCGACGAGCGGCTCGCGGGCGTCGGGAGACAGCTCGGCGGCCGGGGTCTCGGGATGCCGGCCCTGCTGCCACAGGACCTCGTTCTTGATGCGGTTGCCCACGCCGCCGAACACCGACTGGTCCAGCAACACGTCCACGAGGGGGTCGTCCCGGTCGGCGAGGGCCGCGAGGGCGGCCTCGCGGTCGAACTGCGGCGAGAGCACGTCCTCCTCGGGCCGGTCGTACGCCTCAAGGTCCGGGTCGCCGTCTGCCAGGACTTTGACCGAACAGCTGTAGACGGTGAGCGTGTCGCTCTCGCAGACGAGTTCCAGGCGCTCCTCGAGGTCCCGGGACTCGTTGACCCGGTAGGAGCCGTACATGAGGAAGTGGACGACGACGTGGTGGTCGCCGGCGTCGAGGAACACCCGCTTCTTGACGGCCCGGACGCCGTCGACGGTCCGGCCTGCGAGGCGGTCGAGCGGCTGGTCGGCGGTCCCGCCGACCGACTCGACGCGCTGGCCGGCGAAGCGGGCGAGGTCGTCGGCGACGCGGTGGGCACCCGGGCCTTCCATCCCTGTCCTCCAGGCGGTGGCTCGCTGTTACGGGTAGACGGTCCTCACGGTGTCGGTCCCGGAACCCGAATCCGGCGACGAGAGGCGTCGGGTGCGCTCGAATCCCGAGCGTCCCGTTCCTACAGCCCCCGCCCGGTCTGTCGGCGGCCGCCCTCGAACGCAATGGCGGCCACGAGCAGCTCGACCACCACGAGCAGCCCCAGCGTCGGGAGGTTCACCGCCTCGCCGGGCACCATCGCGGTCAGGCCGAGCCCCCAGTCCAGCAGCGCGAGCGCGGCGACGACCGGGAAGACGACCATGAGGACGTTCCAGCGGAGCAGGAACGTGCCAAGGGCGGCGATCAAGACGGCGAGCAACAGCGCCAGGACCCCGCCGGCCAGCGCCGGAATGTCACCGGTGGCGAGCGCCCAGTCGGTGATCGACAGGAGGAAGACGGCGGGCAGCACCAGCCCCGCTGCGACCTTGTCGAACGTGGTGGCGCCGCCTTCAAACGTCGCGAGGAACACGCCGAGCAGTCCGGCGACGACGGCGGTCAGACCGAGCCACAGCGGGACGCCGAAGACGCCGAGCACCAGCCCCTCGCCCACGACGTCCATGTCGGCGATGCCCGAAAGGCCCAGGGCGCCGACGAGGATCAGGACCACCCCGACGGCGACGGCGACCGGCCGCTGGGGGTCGCCCATGCCGCCGAGGTCGACGATGGATTTCTTGAATGCCATGGCAACACACAGCAATGGAACCACGAAAAGCGTTACGACGCCGCGAGCAGACCCGTCGGCGGCTCTCGCCCCGCTCGATACGAAGGTAACGGGGTGGCCGATCCGTCTCCGGAATTCCGGGCGGACGCCGTGGTGTCGCGGCCGGCTTCGGAAAACGGAAGCCACCATTTTAGTAGCTGTGCCCCGGTGTATCAATCAGTGAATCGTCAATGAGTAGCACACCTGAGGAGTCCATCCCGGAGCTCGGCGAGACCGAGGCGGTGACCGGCGGCCCGGACACGCTGCACGTCTACTGGCTGGTCGGCGGGTCCTGCGACGGCTGTTCGGTCGCGGCGACCGGCGCGACCAATCCCGGCGTGGAGGACCTCATGCGCGGCAACGTCCCGCACCTGCCCAAGCTCGAACTCCACCACCCGGTGTTGGCGATGGAGTGGGGCGACGACTACGTCGAGGAGATGCAGGCCGCCGAACGGGGCGAGCGGGACCCCTACGCCATCGTGATCGAGGGCAGCGTCCCGAACGAGCGCCTCGTCGACGAGCCCGGCGGCTACTGGATCGCCCAGGGCGAGGAGGACGGCGACCCCGTCCGGATGGTCGACTGGCTCGACCGGCTGGCCCCGGACGCGGCGGCGACGATCGCCATCGGCACCTGCGCCACGTGGGGCGGCATCCCCTCGGCGGAGGGCAACCCCACGGACGCGATGGGGACGACGGACTACCTCGGGCGGGACTACCGGAGCGTCCTCGGGCTCCCGGTCATCAACGTCCCCGGCTGTTCGCCGGTCGGCGACAACTTCATCGAGACGGTCGCCCACGTGCTCCTGTACGCGGCCGACATGGGCCCGCTTCCGGAACTCGACGACCTCGGTCGGCCGGAGTGGCTGTTCGGCGAGACCGTCCACCGCAACTGCAACCGCGGCTCCTACTACGAGGAGGGCGACTTCGCCGAGGAGTACGGCAGCGAGAAGTGCATCGTGGAACTGGGCTGCTGGGGCCCGGTCGTCAAGTGCAACATGCCCTCCCGGCGGAACATCGATGGGGTCGGCGGCTGCATGAACATGGGCGGCAAATGCATCGGCTGTACGATGCCGGGCTTTCCGGACAAGTTCACCCCCTTCTTCAAGAAGCCGCCGGGCACGCTCGTCTCCGGGACGAGCACGAAGATCATCGGCGGCGTGATGCGGCGGCTCCGGCACTACTCGATGGACAAACTCGAGACGTCGAGGCGCTGGGGCGGGGCCGGGTACGGCGGGGACCTCTACCAGTGGATGCACCGCCGCGGCTCGAACTACGACGAGCGCCGGTATCCGCACCCGGGCGGGGAGGCCGACGACTGACCATGTGCATGAGCAACCTCCCGATCGAGTTCGACGAGAACGGCGATCCCCACCTCGCCGAGGAGGCCGACGACGTCGAGCCGCCGGCCTGCGGCTGCGGGGAGGACGTCGCGCTGGAGGACCTGGACGCGACCGAGGCGTTCGACGACATCGCCGCGACGGTTCCCGACGACGTGCTCGACCATCTCGAGGACGGACCGGACGCCGCCGAGCCGGCGACACCGACCGGGGGTGACTGACCGTGGACTACGAGTTCCGCAACCTCCCGATCGCGTTCGACGACGACGGCGAGCCGTTCGTCGTCGACGACCGGGGCTTCCGCGTCGACCGACACCACGACAACGCCGAACGGCTCGACGACATGGTCCCGGACGGCGCCGGCGAGGTCATCGGGGAGACCGAGGACGCCGAGGAACTCGAAAAGAGCACGGGCGAGGAGATCTACGACATCAACATCGACCCCGTGACGCGGGTCGCCGGGGCGCTGGCGTTCCACGCGAAGGTCGACCTCGAGGCGAAGACGGTCGAGGCCGGCCACTCCCAGGCGACGCTGTTCCGCGGCTACGAGATCATCCTCGAGGGCCGGGACCCGCGGGACGCCATCGACCTCTCCAGCCGCGCCTGCGGGGTCTGCGGTGCGGTACACTCGATCTGTTCGGCGTACGCCCTCGAGATGGCGATGGACGTCGTGCCGCCGGACTTCGGGCTCTGGATCCGGAACATGGGCCAGGCGGCGGCGTTCATCTACGACCACCCGCTGCACCTGCACCTGCTCGCCGGGCCCGACTACTCGGAGACGATGCTCGAGGAGTCGAACCCGGACGTCCTGCGGGCCGCCCGCAACAGTCCGGCGCCGAACGCCGACGTCCACGGCTACGACACCGTCGGCGACATCATGGAGGCGCTGAACCCCCTGGAGGGCGAACTGTACCTCCGCGGGCTGGAGGTCACCCGGACGGGCCGCCAGATGGCCTCCCTGATGCTCGGGAAGTACCCCCACCCGTCGACCATCGCGCCGGGCGGCGTCACCACCACGGTGACCCGGCAGACGTTCAGCGAGTTCTACACCCGGCTGACGGAGATGTTCGACTACGCCAAGGAGACGGCCTACGTCTGGGACGACCTCATCGACTTCATGCTCGCGGAGATGGACGGCTACGCCGAGGTCGGCGAGCGGCCGATCAACCTCGTCGGGACCGGTATCTGGGACGACCCCGACCACTACAACGCCCGCTACGACGACGCCGACGAGTGGGGTCGGGCCCGGCTCGCGACGCCCGGCGTCGTCATCGACGGGGAGCTGCGCACGACGGACCTGAAGGTCATAGACCAGGGCGCCGAGGAGTTCGTCGACCATTCGTTCTACGAGGACTGGACCGACGAGGAGCCGCGGTTCGAGACCAACCCGGCCGGCGACCCGATCAGCCCCTACCACCCCTGGAACAAGGAGACCCGGCCGAAGCCGGAGGGCAAGTCCTGGCGCGAGAAGTACACCTGGGGCACCGCGCCGCGGTGGGACCGCACGCCGATGGAGACCGGGCCGCACTCCCGCCAGTGGATCACGGCGATGGCCGAGGAGATCGACAACCCGTTCATCGAGGCCACGGGCGACGGGCTGAACATGACGGTGCCGGAGGCGGAACTGCCGGAGATGGAGCTCCGGTGGGACGTCCCCGACCGGCTGAACGCCGCCGAGCGACTGCGGGCGAAGGCCTATCACGTCGCCTACTGCGCGCTGGTCTGCTACACCGGCTTCATCGAGGCGCTGGACCTCCTCAAGGGCGGCGACGCCCAGGTCCACACGCCCTTCTCGGTCCCGGACAGCGGCACCCAGCGCGGCGTCGGGTTCCACGAGGCCGGCCGGGGGTGGCTCACCCACCACCTGGTCATCGACGACGGCGTCATCGACAACTACCAGATCCTCACCCCGAGCACCTGGATGGCGTCGCCGACCGACCCGTTCGGCCAGCCCGGCCCCTACGAGGAGGCGGCGACCAACACGCCGCTCTTGGAGGACTACACCGGCCAGGAGGACTTCTCGGGTGTCGACATCCTGCGGGGGGTCCGGAGCTTCGACCCCTGCATGCCGTGTACCGTCCACATGCACACCGACGACCGGAAGGACGTCATCGCGGAGGACGTCTCCTCCTGTGGCTGCTCGTTCTCCGAGGGCGACCAGCCCGCCGACGAGGCGATCCGCGACATCGTCGCCGGGGACGACTGAGGCCGCCGCATGCCGGACGCCCCGGAGTTCCCCGCCGACCCCGAGCGGTACCACATCGAGGGCGACCACCGCGCCGGCGAGTCCGGGCCGCTCGACGCCGTCAGCGCCGCCAGCCGCGGCGAGTCATTCGGCACGGACGCCGGCCTCATCGCCGGCGACGCCGACGCCCCCGTGCTCGTCGCGGGCGTCGGCTACCCGCTGTTGGGGGACATGGCGCTTGGCACGGTCGTCGCCTACGAGGTCGCCGGGTGGGACCTGCCCGGCGTCGCGGTCGCCGACTGCAGCCACACCCCCGTGGCTGCCTACCAGACCATCACCGAGACCGACTACGAGGCGGTGCTGGTCGTCGGCGCCGAGAAGCCCGACGGCGAGATAAACGACGGCCAGCCGGCCGAGCACCCGGGCCGCATCCACGAGTACGGCCCCGACGCCGTCGACGTGCCGGACGACCGCATCGCGGACCTCGTCGGCCAGACCGCGATGGGGCTGAACACCCTCGAGAACGTCGTCATCGTGACGAAGGCGCTCGGGGCGTTCCCCGACCGGACCCGCGTCGTCGGCGTCGAACCGGCCTACGACTCCTGGGGGATGACCGTCGAGGAGTTCACCGACCCCGTCGAGGCGGCCTACGACGACGTCGTCGACCTGACGCTGTCGTTCCTCGAAGACAGCCTCGCGGCCGCCGACGGCATCGATGCAGACGTCGCCGCGGCGGCAGCGGCTGACGCCGATGGCGACGGGGAGACCGGATGAGCGCCGGCGGCACTGCGGGCCCGATGACGCTGCTTCTGACCGTGTCGGCCGTCCGGCGGCTCGACGAGCCCGCGGCGGCGGTCGCCGAGGCCCGCGCCTGGAGCGAACACGTCGGCGTCGTGGCCGACGGCGGCGAACCTGTCGCGGACGTCCGACAGTTCGTCGACGGCATCGAGGCCGACCCGGACCTCGTGGCGGGCCAGCTGAGTGGCAGCCTGGCCGACGTCCGACAGCGCCTCCGGACCGACCGCCACGTGCTGGTCGGCACGACCGAGCGACAGCAGGCCGTCGCCGCCGCCCTCGGCTGGGGGTTCCAGCACGTCGAGGCCGCCGCCGACGCCGCGGAGTGGTCACTGTCCGAGGCGGACGGGCCGGACGACTCCAACGAGACCGACGCCGATGGCGGCGCTGGCCCGGATTCGGGCTGCTGAGGGATAGTGTTAAGACAAGGATTGAGGATTGCAGAAAGCCCTCGGCACGCTCGACTCCCGGGACTCGCTGCGCTCCTCGGTCGCGTTGCTCCCTCTGAACAGCGCCGGCCGAGGCGTGCCGGTCCTTATCCGTCTCCGGGTCCGACACCGGCGTATGGACGACCGACAGCCAGCCGACCGTCGGCCCGTCCCCGACGGGGGCCGGCCGGACGACGGCGACGACGCCGCGGAGGCCACCGAGGACGTGGCGACGGAGGCCGAGCCGGATGCGGACGCCTCAGGCGCCGACTCCGATGAGGATCCGGTGAGCGAATCGACCGGGGACGCCACTGGCGCCGGGTCGGAGGCGGACGGGTCGGACGGTGCCGTCCGGTCCGGCGCGGCTGGCCGGGACGACCCGGATGGGGAGTCGAACGTCGAGGTAATGGACGCCGGCGAGGCGGAACCGGCCGACCCCGAGTGGGAGCCGCCGGACATCGACGACATCCCGGAGTTCGAAGTCACGGCCGAGCGGCCGAGCGTCGAATCCGGCGGCGGCGATGCGGGTGCTGCGGCAGGCGACGCGGGCGCCGCGGGCGGTGGCACGGGAATCGCGGGCGGCGGCCCGGCGACCGACGCCGGCGGGGACCCGACCGCGGGGATGCCGAACGACGCCCGGGCGCCGGGGGCGACGGCGGTCCGTCGAGGCCGAACTCGAACAGGACATCCAGGGCTTTGCCGCCGCGGAGTTCGACAACCCCCGGCCCCACGTCGACGCACTCGACTTCGAGGAGCGGGCCGGCGACATCTGGCTCCGCATCCGAATGGGGGTCCCGCGCGGGGACTTCGAGGACCTCGACCCCGAGCGGCTCCGCACGTTCGCACTGCAGGAACTGGAAGGCGTGCTCTAAAGACGGGCCGCTACTCCTCGGCGGCCCACTCCAGAAGCGGCTGGAGGCGCCCCTCCAGCTCCCGACCTCGCGGCGTAAGCGAGTACTCGACGCGCGGCGGGATCTCGTCGAAGCTCCGCCGCTCGATCAATTCCTCCTCGGCCAGTTCCTCGAGCCGGTTCGACAGAAGCGAGGTGCTCGTCGCCCCCAGGACCTCCTCGAGTTCGCTGTACCGCATCGGGCCGTTGGCCCCGAGCAGCCCGACGATCTGCAGGGAGTACTTCTTGCTGATGGCGTCGATGACCCCGTCGACCGGACAGTAACAGGACAGGTCCGCCGTCGAGTCGACCGCCCCTGCGGTCGCCGCGGAGCCACAACAGTCACAGCTTCCGGTCTGTGCCATGTTTGCCCGTAGCGACCGGAGCGACATAACGTCGGCGGCCGCGAGGCCGAACGAAGTGAGGCCTCGGACTGAGCGAGCGGGGAGCGGAGCGACCCGCGAGCCGGGCGGCGGGCGCCGGGCAGCCGACCACGGGGAGGCCGCCGAATGGGCGAACGGTATCCTCGCGAGCGAAGCGAGCGATGGCTCGGGTGAGCGAAGCTCTGCCGGTGAACGTAATGTGCCATGAGCCTCGAGGCCCAAGGGTGTGAGGCCGCGCAGCTCGCGTGTCGTCGGTCGCTCCGCTCCCTCCTCCCGTTCGCCCATTCCGAGGCCTCACTGCGTTCGGCCTCGCAACCCACCTTTAAGCCTGGCCGCCCGTCGGGTAGGGGCATGGAGCACGTCGAGATATCCGAGCTGGACCGGGAGCCACACCCGATGGGCGTCAACACGGAGCGTCGGGACGTCGGCACCGCCCTCGGCACCGAGGACGTCGGTGTCGTCCACTACGAACTCGACCCGGGCGAGCAGTTCTCCGGCGGCCTCCACACCCACCACGACCAGGAGGAGGTGTTCTACGTCCTCGCGGGGACGGCGACCTTCGAGCACCACAATCCCGAGGGCGACCGATCCGAGTCGGGCGGCGACCCGCGGGACCACACCGAGACGACGGACGTCGAGGCGGGCGAGGTCGTCCGGTTCGAACCGGGCGAGTTCCAGTGCGGACGCAACGAGAGCGACGACACCGTGGTGGGCCTGGCGATCGCGGCCCCCGGCCGGCGGCACGAGTGGACCGACTTGGAATCCTTTGCGCCCTGCGGCGACTGCGGCGAGGTCACCTCCCACGGCGTCCGCGAGCCGGACGAGGCGTTCGTCATCTACTGCAACGAGTGCGGCGCGGAGATGCAGATCGCCTGAATCCGGGCCACTGGCCCCCGTCCGGTCGGCGGCCGTCGTCGCCGCACTGTCGTGGTAGCCGTCCCGTCCACCATGGGGTTTCGCCCGCCGACCGCCACACCAGGACGTCTCGCGAGCGATCGCGAAGACGCTGGGCTACCGCGCGCTTATGGGCTGTATCACGGTCGCCGTCGCGTTCCTCGTCGTGGGAGACGCCGGCCAAGCGCTCACCGTCGGGGTCGCCGCGAACCTCCTGAAGACGGGCACGTACTTCGGGTACGAGCGGCTCCGGGACCGGGTCGAGTGGGGCGTGTGAGTCCGACGCGGCCGCGATCGGTCGCCCGACGTGCCGGACCGAGCCCGCGGATACGCCGGGTTTAAGACCGCGCTGGGGCACCCCTCTGGTATGAGCGGCGAGCAGGACCTCGGGATCACCGAGTCGAAGGCGCACAACCCCGGCGAGTGGTACGCGGAGGTCGTCCGGAAGGCCGGCCTCGCGGACTACGCGCCGATGGGCGGGTTCATCGTCACCCGGCCGCGGGGGTATGCGGTCTGGGAGCGGATCAAGGGCCACCTCGACGGCTGGTTCAAGGACACCGGCGTCGACAACGCCTACTTCCCGATGTTCATCCCCGAGGGGTACCTCGAGCGGGAGAAGGACGTCGTCGAGGGGTTCGACCCCGAGGTCGCGTGGGTGACCCACGGCGGCCACGACGAACTCGACGAGCGGCTGGCCGTCCGGCCGACCAGCGAGTCCATCATCGCGCCCTTCATGGCCCAGTGGATCCGTAGCTACCGCGACCTGCCGCTGCGGGTGAACCAGTGGTGTTCGGTCGTCCGCTGGGAGGCCACCGAGACGAAGCCGTTCTTCCGCACGAAGGAGTTCCTCTGGCAGGAGGGCCACACCGCCCACGCCAGCGAAGAGGACGCCTGGGCGGAGACGATGACCCGGCTCGGCCAGTACGAGCGGCTCTACGAGGAGGTGATGGCCATCCCCGCCGTGACCGGGCGGAAACCCGACCACGACAAGTTCCCCGGCGCCGACACCACCACGACCGTCGAGGCGCTGATGCCGGACGGCAAGTCCGTCCAGGGCTGTACCTCCCACTACCTCGGCACCTCCTTCCCGGAGGCGTTCGACATCACCTACACCGACGAGGACGAAGCGGAACGCACCGCCCACACGACCTCCTGGGGCCTCTCCTGGCGCGCGATGGGCGCGCTCATCATGACCCACTCCGACGACCAGGGCCTCGTGCTGCCGCCCGCACTCGCACCCACCCAGGTGGTCGTCGTCCCGATCTGGCAGGCCGACACGGCCGAGGCCGTCACGGAGTACGCGGCCGACCTCGCGGCCGACCTCGACGCCGAGTTCCGGGTCGACCTGGACGACCGCGACGAGCGCAACCCCGGCTTCAAGTTCAACGAACACGAGCTGAACGGCGTCCCGCTCCGCGTCGAGGTCGGGCCGAACGAGGTCGAAGAGGGCGCGGCGACGCTGGTCCACCGCCCCGACGGCGAGAGCGAGGTCGCCGACCGCGAGGCCATCGTCGAGGCGGTCGGCGAGGCGCTCGACACGGTCCACGCCAAACTCTACGCCGACGCCGAGTCCCACCTCGAGGACAACGTCCGGGAGGCCCACGGCCGCGGCGAGATCCTCGGCACCATCGGCAAGCACGGCGGCTACGTCAAGACCGGCTGGTGCGGCGAGGAGGCCTGCGACGACGAGATCAAAGACGAGATCGCCGCCGAGATCGTGATGCTGCCGCTCGAGGAGGACGAGGAGCCGGTCCACGAGAGGTGTGGCGTGTGTGGCGAGGAGGCCGTCGAGACGGCGTATTTCGCGAAGTCTTACTGACCCCACTTTTTATTCGCTCGAGTGCCGCACCTGCGGCGCGGAACCGCGTGGCGGCGGAGCCGCCACGGCATCCGGTTGTGGGCCTACGTCCCGCAACCCGCTCTCTGCTCACGGCGGCTGCGAGGCGGAGTAGCCGCCTCGATTGGTTCCCGCTCGACTCGCAAGGAATTGGGCGCCGGGTGATCCGGTTACGTTGTGCGCGGTAGTTCAGGTGATGGATCGATTTTATGAGTTCCGATGGAAATATATGATAGATAATGACCCAGGCCTTGGAGGACCCCGGTCCGGCATCGAAATTTGGTTTAATAATTAAATCTGGATTGCTGAGTGGATGTATAGGGGCGTTACTGTCGTTTTTAGGAGTGTTTGTTATTATCGTGATTAGTAATTCGATCGGAGTTGATGGATTGATCCTTACCCAACCCGTCTTGGCTTCGGCCGCTGTAGTCTCGGGTGCCTCGATCAACTATAGCTTCACTCGTGCATTTAGCGAACCCTTAGAGGAACGACCGAATCTAAATATAACCATTCTTAAGGCACTAGTAGTTACATCTATTTTTCTATCAATCACGTTCTCACTTATTCTTATTAGTTTAGTCGTTTCGTGGCGGGATCTTTTTTATTTCTATGTGATGGTGTATAGTGTGGGGATGGCCTTCGTTTTTACCATCATACCGGGAGTCCTCACCCGGAGGCTGGTGACCTAACCTATTCGAAATCGCTTCGCATCGACCCATTCCGAATCGCGTAACCCGCTCGGCCTCCAGACGGTTGATCAGAACGATCGCCATGACCTACTCGCTTTCCCTCCGAAAGTACCGCCCGGCGGACCGCGAGCGCGTCCTCGCCGTCCACGAGGCCGCGCTCCGGGACGAAGGCGTGTACGTCGAGGGTGCGCCGGAACCGGACCTCGAGGACATAGAGGCTGCATACCCCGACCGGGGCGGCGTGTTCCTCGTCGGCACCGTTGACGGACGCATTGTCGGGACAGGCGCGCTCCGGCCGGCCCAGGGGTACATCGCGGAGTATCTCGACGTCGATGCGGACACGGCCGAGGTCAAGCGAATGCGGGTCGCGCCGACCCACCAGGGTCGGGGCCATGGCCGCCGGATCTACGACGAGCTGGAGCGCCGCGCCCGCGACCGGGGCTTCCGCGAATTCGTCTTGGACACTATGTCGACGCTTGAGGCCGCCCGGGGGCTCTACGAGTCTGCGGGGTTCGACCTTGTCCACCGGGAACGGTTCGAGGACCGGCCAGAGCCCTTCGAGCTGCTGTTCTACAGCAAACGCTTCGACGGATAGGCGTCGGAAGCCTCCAGGCGCGGCGAGGTTCCGTGCGTACCCGTCCACGAAGACACCTTATATTCCCTTGTATGGAATAAATGAACCATTAGTGTTTGAGGGGAAGCCTCTTGTCCGGCTGTCGGCCAGGAAACCTAATGTCAGATCGTTCGCACTCTTCTTCGAGTTCGACCGGCCTCGCGGACCCCGCGGACGCCCGCGGAAGCTGCGGCGTGGGGGTCGTCATGGACCTCGACGGCGACCGGACCAACCGCCCGGTCGCCGACGGCATCGAACTGCTGGAGAACCTCGAACACCGGGGCACGACCGGCGCCGACCCCGACACCGGCGACGGCGCCGGCATCATGCTGCAGACGCCCCACGACCTCTTCGCCGACGAGGTCGACGGCCTCCCCGATCGTGGCGAGTACGCCGTCGGCTCCATCTTCATGCCGCAGGACGGCGACGCCGCCGCGGGCCTCCAGGACCTCGTCGAGACCGTGCTGGCCGACCACGATCTGGAGGTGTTCGCCTGGCGGGCGGTCCCGACCGACAACGGCTCGCTCGGCCGGACCGCCATCGACTCCGAACCGCTCGTCGTCCAGTGTTTCGTCCGCGCGGACCTGGGGGAAGACGCGTTCGACCATGCACTCTACACCGCCCGCCGTGACCTCGAGACCACCGTCGCGGCGCGCAAGCCCGACGGCTACGGCCGCTTTTACGTCTGCTCGTTGGACCGCGAGACGGTCGTCTACAAGGGGCTTCTCACCGCCGAACAGCTCCCCGAGTACTACCCCGACCTCCGGGACGACCGGCTCCGGTCGACGTTCGCGATGGTCCACGCGCGCTTCTCGACGAACACGCTCGGCGCCTGGCACCTCGCCCACCCCTACCGCGCCATCATCCACAACGGCGAGTTCAACACCATACAGGGCAACATCAACTGGATGCGGGCCCGGGAGAACGACCTCGAACAACCCGACGGCGACCTCGACGTCGACGCGCTCCGCCCGATCATCAACGACCCCGAGCAGTCCGACACCGCGAGCGTCGACAACGCCCTCGAACTCCTGATGGCGGGCGGCCGCGAGCTGCCCCACGCCCTCCGGATGCTCATCCCGGAGGCCTGGCGCGGGGCGGCCAACCGTGTCCCCGAGGAGCGCCGCGAGTGGTACGACTACCACGCCTCCCTGATCGAGCCCTGGGACGGGCCCGCCCTGGTCGCGGCGACGGATGGCGAGCGCGTCGGGGCGGTGCTCGACCGGAACGGGCTCCGGCCCTGTCGGTACGACGTCACGACCGACAACCGGCTCATCATGGCCAGCGAGGCCGGCGCGCTGGAGCCCGACTTCGGCGACATCGAGCGCCGCGACCGCCTCCAGCCGGGCCAGCTGTTCCTGGCCGACCCCGAGGCGGGCCGGGTCATCCCCGACGCGGACGTCTTCGAGAAGCTGATCGACGACTCGTACGCCGAGTGGGTCGAGGCGGAACAGGTCCACCTCGACGACCTGGCCGCAGCCGAGGGCGCGACGCCCCGCGACGAAGTCGCCGGCCTCCGTGCCCACCAGGCGCTGTACGGCTACACCCACGACGAGCTGACCCACCTCGTCGAGCCGATGGCCCGCGACGGCAAGGACCCGGTCGGCTCGATGGGCGACGACACCCCACTCAGTGTGCTCTCGCAGTTCAACCGCCCGCTGTTCAGCTACTTCAAGCAGCTGTTCGCCCAGGTCACCAACCCGCCGCTGGACTACATCCGGGAGGAACTCGTGACCTCGATGGAGTCGCGGCTCGGCGTCCAGCGTAACCTGCTGGCGGAGACGCCCGCCCACGCCCGCCAGCTCGTCGTCGACTCCCCGGTACTGCGGAATGGGGAGACAGCGGCCATCAAGGACCTGGCAGGCGGCGACGGCGAGCTCTCCTCGTACGTCCTCGACATCACGTTCGATCCCGAGGCCGACCTCGAGACCGCCGTCGAGGACGCCCGCCGGGAGGCGAGCGAGGCCGCCCGCGAGCACGACATCATCGTGCTCTCGGACCGCGCGGCCGGCGCCGACGCCATCCCGATCCCCGCGCTGTTGGCGACCGGCGGCATCCACCACCACCTCGTCCGGAACGGCCTCCGGAACCACGTCGGCATCGTCCTGGAGTCCGGCGATCCCCGGGCCGTCCACCACGTCGCCACCTGCATCGGCTACGGCGCCGGCGCCGTCAACCCCTACCTCGCCTACCGATCGATCTCGGATCTGGTCGCGGGCCCCGAAGGCGCCGGGGAGGACGCCGCCGTCGAGGCCTACGTCGACGCCGTGGAGGACGGCCTCCTGAAGACGATGGCGAAGATGGGCATCTCGACGGTCGAGTCCTACCAGGGCGCCCAGATCTTCGAGGCCGTCGGCCTCGACTCGGCGTTCGTCGCCGAGTACTTCGAGGGCACGACCGCCCGGACGGAGGGCGTCGACGTCGAGGACGTCGAGGCCGACCTCCGGCGCCGCCACGAGGTCGCCTTCGGCGAGGACCCGAGCCTGGAGCGGCAGGGCGAGTACGAACACCGCTCGAACGGGATGTTCCACGAGTGGAACCCCGAATCGGTCGGGGCCCTCCAGCAGGCCGTCCGGCAGGGCGACTACGAGCAGTACCGCGAGTTCGCCGCCCAGATGAACGACCAGACCGAGCGGCTCCAGTCGCTCCGGGGCCTACTCGAGTTCACCCCCGACCGCGAGCCTCGCCGGAGGCCCACGAGAACAACTCCATCGCGATGAACCGGCTGGGCGCCAAATCCAACACCGGGGAGGGCGGCGAGCCACCCGAGCGGTTCGACACCGAAAAGGAGTGTGCCATAAAGCAGGTCGCCTCCGGCCGGTTCGGCGTCACCTCGACGTACCTCTCGAACGCCGAGGAGCTCCAGATCAAGATGGCCCAGGGCTCGAAGCCCGGCGAGGGCGGGCACCTCCCGGGCCGGAAGGTCAACGAGATGATCGCCCACGTCCGCTATGCGACCCCCGGCGTGGGCCTGATCTCCCCGCCGCCGCTGCACGACATCTACTCCATCGAGGACCTCAAACAGCTCATCCACGACCTGAAGGCGGCCAACCCCGAGGCCGACGTCAACGTGAAGCTGGTCTCGGAGGCCGGTATCGGCACCATTACCGCCGGCGTCGCCAAGGCCAACGCCGACGTCGTCCACATCTCCGGCCACTCCGGCGGCACCGGCGCCTCCCCGAAGACCTCCATCAAGCACGCCGGCCTCCCGTGGGAGCTCGGGCTGGCGGAGGCAAACCAGATGCTCCGAGCGACCGAGCTCCGTTCGCGGATCAAGGTCACCGTCGACGGCGGCATGAAGACCGGCCGCGACGTCGCCGTCGGCGCGCTGCTCGGCGCCGAGGAGTACGTCTTCGGCACCGCCTCCCTGGTCACGTCGGGCTGTGTGATGGCCCGGCAGTGCCACGAGAACACTTGCCCCGTCGGCGTCGCCACCCAGGACGCGGACCTCCGGCAGCGGTTCCCCGGCGAGCCCCAGCACGTCATCAACTACATGACGTTCATCGCGCGGGAGCTGCGGGAGATCATGGCCGAGCTGGGCTTCACATCGGTCGAGGAGATGGTCGGCCGGGTCGACGTGCTGGGCCAGCGCGATGACGTCACCCAGGCGAAGGCCGAGAAACTCGATCTGTCGGCCATCCTGGCCGAACCGACGACCGGCGGCCGCCGCAAGACCGAGCCCCAGACCCACGAGGTCGACGAATCGTTGGACTGGGACCTCATCGAGGCCGCCGGGGCCGCCATCGACCGCGGCGACCCCGTCCACCTCGATCGGACGATCTCCAACGTCGACCGCGCGGTCGGCGCCACGCTCTCGAACCGCATCTCGCGGGCCCACGGCACCGAGGGACTGCCGGACGACACCGTCACGGTCGACTTCGGCGGCACCGCCGGCCAGAGCTTCGGTGCGTTCCTCCAGAACGGCGTCACCCTCCAGCTCACCGGCACCGCCAACGACTACGTCGGGAAGGGCCTCTCCGGCGGCAAACTCGTCGTCAACACCCCCAACGACGCGCCGTACGAGCCAGAGGAGAACATCCTCGTCGGCAACGTGGCGCTGTACGGCGCCACCCAGGGCGAGGCCTACATCAACGGGAAGGCCGGCGAGCGGTTCGCCGTCCGCAACTCCGGCGTGACGGCCGTCGTCGAGTCCGTCGGCGACCACGGCTGTGAGTACATGACCGGCGGCGTCGTCGCCTGCCTGGGCGACACCGGCAAGAACTTCGCCGCCGGGATGTCCGGCGGCGTCGCCTACGTGCTGGACCGGGAGGGCAACTTCGAGGAGACGGTCAACCACGGGATGGTGTCGACGACCGACGACCTCGACGCGAAGGACCGCCGAATGGTCCGCCGGCTCGTCGAGAACCACGCTTCCTACACCGATTCGGACCGCGCCGAGTACGTCCTCGACAACTGGGAGGCGGAACTCGAGCAGTTCGTGAAGGTGATGCCGGACGCCTACGCCGAGATCATCGACGAGCGGGAGTCCGCCGACGTCCGGAACGCCCCGCCGGCGAGCGCCACGCCGACCGCCGAGACCGGCGCCGCCGGCGGCGCCGTCGGCGACGACTGAGTGCCCGCCCGGCTCGCGTGTCGTCGCTCCCTCTGGTCGCTGCTCGCGGCTCACTCCGCTCGCCGCTCACTTGTCCGAGGCGCTCCCTCCGGTCGCGCCTCGTGCCTCCCGCTCGCTCATTCGGCGGCCTCCTTTCAGTCGGCCGCCCGGCTCGCGGCTTCGCCGTCTGCTCACGGCGACCGGACGTCGCCGTTCGCACGGTCCGAGGGACCGGAGGTCCCTCGCTACTCGCCCATCCGGCGGCGCTCCCGCTGGTCGCGCAGCCCGGGTCCCGCCTCGCGTCATCGAGCGCCGATCGGCCACATATATCTGACGGCCGGACCGTGCCCGCCGCTCCGTTTAAACCGTTCAAAACGCCGTTCAAACCATTCAAGCCGCTGAATCCGCTCGGAGTGTTTCCCTCCTTCAAGTAGAAGCCCGGGTATGAACCGGATGCGATGAACCCGAAACAGATCGCCGCGCTCGCGCTATCGGCCCTACTGCTCACGGCGGGGCTCGGCGCGGTCGCGGCCCAGCCCCCCGCGGACGCACAGAACAACCAAACTTACGACGAGGATCGCGGTGAGGAGTACGCTGCCAACGCCTCGGCGAACGGCTCCGGGAGCGCCAACGCGTCGGCGAACGCCTCGGACCGCGGCAACGGCTCGGCGACCGCCGAGGACGCCCGCGAGGGCCAAGGCCCGCCCACGGACGTGTCCGAGCACGTCCCGGACCACGTGGTCGAGATCCACGTGCTGGTCAACCAGTTCCTGGACGGGGAACTCGAGACGGCCCTCGGTCCGGCGATCGTCGACGTGACCCCGGACGACGGTAACGAGACCGACGACGGGGTCGACGAGAACGAGGACGCCGAGCACGACGAGGACGAGGACGCCGAGGATGACGATGCGGAGACCGAGGATGACGAGAAAGAGGATGCCGAGGACGAGGAGCAAAAGGACGACGAGTCTGACGGAGACGACGAGGAAGAGGACACCGAGGGCGAGGAAACCGAGGATGAGGACGAGTCCGGCGACGACGCCGACGACTGACACCGATCGATAAGGCTATTCTCGACCAGTAGGCTTTGGCACGTGACCCATCACGGCTTGTCCCCGTTACAAGTCCGTTCAAAACCCCCACAGCGGGGCGGGCCGTCACCACTCAGGCGGTTTCGGCGGTCACAGTGTCCGTTCATCGACGCGCGTGCCGTCAGCCGTTCTCCTGCCGCCGTTCGACGACGCTCGGGTGCATCGTCGGCTCCTCGAGGTGGTGGGAGGCGAACGCCTCCCGCATCGCCTCCACCGACTCCCGCTCGCGGCGCCGCCGATCGGCCTCGTCGATCTCCTCACGTCCCGGCGGGACCTCCCGGCCCGTCGGCCCGGATGCCGCGGTCGCTTCAGTACGGCGAACCGTCCGGAGGGAGACAGATTTCGTGCCGACCGACCCGGCGACCGGACGGGTCCGAAGCGGCGAACGTTTCGGAGCGACGAAGGTTTCCTTACGGATTGGACAACTCTATTACCCCAACGCGACAAAGACGCAGACATGGCTCGTACCAACGCGGAGTGGTGGCCGGAGATGCTGGATCTCGACTCCCTGGACGACAACGCGGCAGACATCGGACCGTACGGCGAGGACTTCGACTACGCCGAGGCGTTCGAGGAACTCGACTTCGAGGCTGTGAAGGAAGACATCCGCGAGGTGATGACGGATTCCCAGGAGTGGTGGCCGGCCGACTACGGCCACTACGGGCCCTTCTTCATCCGGATGGCCTGGCACAGCGCCGGCACGTACCGCACCTCCGACGGCCGCGCCGGCGCGTCGGGCGGGCTCCAGCGGCTCCCGCCCGAGAGCAGCTGGCCGGACAACGTCAACCTCGACAAGGCCCGCCGACTGCTCCAGCCGGTCAAGCGGACGTACGGCCGCCGGCTGTCGTGGGCGGATCTGATCGTCCTGGCGGGCAACGTCGCCCTCGAGTCGATGGGCTTCGAGACGTTCGGCTTCGCGGGCGGCCGGGAGGACGAGTTCAAGTCCAACGACGCGGTCACGTGGGGCCCGGAGACCGAGTGGGAGCAGACCTCGCCGGACCGGTTCGTCGGGGCCGAGGTGGGCGACCTCAAGAACCCCCTGGCGAACACCGTGATGGGCCTCATCTACGTGAACCCCGAGGGCCCCTACGGCGAGCCGGACGTCGAGGGCTCGGCGGCGAACATCAGAGAGGAGTTCGACCGGATGGCGATGGACGACGAGGAGACGGTGGGGCTCATCGCCGGCGGCCACACGTTCGGCAAGGTCCACGGCGCCGACGACCCCGACGAGAACCTCGGGGCGGCCCCCGAGGCGGCGCCCATGGCGGACCAGGGGCTCGGCTGGCACAACGACCTCGGCGAGGAGGGCGGGGTCATCACCAGCGGCATCGAGGGCCCCTGGACTGACGCGCCGACCCGGTGGGACACGGGCTACGTGGACAACCTGCTGGAACACGAGTGGGAGCCACACAAGGGGCCCGGCGGCGCCTGGCAGTGGCGGGCGGTCGACGGGGCGGATCTCGCGGACGCGCCGGGCGCACAGGACGCCGCAGAGTCGGAACGGCCGATGATGCTGACGACGGACGTCGCGCTGAAGCGCGACCCCGACTACCGCGATATACTGGAGCAGTTCCGCGAGCACCCCGCCCAGTTCCAGGACGCCTTCGCCCGGGCGTGGTTCAAGCTCATCCACCGCGACATGGGCCCGCCCGACCGGTTCCTCGGCCCGGAGGTGCCCGAGGAAACGCTGCTCTGGCAGGACCCGATCCTCGACGTCGACCACGACCTGATCGACGAGGCGGCCGCCGCTGAACTCAAGTCGGAACTCCTCGAGTCGGAGCTCACCATCGCACAGCTCGTCAAGACCGCCTGGGCGGCGGCGTCGACGTACCGCGAGAGCGACAAGCGCGGCGGCGCCAACGGCGGCCGCCTCCGGCTGGAACCCCAGCGGAGCTGGGAGGTCAACGAACCCGAGGCGCTGTCGTCGGTCCTCGACACCCTGGAGGACATCCGGGCCGGGTTCAACGACTCGCGGTCGGACGGCACGCGGGTCTCGCTTTCGGATCTCATCGTGCTGGGCGGCAACGCGGCGGTCGAGCGAGCGGCGGCGAAGGCGGGCCACGACGTGACGGTCCCCTTCGAGCCGGGCCGGACGGACGCCGGCCCCGAGCAGACCGACGTCGAGTCCTTCCAGGTCCTGGAGCCGACGACCGACGGCTTCCGGAACTACATCGGCAACGGCGACCGCGAGGATGACCTCTATGACTCCCTCGAGGAGCGGATGGTCGACAGGGCACACCTCCTCAACCTGACCGTCTCGGAGATGACGGCCCTCGTGGGCGGCATGCGCGCGCTGGGAGCTACGTACGGCGACGGCGACCGCGGCGTGTTTACCGACCGCCACGGGGAACTGACGAACGACTTCTTCGTGAACCTCATAGACATGGACTACGAGTGGGACCCGGTCGACGACGACCGGGAGGTCTTCGAGATCCGTGATCGGGAGACCGGCGCGGTCGAGTGGGAGGCCACCCGCTTCGACCTCGTCTTCGGCTCGAACGCCCGGCTGCGCACCTACGCGGAGATCTACGCCGCGACCGACGGCGAGGCCCACCTCGTCGAGGACTTCGTCGACGCCTGGCACACGGTCATGACGAACGACCGGTTCGACCTTTAGGCGCAGCCTGGACTCATCCGGTTGCGTACCCGTCGGCACTTCTCGCCACTCGTCGCTGCCAGGTGGGCCTCTTCTCCGTCGTCCCACTGCTCGGTCGACAGGGGCCCCACCGCACGCGCCGGGACTCACTGGCGGCTATGCTGACATGATCGACCACCCGTCCTCGGGTCCGAACTTCCTGGTGGAGGCGTGAGGCCGACGGCGGTCGCTGGCAAAACGTTATTATTTCGCGTACACTCTACGGGTGCACCACGATGAGCTGGACGAGTCTGACGGGGGAATCGACCTGGACGTGTGACAACTGTGGGAAACGGAACACGATGGGCACGGGCCCCTCGCCCGGCCCCTCGAATCGCCAGACGTGTAGTGGCTGTGATCACTACCAGGAGGTCTCGCAGGATCGGACCGCCCTCATCATCATCACACTCGTCGTCATCCTGGGGGCCGTCGGCACCACGATACTGGTCGGCGGCTGGGTCGTCGCGGTATTCTGGCTACTCGTCCTGACGCTCGTAGGCGCTAGCAGGATGTTCTTCCCGGCCGGCGCACCGCCGTGACCTGGCCGAGAACGCCAGCGTCTCACTCCACGGACTGTGCGCCCTCATCACCGAGCCACCGAGGCCCGGGTGGACGGTTTCACCGAAGCCAAAACCGACCAGCGGCGCCGCGTGCGGCGGGACCCGGGCGACCCGACCGCAGGGAGCGCCGCCGGATGAGCGAGCGGGAGGCGCGAGGCGCGACCCGGGCGGCACGAGCGGTGGGCGGCCGACCGCAGGGAAGCCGCCGAACGGGCGAACGGCGAGCGGAGCGAGCCGTGAGCAAGCGAGTGCCGCCGAATGTGCGAACGGCGTCCTCGCGAGCGAAGT
>PXQY01000013.1 GCA_003021745.1 Halobacteriales archaeon QH_7_69_31
CACGGCGCCGGTGTCGAGCCGATACGAACATTCATGCCATAAGGGGGCCTACGTGACTCGGAGTGTCACAACCGACGGACCTGGCGATCGCGCAGTCGCGGCTGGAACGACTCCACGAGGCTACGAGCCGACTCCACGGCTGTACGACGCGGGCCGACGCCTACGACGTGATCCTCGGGACGGGCGTCGACGTGCTCGGGTTCGACTGGTGTTGTCTCGCCGAGGCCGCCGACGACATGTTCGAACTGGTCGCCGTCTCGGACGGCGCCCCGGTCACGGTGGGCGACCGACACCTCGAGACGGACGAAGGACTGGCCGGGGAAGCCTACCAAACCGGCACGCCGGTCCTGGCCGACGACGCCCGGACGGACGACGCGGCGGAACCCGTCGACGATGCCATCACCTCCGTGCTGTCCGTCCCCATCGAGGACTGGGGCGTCTTCCAGTGTGCGACCGCCGAGCGGGATGCGTTCGACGATGCCGACCTCCAGGTCGTCGAGTTGCTGTTGGCCCACGCCGCGGAGGCGTTCGGCCGCATCGACAACGAGACGGAACTCCGCCGGCAGAACGAGCGGCTCGACGAGTTCACGAGCGTCGTGTCCCACGACCTCCGGAGCCCGCTGTCCGTCGCCCGCGGCCGCCTCGAACTCTACCGCGAGTCCGGCGACGAGGAAGACCTCGCGGCAGCCGCGGCGGCGATCGACCGGATCGAAACGCGACTCGAGGCGCTGCTGTCGCTCGCCAGGCAAGGCCGAACCGTCGGAGACCGCTCCGAAGTCGCGGTCGCGGACGCCGCCGAGGCGGCATGGGAGAACGTCGACGCCCACGTCCCGATCACGATCGACGCCGGATCGACCGTCCGGGCCGACCGCACGCGGCTCGTCCAGTTACTGGAGAACCTCTTCCGGAACGCCGTGGAACATGGTTCCACGAGCCCTGGCTCGCAGGCTCGCCAGGACGCCGTCGAGCACGGCTCGACGAACCCTGCCTCGCCCACTCGGCAGGACGCCGTGGAACATGGTTACACGAGCCCTGCCTCGCACGCTCGCCAGGACGCCGGAAGCGAGAACGCTTCCGAGCCCTCGGTCGCTACCGCTCCCGAGGACGCCGTCGAGCACGGCTCGATGGGCGATGGCCCCCCGACTCGGCAGGACGCGGGCGGTCACGATTCGTCGGCCGTAACTATCGCGGTTGGCGACACCGACGAGGGGTTCTACGTCGCCGACGACGGGCCCGGGATCCCGCCGGACGACCGCGAGAACGTCTTCGAACTCGGCCACACGACGCGCGAGGACGGGACCGGCTTCGGGCTCGCTATCGTCGAGACCATCGCCGAAGCCCACGGCTGGACCGTCACCGCCGGCGAGAGCGCCTCCGGCGGCGCGCGGTTCGAGGTCCGCACCGCCTGACCGCCCTGCCGATGCCCCGCCCGGTCCGGGTCGGCCGCTGGCTCACGTGTACGCCTGCAGCCCCGTCAGGTCCTCGCCGAGAATGAGGGTGTGGATGTCGTGGGTGCCCTCGTAGGTGTAGACCGTCTCCATGTTCGTCATGTGGCGCATCGGCGAGTAGTCGGCGGTGATGCCGTTGCCGCCGAGCATCTCGCGGGCGACCCTCGATTGGTCTCTGGCCATCCGGACGTTGTTCCGCTTGGCCATCGAGACGTGCTGGGGCCGCATGTCGCCCCGTTCCTTCAACTCCGTCAGCCGGTAGGCGAGCAGTTGGGCAAGCGTAATCTGAGTCGCCATCTCGGCGAGCTTGTCCTGCTGGAGCTGGAACCGGGCGATCGGGCCGCCGAACTGCTCGCGGTCGGTGGCGTACCGTCGGGCGGTCTCGAAGCAGTCGCGGGCGGCGCCGACGGCGCCCCAGGCGATGCCGAACCGCGCCTGCGTGAGACAGGACAGCGGCCCCTTCATCCCCCGGACGTCCGGCAGGACCGCCGACCACTCGACCCGGGCGTCGTCGAGGTGGAGCTCGCCGGTGATCGACGCCCGCAGCGAGAGCTTCTCCTCGATGGGGTTCGTCGAGACGCCTGCCGCGTCGGGCTCGACGAGAAAGCCCCGGACGGTGTCCTCGTCGCCGCGGTCCTTCGCCCACACCAGCGCGACGTCGGCGATGGGCGCGTTCGTGATCCAGGTCTTCGACCCGTTCAGCACGTAGCCATCGCCGTCCGGCTCCGCGGCCATCTCCATCCCGGCGGGGTTCGACCCGTGCTCGGGTTCGGTCAGCCCGAAGCAGCCGACGGCCTCGCCGTCGGCCAATGCGGGGAGCCAGCGCTCCCGCTGGGCGTCGCTGCCGTAGGCGTGGATCGGGTACATGACGAGGGCGCCCTGGACCGAGGCCATAGAGCGGAACCCGGAGTCGCCCGCCTCTAGTTCCTGCATCAACAGGCCGTAGGCGCGCTCCGAGAGGTCCGGCAGGCCGTAGCCGTCCAGGTTCGGCGCGTAGAAGCCGAGCTCGCCCATCTCGGGGATGAGGTCGGTGGGGAACGTGCCGTCGATCCAGTGGTCGCCGACGTCGGGCTCGATCCGCTCGGCGACGAACTCCCGTGCGGTGTCCCGCACCATCCGTTCGGACTCGTCGAGGTCGGCCTCGAGGTCGAGGTAGTCAAGCACACGCCGGGTTGGGCAGGTACGGGCAAAAACGCTCGCCTGATGGAGACTGGACGCCATCCCGACGCGGCACGTTCTGTTCTATGGTGTTGGATCCCGCTGTCGTGGGCGAGAACGGGGTGTGACACCACAGCCGGGGATGATACTATTTGATATTGTCTCTCGACACCCTAAAACGAATACAGCGGTCCGACGGCCACGAAGAACAGGGGACAACACGAGGCCGATCACGGCCGGCCGAGGAAGAGCGCGAGGTGTCTGACGGCCGTCCGGTCCTCGATACCGCCGGCCAGCGCACCCGTGAGCACGCCGATGGTACTGATGAACGCAGCGATCCGCAGCAGGTCGACACCCCCGACGGAGGGGTCCTCGAGGCTCGGCCAGTTCGTCATCAGGTTCGGCGGAAACACGACCAACTCGATCAGGAGGATGATGGACCCGACGAGAACGAACACGCCTACCATTGCCAGGAGGATGATGAGAAACACCGTCACGTTCACCAGGGCCATGTGTTCGGTGATCACCTGCGTCCGTTCGCGCGGGACCGTGAGGTGCTGGGTGAACGTGAAATGGACTGTTGCCGCGATGATGCTCAGCGCCGCGAACAGCGCGGCCGTTCCGTTGGTCAGGTTCAGTCCGACGTCCCAGGTTTCGGCGCTGAACACGAGGATGAGGGTGGGCGTCACGGCAGCCGTCAGGAGCTTCGGGAGTGACAGCGGGAGCAACGGTGCGCGACTGTGAACGAGTGCCGCGAGGACCTTCGATGGGTTCCGAGCGAGACTCATCACGTGGAACCCGAGGCGTCGCACCCGTCCTCGCGAGGAAGCGTCCTCGGGGACGCGAGTTGCACCGTGACGGAGATGCCCCCGGACGCCCGCATCGAATGACGGGACCGTTTCCCTCCTCCGATCGAACGCGAACGGTTCCATGATTCCGCCACCGTCACTGTGACTGGCCCCGAGGACATGCCCGATCAGGTGGAGCAGAAGCGTCGCTGCGTTCCAGCGCACCGCCTCGCTCCCGAGTGACCGGATTCGGTCGCGGCCGGGGGGCGCCAGTAACCGCCGGGTCGAGACGACGACCACGCGGCTGATCGGCGACGCCAGTCCCGGGACCCTCTTCTCGACGCGCGAGGTCAAGGGCACATCGGTGACGACGACAACGAGGTCATACGGGCCTTCGACCATTCGGAGCGCGGCCTCGTCGAGAAATTCGGACGGCCGTCGCGAGGCGCCATCGCGGAGCGGATCAGGTTCGCCGGCGTGGACTCGCCACCCCACGTCCGTGGCCGCAGCCAGTTCCGGGAGGCTGTCCTCTATCATCCGCTCTCCGAACGCCTGAAGTGGAGTGGGTTTGCTTCGGGGCGAATGAGCGACGAGTAACCCGACGTCGATTCTCGCTTCCGCCGTCTGCTCGGTTCTCGCCACGACAGGCATCGAGGAACGGCGGCGTTCGCTCTCGCCCATTACCGGTCCGTGGTCTACCGGTCAGTTAAATCCGGGTCTGCTGACCCCTCCCGGGGATAGCTGTGACCGCGAAATTTCAGCTCCCGCTGTCGGGTCCACGGGCGGGATCCTCGAGGAGGTGGACGGCTCTCCTGCCGACGACGAGGCGGCTGGCTGTGATTGCTCCGCCGAGCAGAGTTACCGGACCACCCGCTGGCAAAAGTTGTCGAACACGCGTTTGGCGGCGCGCGATTCGGCGAAGGCGTCTTCGGTAATGTCCGCACACACGGCCTCGATGCGGTCGTCGGGCAGGTCCTTGCCGCGCGCGACCGTTTCGGCCGTCTCGCGGTCGTACTCGGGGTGTGACTGGATCCCGACGACGTTGCCGTGGCGGAACCCCTGGATGCCGTAGTCGTTCTCGGCGATCACCGTTGCGTCGTCGGGGAGGTCGGTCACTGCGTCGGAGTGCGTCGTGAACACCGTGAACGACTCCGGAACGCTCTCGAACACCGGATCGTCCGTGTGGCGTACGGTCCGGTAGCCGAGTTCGTACTCGTCCATCGGCTCCACGGTGCCGCCGACCGCGTCCGCGAGCAGCTGGTGGCCCCAGCAGATGCCCAGCGCGGGTGTGTCCGAGTCGACGGCCTCCCGGGCCCACGCTCGCGCCGCGTCGATCCACGGCTCGTCCCAGTAGACCGACGCCCGAGAGCCGGTGATCACGAGTCCGTCGTAGGCCGGCGGCTCCGGGAACTCGCCGGCGCGGGCGTCGTGGACGGCCACTTCGGCGTCCAGCTCCCGCCGGAAGTTCCGGAGCGTGTTGGCGTCGTCGAAGGACGCGTTCACGAGGGCCAGCCGGGGTTCCATACGGTAACTGGTACTGGATGGACGTACAAAAGCGCCGCGGCGGCGGGAACAGTCGCGGCTACCCGGGTCTCAGACGGCGTCCGTGTGGCGGTCGAGGAAGCCGTCGACGGCGTCCGTGACGGCCGCGGCGTGCTCGACGAAGCAGAACCGTTTGCCCTCGACGGGCTCGAACCGGCCGCGCGGGAGCGCCGCCGCCAGGTCCTGGCCGGCCCCCGCCGGCACCACCGGGTCGTCGATCCCGTGACAGACGAGCGCTGGCGTCTCGACCTCGTGAAGTGTGTCGGTCTCGAAGCCGAGCGCCGCCTCGCGGTGCCCGGCCAGGGCGGCGCCGACGGCGTCCTCCTCGCGCCGCCAGCCGACGATGTCGTCGAGCACGCCGGCCTCCGACAGGTACCGGTCGGTGAACGCCAGCGACAGCGACTCCCGGAGGCGGGTCGGATCGTCCGGGTGCAAGACAGCCAACGCGTCGGCGTCGACCCGGTCCCCGGCCGTCGCCGCTCCGAACAGCGAGAGCGAGCGGGCGCGACCGTACGCCCGGACGTACCGGAGTGCGACCATGCCCCCGAGCCCGGCGCCGACGAGGTGCACCCGGTCGACGCCGGCGTCGGCGAGGACGGCCTTGAGGTCCGCCGCGAGCCGACCGACGGAATAGGGGCCGGTGTGGTCCGAGCGACCGGTGCCCCGCTGGGCGTACACCAGCGTCCGGTAATGGGTCGCGAGCGCCGGGGCCTGCCAGCCCCACAGCCACGGTCCCACTCCGGTTGCCGGGACGAACGCGACGGCCGGCCCGTTCTCGCGGCCCCCGACCTCGTAGCGGATGGTCGCCCCGTCCGCGGTCGCCGTGGGCATGACGACCCGGACGCGCCGCCGGGCCTTGCCGATTGCGGTCACCGCGGGTGGAGGTGTATCCGCTCGTCGCGCGTTGGCCGACGCCCTCTCGGTGCAGCGTCCTCGGCGCCGACCTCGCGGCTCTCGGCTCACTCCGCTCGCTGCTCTCCTGGCCGAGGCGCTCCCTTCGGTTGCGCTTCGCGCCTCCCAGCTCGCGGGTCGCTTCGCTCCACGCTCGCCCGTTCGGCGGCGCTCCCGAAGGTCGCGCCGCCAGCCCCACGCCAGTCGTTATCACACTATTATTATGTGGACCCGGTCCAGAGGTCCGCCCATGCCGGAATGCCAGAACTGTGGCGCGTTCGTGACGGCCGCATACGCGAGGGTGTTCACGCCGAACGGGACCGAGAACCCGCGCGTCTGCCCGCAGTGCGAGGACAAGATCCGGGACGGCTCCGACGTCCGCGAGGCGCGCTCGACCCGGCGCACCTGACCCGTCTGGCATCCGAGGCCGTTCTCCCGCTCCGTATCGCCATCCCCGCTGGCAGCGTTCCCGGTTAGCGGACCATGCCGATCGCCCGGTCACCGGGCGGTCTCGACGATCTCCCGGGCGTCCGAAAGCAGCGCGTCGGCCCGGTCGGGCTGGCGCGCCTCGGCGGTCACGCGGACCAGCGGCTGGGTGCCGCTGGCCCGGACGAGAAACCAGCCCTCCCCGGTCCCGACGCGGACGCCATCCAGGGTCTCGACGTCGTCGAACCGCTCCGTGACCGTCGCCTCGACCCGGTCCATCACGGCGTGCCGGTCGTCGACCTCGAGGTTCGCCCGCCGGATCGGATACGAGGGAATGCGCTGGAGCCGGGCCTCCAGCGGCTCCGCCGCGGTCAGCGCCGCCACCCGCACCGCGGCCAGCGGCCCGTCGGGACACAGCGTCTCCTCCGGCCAGATCCAGGCGCCGGAGGGCTCGCCGCCGAAGGCGACGTCCGGCTCGCTCGCGGCCTCGGCGACGTAGACGTCGCCGACCGGCGTCCGGGTGACGTCGACGCCCCGTTCGGCGAGGTAGTCGTCGACCGCGAGGCTGGTGTCGACGGGGACCGCGACCCGGTCGCCGGGGTCGGCGGCGGCCGCGGCGAACAGCGCGAGTAGCGCGTCGCCGGACAGGAACGTGCCGTCGCCGGCGACCGCGCGGGTCCGGTCGGCGTCGCCGTCGTGGGCGATTCCGAGGTCGTACTCCCCCTCGGCAACCAGCGTCGACAGGGCGGTGCAGTGCTCCGGAGCGGGTTCGGACGGTCGCCCGGGGAACCGGCCGTCGGGCTGGCCGTTCAGCGTCGCGACGCGGCAGCCGAGTTCGACCAGCGAGTCGGCCGTCACCCGGCCGGCACCGTTGCCCAGGTCGACGGCGACCGACAGCTCGAGCGGGTCGACGCCACCGACGAGGGCGGCAACGTGGCGGTCGGCGATGTCGGCCGTTTCCCGGCTCCCGAGGTCGTCCCACGGCCGGAGGTCGGGGTCGCCGGCCTCGACCCGAGCGGCGATCCGTTCGCGCCCGGCGGCGTCGTAGGCCTGCCCGGAGGGCTGCCAGAGCTTCAGGCCGTTGTCCGGCGGTGGGTTGTGGCTCGCCGTGACCGAGACGCCGGCGTCGGCGCCCGTCCAGCCGACCGCGCGGGCCACCGTCGGGGTCGCCGCCAGGCCGATGTCGACGACGTCCGTGCCCAGTTCGCGACAGCCGCTGGCGAGGGCGTCGACGAGCATGGGGCGTCGCGCGCCGCCGTTGAAAACCTATTCGTCGCCAGCTACTCGCCGTCTGCATCCGGCGACCACGCGCAGGTGTCCCCGTCCGTCAACGCTGTGTCCTCGATGTGGGCCGCGAGGCAGGCATAATTGCAGAAGCCGCCCGCGCCGACGCGGCTGCCGTCCGCGGCGGTCTCCTCTACGAAGACCGGGTCGTAGCCGGCGAGGTTGCTGGCGCAGTACGTACACTCCATACCCCTCGTTCGGGCCGGGACCGCAAGGGCTTTTCCGCGATCGCCGCCATCTCCGTCCATGACGGAGTCCGGCGCGAACGAGGGCCAGAAGCGGCGCGCCGCCGAGAGCGCCGTCGCCGCCGTCGAGGACGGGACGGTCGTCGGTCTCGGAACGGGATCGACAGCCGCCGCGGCGATCCGTGCGCTCGGCCGCCGGGTCGCCGACGGCCTCGACGTCCGCGGCGTCCCGACCTCCCACGCCGCCCGCCGCGTGGCACGCGATGCCGGCGTCCCGCTGACCACCCTCGCCGATGCGACCCCGGACGTCGCCATCGACGGCGCCGACCAGGTCGCCGACGGCGACCTCCTCAAGGGTGGCGGCGCCGCCCACACCCGCGAGAAGGTCGTCGACACCGCGGCCGACCGCTTCCTCGTCGTCGTCGACGCGTCGAAGCGCGTCGACGTGCTCGACGCTCCGGTCCCTCTCGAGGTCCTGGCCGACGCCGCCCCGGTGGTGGAGGACCGCGTCGGGGATCTCGGCGGCACACCGGAGCTCCGGGCCGCCGAGCGGAAGGACGGCCCCGTCGTCACCGACAACGGGAACCTCGTCGTCGACGCCGATCTCGGCCGGATCGACGACCCGGAGGCGTTGGCGGCGTCGCTGTCGGCGCTCCCGGGCGTGGTCGAGCACGGCCTGTTCGTCGGCGTCGCGTACGAGATACACGTCGGGACCGACGAGGGCGTCGAGGTCCTCGAGCCCTGAGCGGCCCCCGCGGCTCGCGTGTCGTCGCTCCCGCTGGTCGCTCCTCCCGCTCGCCCGTTCGGCGACCCTCCCTCCGGTCGGGTCGCCCGGCTACCGATTCAACGTATGGACCGCCTCCCCGCGGGCGTTCGCCGCAGCCTCGCCGACCGCCTCCGACAGCGTCGGGTGGGTGTGGATCGTCGCGGCGACGTCCTCCAGGCGGGCACCCATCTCGATGGCCAGCCCGACCTCGGCGACGAGCTCGGCGGCCTCCGGCCCGACGATCTGGGCGCCGAGGACGAACTCCGTGTCGGCGTCGGCGACGATCCGGACGAAGCCGTCGTCCTCGCCGAGCGTCAGCGCCCGGCCGGACGCCTGGAATGGCATCCTCCCGACGACGGGGTCGAAGCCCTCCTGCTCGGCTTCGGCCGCCGTCAGCCCGACGGTGCCGATCTCCGGGTCCGTGAACACGGCGGCGGGAACGGCCTGGTGATCCAGCGCCGCGGGCTCGCCGGCGATGACCTCGGCGGCGACGTGGCCCTCCGCGTACGCCTTGTGGGCGAGCATCGGCTCGCCGGCGACGTCCCCGACCGCGAACACGGTGTCGCGGTCCGTGCGGGCCTGGTGGTCGGTCTCGAGGACGCCGTCTTCGTTCGGCTCCAGCCCGATGGCGTCGAGCCCGACGGTGTCCGTGACCGGTTCGCGGCCGACGGCGACGAGCACCCGCTCGGCGACGTGCTCGCGGGTCTCGCCGTCCCCGGTCCGATGTAGCCGGCACCGACCACCAGCAACGAGTCCGGCACCGACTCCAGCGCGAGGGCGTCGCTGGAGTCGAGGATCCGGCGGCCGTCGAACTCGAAGCCCGGCAGCTCGATGGGGCGGCTACCCGTCGCAACGACGGCCGTCTCGAACTCGATGGACTCGCTGCCCTGCCCGTCGCCGCCGTGGGCGACGCGGGCGGTGGTCTCGTCGGCGAACTCCGCGCGCCCCGGCACGAGGTTGACGCCGTTGGCCTTGCAGAGCTTCTCGACGCCGCCGGTCAGCCGGTCGACCACGCCGTCCTTCCAGCCGACCAGCGCCTCCATGTCGACCGCCGGGTCGGCGTGGATCCCGAGCGCCTCGGCGTGGCCCGCCTCGTGGGCCAGCCCGGTCCCGTGGATGAGCGCCTTCGAGGGGATACAACCCTCGTTCAGACAGGTGCCCCCGTAGGCGTCCATCTCGACCAGCGTCACGTCGAGCCCGAGCTGGCCGCCGCGGATCGCGGCGGCGTACCCGCCCGGCCCGCCGCCGATGACCAGGACCTCCGTGCCGGTAGCGATGTCTCCAACGACCATCCGTTGGTGGCCCGTCGACCGCCGGGGTTAAAAACTCGCAGGAATCGCCATGGGCGGCTCCACGGTCACCGTGATCCACTGCCGGGAACGCCCCAGTCGACCCCGAGTCCCCGGTCGCGGAACGACGGCGTCGCGACCACCTCGAGCGTGTGGTCGGCGGCGGCCGGCGTCGCCGGCGCGGCGGCCAAAAGCCGGGCGACGTCGGCCCGCGGGACGAATCCCCAGAGCTTCGCGCCCGGGTCGGCGACGGTCACGTCGTCGGTCCGGGCGCCGCCCGTCAGCACCCCCGGCCTGAGGATGGTGTGCCGGACCGGCGCCTCCCGGATCGCCGCCTCGGCGTCGGCCTTCGCGCGCTGGACCGGGCCGATGAACAGGTCGAAGGCTGCCGCCAGGGCGCTGGCTGGCTCGTCGCCGACGCCCAGCGCCGACTCCATGACGAAGGCGTCGACGCCAGCCTCGACGGCTGCCTCCAGCAGCGCGACGTTGCCGGCGCCGTCCACGAACCGTCCCGACGAGAACCCCTCCGTGACGCCCGACCCGACCGCGCTCAGGACGACGTCGACGCCCTCGAGGGCGCCATCCAGGTCGGTCGGGTCCAGCAGGTCGTCGACGATCCCCTCGTCGGCGCCGACCGTCCGGAGCCGTTCGCGCTTCCCGGGAGACCGCGTCAGCG
>PXQY01000014.1 GCA_003021745.1 Halobacteriales archaeon QH_7_69_31
GTGCCCTCGGTCCCGAGGTGGACGTACTGGACGCCGGCGTCGGGCCGGCGGTCGACCGCCGTCACCGCCTCGGTGTCGTCGACGCGCCACTCGATGGGGAGGACGTCGCGGAGTCGGGCCTCGCGCTGGCACTCGACCTGCAGCTCCATCCGGACGGTCTGGTCGCCCGTGACGGCCCCGGCGTCGGTGTCGTCCTCGCGGACCCCGAACCGCTCGAAGGCCGGCACCGGCTCCCGCGGTTCCTCCAGCTCGACGGCGATCTGGGGGTCGGTGTCCGTCTGGTCGGCGAAGGAAACGACGAGGGTGCCGTCCTCGGGGAGGATGCCGAGCGTCGTGAAGTCGAACCGTTCGCCCGTGTCGGCGCTGGCGGCGTAGGTGGCGTCGGCCCGCCCGAAGTAGAGCAACTCGACCTCCCGCGGCCCCTCGACGGCGCCCTCGATGCGGAACACCATGTCCTGGTCGACCGTCTCCTCGGTGTCGCTGGCGTGGATCGCCACCGCCGTCACGTCGTGCGCCCCGTTGACCTTGAAGTCCGACAGCCCGCCGAGCCGCTCGTAGGGCGCCGGTATCGGGTACGTCGAGGCCTCCCACGTCCGGCCGCCGTCCGTCGAGTAGCGGTAGGTGAACGACGTGTCCCCGAAGTCGACCACGTGGAGATAGCCGCGGGAATCGACCAGCAGGTCGCCGTCGGGCAGCCCCTCGGGGGTGTCGAAGCAGGACCACCGGAGGTCGCCGTCGGCGACGACGGTGTCGCAGGGCGCGGAGGCGCCGTCGGCCAGCGCCCGCCCGTCGCCCAGCGGCGTGAAGCCGCTGCGAATCTGCGGCTGGACGTAGTCGAGGATCTCCGACTCGGGCAGGTCGTCGAGGAACTCGACGGTCTCGCCCTCGATTGCGCTGTCGACCTGTCGCTCGGAGACGTAGAAGTAGTTCAGGCCGTCGAGGCTGACCAGCAGCGTCTCGTCCGGCCGGCCGACGCTGCCCCGCTGGACGACGAGGTACGGCACCTCCTGGCCGGCGATCTCGAACGGTCCGGGGTAGACGACCATCCACGGCCGGTCGTAGAACGGCGGGTGCAGCGGCGTCTCGTTGTAGAACCACCGCTCCTCCTCGGCGTCGTACTTGAACGCGACGAGCCGGTCGGTGCCGTAGGGGTTCCAGTCGACGGCGACGACGTCGCCGGTCGGCGTCGGCGAGACGCACCCCTCGGAGGTGATCGGGTACGGCGTCGCCGGCTCGACGGTGGTCCAGCTCCGGCCGCGGTCCTCGCTGACGTGCAGCGTCAGCTGCCCGCCCATGTCGTAGATGGTCCCCTCGGGGTCGACGGCCAGGTAGTTCTCACAGCAGTTGCCCGTCTTCCGGACCGTCCGCCACGAGCGGGTGCCGGTCTGCTCCCACTCCCCGGCGGCCTCGTCGAACTCGAGAACGGGGAAGGTCCGGATCGCGGTCGGCTGCTCGACGTCGTCGGTGACGGTCGCCGGCACCCGCGCGCCGGCCTCGTCGGCGCCGACGGTCGTCTCGCCGTCGTCGCCGCCGACCAGCGCGCCCGCGCCGACGCCGGCGCCCAGCTGCATGAACTTCCGCCGGTCGGTGTCGAACGCCTCGTCGAGCTCTACCGGTTCGTACCCCTCGCCGGGGTCGGTCGGTGCCTCGCGGTCGTCGGTGTCGTGTCTGTCGCTCATCGTCAGTCGTTCTGGAGGGGTTCTGCGGCCACTACCACCTGCGTCTGGACGGTGCCGTCGACGTCGACCCACTCGCCGTCGTCGGGGTCGCGGACCTGCGCCGGCCCGAGGTCGTAGGTTCCGGAGCGGCGCTGCGTGCCGACGGACGCCGGCGTCTCGACGAGGTAGTCGAACTCGAGGGTCTCGCCGGCCGGCGCGTCCGGCCCGATACTCACCACCTTCACCCCGTCGTCGCGCCGCGGCTCGACGTCGACGACGGTCTCGCCGGTCTCGGCGACGTCGTACTCGTAGGGGACGAGGTCCCGAACGGCGAGAGCCTCGTCGGCCTCGTGGGAGACGGTGACCCGGTTCCTGACGGTATCGTCGCCGATCTGGACCGTGCTGCCGGCGTCGCGGTCGCCGGTCGCCCCGAGCCCGGGGTCGACGGACGCGAACTGCGCGGGGCCGAACGTCCGGTCGACCTCGCCGTCGACGCTGCGGACCTGGACGTGGCCGAGCGCGTTCGTCAGCACCGTGTGTCCGAGGAAGGCGACGGCGTAGTCGAGCAGGCCGAACGGGTGGAGGTTCGCCTGACTCGGCGGCTGCAGCAGCCCGCCGACGACGTGGAGCCGACCGTCGACGTCCGCTCGGTCGATGGTACCGGCCGGCACCCGTCCGTCCGTCTCGCCGGCGGCGGTCCCACCGGCGTCGGCGAAGTCGTCGGAATCGACCAGCCACATCGGCGCCTCGTCCGTCTTGATTCCCTGGGCGACGACGTTGTAGAGCTGTCGCTGGATCGACCGCGTGTCGGTCAACAGTGGATGGTCCTCGTTTCGGTCGCCGACGTTCGGGACGAACAGCTCCCGACGGTCGACGCTGTCGGCGTCGAACGGCGCCGCCGCCGCGTTCTCCAGGTCGGCCAGGAGGTTCACCCCGGAGTCGGTCAGCACGAGCGTGCCGCCGGCCTCGACGAACTCGTCGACGGCCTCGAGGAACGCCGCGTCGACGTCGTCGTGGACGATCACGAGGCTGTCGAGGTCGTCCAGCGCCGCGGGCTCGGTGACCGGGACGACGGCGCCGTCGTCGGCGACGTAGTCGTCGTAGTCGCGGAAGTACTGCAGCGCGTCGGCGGTGCCGTAGTCCCGCTGTCGATAGCCGCCGCCCCAGGAGTCGACCGACCCCGGGTCCGGCGGGCTCTCGGCGTCGGCGACCCGCCCGACCCGGACGTCGAGACGGCCGTCGCCGTCGACGGCCTCGGTCCGGAGCGTCCACTCGCCGACGGCGGGGTCCGTCAGGTGCCACGTCGGCAGCCCACCGTCGGCCGCCCGGGCCTCGCGGGGGTCGTAGCGCCGCGCCGTCTCGCCGCTCGGGTCCCGAAGCTCGGCGGCGGCCAGCAGCTCGCCCCGCGGCCGGGGGTCGACGGAGACGATGTCGGCGTCGGCGTCGGCGTCCGTTCCCCGGACCGCGACCGTCGGCCGGTCTCGACGTCGGTGGCGGCGTGTTCGATCGTCCGCCGGTAGACGGCCCGGTAGGCACGGACCTGTGCGTCGACCCGCTGTGGGTCGAAGACGTTGCCGCTGGCGATGTTCGAGTAGGCCATCTCGAAGTTCTGGGCGACGGCGCCGAGCCCGCCCGACTCCTCGGGGAGCTGTGCCCACTCGCGGAGCCGGCCGGTGCCGGTGTAGCCCAGCGTGTCCCAGATGGTGCCCCAGGCGAAGGCCGTCTCCGGGACGCCGAAGACGCTGCTGCCGACGGTCGACTCCCGGGCCTCCGCGGCCGTCCGCCACTCGTCGGCGACCGCGGTCACCTCCTCGCCGACGGTCCGGTTCCACCGCTGGACGTCCTGGAATCGGCCCTGGTCGAACTGGTCCTGGCAGGTCAGCCCGTAGACGAACGTGTCGGCGCCGACGCTCTGGCCGTGGAGGTCCGCGAAGTAACCGACGTCGTCGTACTCCCGGAGCGTCTCGACGATCCACAGCGCGTCCGGCACCGTCTCGCGGATGCCCGGCGGCACGTCGCGGTCGATGCCGTCGGGGTCGTCGGCCGCGAGGTCCCGGCCGTTCGGCTCGGCGGGGTAGAACCCCTCGAAGATCCAGCCGGCGTTGGCGTACTGGCGGTTGGTGTCCTCGCCGGCGCCCTGGCCGCGCTCGAACAGCGTCGCCCCCGGGACGCCGTAGCTCTCGTACTGCGGCTGGCGGGTCTTCCAGCCGTCGGGGTTGGCGTAGACGAACACGAAGGCGAACTCCTCCAGCAGCGACTCGACGGCCGGCTCCTGCCCGCGGAGGACGTTCTCGATGAACCGCGAGCCGGCCTCGACGCCGGCCCGCTCGTCGCCGTGCAGCGAGATGGTGAACACCAGCTTCTCCTTCTCGGCGAACGCCGCCCGGTCGCGGACGTCCGCCGCCAACTCGGCGAACAGGATGGGGAAGGCGTCGTCCCGGTCGGAGGCGTAGTTGAGGTGGCCCTTCGAGCGGCCGTTCGTGTACGTCCGCAGGCGGTCGGGGTGTTCGGACTCGAGGTGCCGGAGCCCCCTGCGATTCTCCTCGTAATCGATGTAGCCGGTGCTGCGGGTGGCCTCCGGGAAGACGCCCGCCGGGTAGTAGTCGAGCCGCCAGAACGGGTTGGCACCGGGCGAGAAGGTGAAGCTCTCGGCGGTCGGGATCTCCGCGGCCGCCCGCGCGTCGGCCGCCGTCAGCGTCGTGTACGCCGCCGGCCGGGGCGTCGTGGTGGTGCGGAGCGACTCCCCGCCCAGCGCCGACAGTGCCTCGAAGCCGGCGGCCTCGGAGAACGTCACCAGCGTCGGAACCGCGTACTCCCCGGGCGTGTGGTTCAGTACGTACCGATACTCCGCGTCGAACGTCGGCGAGTCGACCGCCGCCGAC
>PXQY01000015.1:0-3533 GCA_003021745.1 Halobacteriales archaeon QH_7_69_31
ACTCCGTTCGATGTAGATGTAGGTGCCGCCGGCCTCGGGCATGGCCGTCGCCATCTCGGATTTGCTCAGCGCCGCCGGCAATACGAGCACCCCCGCGAGCAGGTACGCCAGGACGACCGCAGGCCCGGCCATCTTCATCGCCAGCGCCGGCAGGATGAAGATGCCGCTGCCGACCATCGCGCCGACGCTTATCGCCATCACCGACCACAGCCCGAGGTCCCGTTCGAGTTCCTTCGTCATGTCCGTATGCGACGGTCCCGTCGGCGGGGTTCAGGCCGGGGGCGGCCCCAGGCTCGACTCGACGGTCTCGTGGAGCACCGACCCGAAATCGAGCAGTTCACAGTCGATATCGTCGAAGGCGGCCTCGTATTCGGGGGCGTTGAGCCGGACCAGGATCCGGTCTACCGCGCCGCAGGCGGCGAGTTTCCCTGCGACGAGCAGGCCGATACGGTCCCGATCCGCGGCGACGATCGCCGCCGCGCCGGCGACGTGGTCCGAGAGGTCCGCGGACCGGTAGTCGACGTGGCGGGGCTCAAACGGCGCCGGCCGGCTGTCGACGACGGACCGGTCGGCGCTCAGTAGCCGGACGGTCCGGTCCGACGAGAGCCGCATCGCCAGTCCCTTCGCTGCTCGTCCACCGAACACCGCCACCGTCGGGTCGCGTGTCTCTCCCTGCATGGGTGGTCCACCTGCCGGGCCCCGGCGTGACGGCCGGACCGTTCGTGGCCAGCCGGCAGTTGTTACTGGAACCAGATAAATGATTGGCTATTTCGAACGGTTCAGTATTATCGAACGTTTTGAATCCGGCTTCAGGATTCTCCGTCGGTGGGGGTCCCGAACCGCTGGAACGGGTTCTCGTACTCGTTGCGGATCAGGTCCTCGTCCTCGACCTCACAGCCCAGCGCGTCGAGGTCACGGCCGATCCGGCTGAGGTCGTCGCTGTCCCGGCCGACGACCTCGACCTGGAGGTTCTCGCTGCCGGTCATCACCTCCCGGACCGCGACGACGCCGTCGACCTCCTGGACCTCCCGGGCCAGTTCCTCCCGCTCCGGTATCGGTGCCGTACAGACGACGAGCGTCCGGAGCTGGTAGCCGGCGCGTTCGTAGTCGACGTTCGGGTGGTAGCCGCGGATGACGTCCGCGTCCTCGAGGCCCTGGATGCGCTTGCGGACCGTGCTCGGCGAGACGTCGCACCGTTCGGCGACGTCGCTCGCCGAGGTGTGTCTGGCGTCCCGCTGGAGTTCGTGGATGATCCGTTCGTCCAGGTCGTCGATGTCCGCGGTCTCCATGCCCGCCGACAGCACCACGCCGGACATAAAACCGGGGTCGGCGTCGGGGGGTGCGGGCCGCGGCGTGGCGTCGGGCGCGGCCACGGGCCGCGGCGTGGCATCGATCCGACCCGGTGGGCTCCATTCCCGTCGATTTAATGGGGCCGTGCGACACAACCCCTCCCATGGACTGGCGACAGGCCGAACGGGAGTACACGGACGAGGTCATCGGGGAGACGACCATCCCGGAGCTCATCCTGGATTCGGTCGACCGCAACGCCGGCCGGGACGCACAGATGTACAAAGGGGGCGTCTTCGACCGGTCGCTCGCCGGCGACGTGGTGCCGGAGCCGCCGGCCGGCGAGTACGGCGCCATCACGTACCGCGAGATGGGCGACGTCGTCCGGCACCTCGCCGCCGGGTTCCGCGAACTCGGCGTCGGCCCGGACGACCGGGTCGGCATCTACGCCGACACCCGGATGGAGTGGGCACACGCCGATTTCGCCGTCCAGGCCGCAGGGGGCGTGGTGACGACCGTCTACACCGAGTCCGCCGCCCCGCAGGTCGAGTACCTGCTGTCGGACAACGACGCGATGGGCTGTGTCGTCGAGAACGGCGAGCTGCTGGAGACGGTGCTGTCCGTCGAAGACGACCTGGAGCTGGAGTTCGTCGTCGTCATCGACGAAATCGAGGGCCACGGGGACCGCGACGACGTCCACACCCTGGCCGAACTCCACGAACTCGGCGCCGAGGCGTACGACGAGGATGCCTTCCGGTCGTGGCTCGACGCCCGGGACTGGACGGACCTCTGTTCGCTGGTCTACACCTCCGGGACCACGGGCGACCCGAAGGGCGTGGAGCTGACCCACGAGAACTGGCGGACCTGCTTCAACCAGCTCCGGAAACGCATCGGCCCGCGGCCCGACAGGGACGACGAGCTCCCCACGATGGAGGGCGGGATGACCGCGCTGTCCTTCCTCCCGCTCGCCCACGCCTTCGAGCGGATCAACCACTTCCACGAACTCGGCATCGGGATGACCATCGCCTACGCCGAGAGCCCGGACACCGTCGGCGACGACATGAAGCAGGTCCAGCCCGACGGCGCCGCCTCGGTGCCCCGCGTGTACGAGCGCATCTACAACCAGATGCGGGAGAGCGCCGCCGAGTCCCCCGTCAAAAAGCGGATCTTCGAATGGGCCGTCGACACCGCCCAGGCGTACGACGACGCCGACGACCCGGGCGTCATCCTCGAGGCGAAGCTGGCGGTCGCCGACAGGCTCGTGTTCTCGCAGGTCCGCGAGGAGCTCGGCGGCAACGTCGACCTGTTCGTCTCCGGCGGCGGGTCGCTGTCGTCGGACCTCGCGAAGCTGTACCGGTCGATGGGGCTCACCATCCTGGAGGGCTACGGGCTTACGGAGACGGCGCCCGCCCTGACGCTGAACCCGCCGGAGGACGTCCGCATCGGGACGATGGGCGTCGGACTGTGCGACGTCGACCTCGACCTCGACCCCGGCGTCGTCACCGAGGAGACGAAGGCGTCGGCCGAGGGCGAGGTCGGGGAACTGCTGGCGAAGGGACCCAACGTCTTCGACGCCTACTGGAACAAGCCCGACACGACCGAGGCGGCGTTCACCGAGGAGGGGTACTTCCGGACCGGTGACATCGTCGCCCGCGACGAGGACGGCTTCGTCAGCTTCGTCGACCGCCGGAAGAACCTCCTCGTGCTCGACACGGGCAAGAACGTCGCGCCGGAGCCGATCGAGGACGAGTTCGCGACCTCGGCCCGGGTCGACCAGATCATGGTCACCGGCGACGACGAGAAGTTCGTCGGCGCGGTCATCTCGCCGACCATGGACCGGCTCCGGGAGTGGGCCGAGGAGGCGGACGTCGATCTGCCCGCAGAGCCGGCCGCCGCCGTCGAGGACGACCGCGTCCACGAGTGGATCGCCGAGGAGGTCGAGCGGGTCAACGAGCGGCTCGGCCACCACGAAGAGATCAAGGAGTTCCGGCTGGCCGGCGAGGAGTGGACCGCCGAGAACGACCTCCTGACGCCATCGATGAAGAAGAAGCGCCGCAACATCCGCGAGACCTACCGGGAGAAGATAGATGACATCTACGGTCGCGCCGAGGCCGCGGAGACCGGCGGCGAGGCCGAAGCCGCGACGGACTGACGCGAGCCGGGGCCCGGCGGAGGCGTTGGGACCACCGGTCGTCGCTCCGTTGCCGCCGTCGAGGACGACCGCGTCCACGAGTGGATCGCCGAGG
>PXQY01000015.1:3680-35870 GCA_003021745.1 Halobacteriales archaeon QH_7_69_31
GTCGACCTCGACGTCGGGGTCGACCGGCGTCTCGATGGAGTGCATCACGACGACCGGGACGTCGTGGTCGGCGGCGACGAGCCGCATCTCGGGGTCCTCCAGCCCGGAGACGTCGTTCAGGACGTCCGCGCCGGCGTCGAGGGCGGCCCGCGCGACGTCGGCCTTCCGGGTGTCTACCGACACCAGACAGTCCAGCTCCGCCAGCGCCTCCACGACCGGGACGACCCGCTCTCGCTCCACGTCGACGGGTACCGGGTCCGCCCCGGGCCGGGTCGACTCGCCGCCGACGTCGACGACGTCCGCGCCGGCCTCGACCATCGCCGCCGCGCGGTCGACCGCCTCGTCGGGGTCGTCGTACCGGCCGCCGTCGTGGAACGAGTCCGGGGTGACGTTGAGCACGCCCATGACGGCGGTCCCGTCCGTCCAGGGGTAGTCGGTGCCGCTTGCGGAGGTGCCAGACGCGGCCGGGCGGTCGCCGTCCTCCCCCCCGACCGCGGGGTGGTGGATGCCGAGCGTCTCCCGGAGTTGCCCCGCGAACGGCGCGAGCCCGAACGGCTGCCCGGACAGCTCCCCGAGCAGGCGCCGGAACTGCGCCAGCGTCCCCATGAGCACGACGTCGACGGGTTCGCGGGCTTGAGCGTCGAGTCCGCTCACGGCGCACTCGCCGCCGATGGCGAGCAGCTCCTGCTTGAGGTATTTGGCCTGCCGCGGGAGCACGCGCGTGGCGACGACCCGGTGGACGCCCTTGCCGGCCATCCGCCGGACGCCGCCTCCGGTCACGCCGGCGCCCTCCAGGACGGCCTCGGCGGTCTCGCGGTCCGGCACCCGCCTGGGGACCAGGCGCCGCGTCCAGCGACGGCGGGCCTCGGCGACGACGTACAGCGACCCACAGACGACGATGGCGTCGTCGTCGTCGGCCGCCTCGAGGGCCGCGTCCGTAGCGTCGGCGACCGCGGGGTCGGTCCGCACCGCGCCGTCGAACGCCGCCGCCAGCACCCCGGGGGTCTCCGCCCGCTCGAGGGCGGGCCGGCAGGCGTAGACGGCGTCCGCGTCGGGCAGCGCCGCGGCCATCTCCGCGTGGTCCTTGTCCTGCATCGCCCCGACGACGAGGTGCAGGTCGTCGTACGCGAACGTCGACAGGGTCGACGCGAGGGCCGCACAGCCGCCGGGGTTGTGGGCGCCGTCGAGGACGACGAGCGGCTCCCGGTCCATCACCTCGAACCGGCCCGGCCAGTGGGCGTTCCGCAACCCCCGCTCCACGTCCCGTGGGTCGACGTCGGCGAGCTGTCGGGCGAGCGCCGCCGCGACCCCGGCGTTGCGGGCCTGGTGGGGCCCGAGCAGCGGCAACTGTGTACTCGCCGTCCATCCCTCTCCGGTCAGCGTGATCGACTGCTCTACGCCCTCGCGGCCGTCCGTCGCGACGTGGAGGTGGGCGTCGTCGGTCTCGCCGACCCGGCGGACCGCCGTCTCCGCCGCGATCGCCTCGCGGGCCGCACCGGTCGTCGCCGTCACGAGCGGCCGGTCCGGGGGAGCGACGGCGGCCGTGTCGCGGGCGATCGCCTCGACGGTGTCGCCGAGCAGGTCGGTGTGCTCAAGCGTGACGCTCGTGACGGCCGCGACGTCGGGCTCTAGCGCGCTCGTCGCGTCGTACTGGCCTCCGATGCCGACCTCCAGGACCGCCACGTCGACGTCCGCGCGGGCGAACGCCCAGACGGCCAGTGCCGTGGTGGTCTCGAAGAAGGTCGGCGGGTCCCCGTCGGCCGCCCGCCCGGTGAGGTGGGGTTCGGTCCGCTCGACGAACGCGGCGACGGCCGCCTTCGACACCGGCCGCCCGTCGATCCGCACGCGCTCCCGGACGTCGTCGAGGTGGGGCGAGGTGAAGAGTCCGACCTCGAGGCCGGCCTCCCGGAGGACGCACTCGACCATCCTGGCGGTGCTGCCCTTCCCGTTCGACCCCGCGACCTGGACGACCCGGAGGTCCTCGTCCGGACGGCCCAGCCGATCGAGGAGCCGGCGCGTCGACTCGACGCCGACCGCCGGCGGGTACCGTCGGAGGTCGAAGAGGAACTCTACCGCCTCGTGGTACTCCATGCACCGGGATGGACGGCCGTCGGTTTATCGCTTTCCGGTTCCGGGGACGGAAACAGTTACGACGGCGGACTGGCAATCGATCACGCGATGCGCCGCAGACAGGTCCTCGTGCTCGGTGCCGCCTCGCTCGGCGGGTGCATCGCCTCCCCCAGCCCTCCGGAGCAGCCCCCGTCCCCGCCGAACGTCTTCGCCGACTTCGAGTGGACGGGCGACGCCCACCGCGTGACCTTCGCTGGTCCTGGTCGACGAGGCGGCCGACGCGGAGGTAATCTGGGTGGCCCAGGATCGGGACGGCCGGGCGTCGTTCCCCCTGGAGCCGGGCGCCTCGACGACGATCGCGGCCGACCGGGAGGCGGCGGTACGTGTCGTCTGGGTGGCGCCGTCGGGCGACCGGAGCGCGACGCTGACGACGAACCGGGAGGGATCGGCGTGAAGCGCCGGACGTTCCTCGCCGGGGCCGCCACCGCCGCCACCGTCCTCGGCGGGACCGCCGGCCTGCGCCTCACCAACCGGCGGTGGTACGACCCCGACCCGACGACGGACCCCTCGCTGCCGAGCGGCCGGCGCGTGTTCGAGGCCGATCGCTCGCTGTCCGTCCTGGACCACCGCGCGGTGACGACGGCGACGGTCATAGAGGACGGCACCGACCGCACGCCCTTCCGGCGGTCCCGCTACCGGTACGAACACGAGCGGTCCCGCCACCGCTACCGGTACGTGTCCTCGACGTTCGCGGTCCCGGAGGGCGCCCCGCCGCCGGTCTTCGGCCACCTCCACGCCCGCCGCCACGCCGAGGAGGTGCGGAGCGCCGACGAGGCCGACGACCTCCCGGTGACGACGGTGACGTTCCACTCGCCCGGGGTGGCCGTCCACGCCCCACGGGCGGAGACGCCCGCGGACGCGGACGAGCGACCCCGGGTCGACGACAGCGAACCGGTGTCACGCACACACGGGTTCGGCCGAGGGCCCGACGACCGGCCGGAACCGAGGCCGACGTTCGTCCTCTCGCCCGACGCGGAATGGGGGCGGGTCGAGGCCGGCGAGGGCCGCGAGCGCTTCGAGATCCGTGACCGCGACGCCTACGCGGCGGTGGTCCCGGTCGCCACGACGGCCGACGCAATCGAGGACGGAAGCCGGATCAGGGCGACGCTGGAGGCCGACACCGGTCGGTTGCGGGAACTGGCCGAGCGCCGCGTCGTCGAGCAGCCGGTCGGCGACCCCGGGGACGGGAACTGGCGGACGTTCACCTACCGGATTCGAACCCGGTTCGACCGCTACGGGGACGTCCGGGCACCGATGCCGGGCGGGCCGATCCCCGAGCCGTCGGCCAAGCGGCGGGCGGGAGAACTCTGGACGGAACTGTGGACGTACTGAGCGTGGGTCATCCGGCCACCATTAGGACAGCGGACCTCGTCGTGGCAGCACCCTCGGGTTCTGGACCAATGGGTGGCCGGCCACACCCCCATCAGGTGCCGGACGGCCCGGTGCTCGAAACTGTTTGCTCCCCCGTCGACCGGCGACTTGACGTCGAACGCGTGGAGGGGGCCCGAAAACGACGTCAGTAGAACTCTCGCTCGACCCCGCGGACGGCCTCGATGCGCTTCTCGATCGGCGGGTGGGTGGCGAACAGTCGTTCCAGCGCCGACCGCTCGCCGCCGAAGATACACAGCGCCGAGACGTTGTCGTCCACCTCGGCCCGCCCGCGCTGGCCGGCGTTGGAGATCTTCTCCAGTGCGTTCGCCATCGCGTCGCCGCCGACGTGGCGGGCGGCGTCGTCGTCGGCGACGTACTCCCGGTACCGGGAGATCGCCAGGACGAACACCATCGCGACGGACTGGACGACGATCGAGGCGAGGTAGCCGACGATGATGTTGCCGATGCCGCCCTCCCGGGAGAACGCGACGACGAAGTACGCCGCGAAGCCGAGCAGCGAGGCGACCGCCTGCCCCATCACCATCGTCACCACGTCGCGGTTGTCGATGTGGGCGAGTTCGTGGGCCAACACGGCCTCCAGTTCCTCCTTGCCCAGGAGGTGCATGAGTTCGGTCGAGACGACGACCACGCCGGCGCCGCGGCGGCCGACGGCGAAGGCGTTCGGCACGCCCATCTCGGCGACCTTCAGGTCGGGCTTCTCGAGGTCCATCTCCTCGCAGAGCCGGTCGACGGCGTCGTGGACGTCGGGGAACCGGTCCCGCGGCATGTCCTCGGCGCCGACGCTCCGCAGCGCCGCCCACTTGCCGAACTTGTACTGGAACCCCGCGAACAGGACCGTGCCGAGGAGCACGAGCACGAGCGGGGCGCCGTACGACAGGGCGACGATGGCCAGGAGCATGTAGAAGCCGAAGAGGATGCTCCCGACCACCGCCATCCGGGCCTTGAGTCCGGGGTGTCGCATGGTGTCCCGGGGGGTACGAGGTTGAGGACTATATGATTTCTGGCGTCCGTGTCAGCACGTAACAAACGCACGCCGTTCCGTGGTTTCCCCCGGATCCGCCCGACCGCCGTCACGAATCGGCGATCAGTACGACCGCGGCATGCCGAGTTCGTGCTCGCCGATGTAGTTCAGCACCATCTCGTTGGAGACGGGGGCCGTCTGGGTGAGCCGGAGGTTCTGCCAGATGCTGAACACCTCGTACTCGGGGGTGAAGCCGTTGCCGCCGTGGGTCTGGATCGCCCGGTCGGCCGCCTCGGTGCCGAACCGGGAGGTGAGGAGCTTGGCGGCGTTGGCCTCCATTCCGCAGTCCTCTCCGGCGTCCCACTTTGCGGCGGCCTTGTAGGTCACCTCGCGGGCGGCCGTGAGCTTGGCGTACGAGTCGGCGATGGGGTGCTGGATGGCCTGGTGGGAGCCGATGGGCGCGCCGAACACCTCGCGGTCGCCGGCGTACTCGACGGCGAGGTCGACGGCGCGGAGGCCGCCGCCGAGCGCCGACGCGGCGCCGCCGATGCGCTCGGTGTTCAGGGTGTCCCACAGGAGGTACAGGCCGCCGTCCACGGCCCCGAGGACGTCCGATTCGGCGACCGCGAGGTCGTCGAACCGGACCGCGTACTGCGTCTCGAACCACGGGACGGTCGTCTCGACCGTCGACAGCATGATGCCGGCGCGCTCGGTCGGCTCGTCGACGACGAAAAGCGTGACCCCGTGGGTCGGGTTCGAGGGGTCGAACTCGCTGGTGCGGGCGACGAGCAACATTGCGTCGGCGTTCTCGACGCCGGAGATGAACGTCTTCTCGCCGTTGACACGCCAGCCCTCCTCTGTCGGCTCGGCCGTCGTCTCGATGTTGAGCGTGTTCGTCCCGGCGCGCGGCTCGGTCAGCGCCATGCAGAACCGCATGTCACCGGATGCGATCTTCGGGAGGTACTCGTCCTTCTGGGCCTCGCTGCCGTGCCGCTCGATGCCGATCCCGCCGAAGACGGGCGTGAGCACGAAGACGATGCCGCCCTGGCCGCCGCCGCGGGACAGCTCCTCGATGATGATCGTCATCTCGAGCATGCCGAGTCCCTCGCCGCCGTACTCCTCGGGGATGGCGACGCCGAGCCAGCCGTCCTCGGCGAGCGCCGCCCAGTACTCGGCGGGGAACCGTTTGTCCTCAATGTGCTCGCGCCAGTAGCCGTGGTCGAAGTCCGCCGCGATGTCCCGGACCGACTCCCGGATCATGTCGTGCATCTCCGTCTCGCCTAGGACCATGCCACCGGGTAACGGTCCACCGCATTTAGACCCTCCCTACGTGACCGGAGGTTGAGTATCCCTCTTACCGAGCTGCCTCCGTCGAACCCTTCAATGCCTGATGGAATCTGCGTGCTACGTACGAGGATACATCAGACGTTAAACGTTATTTGAGCTGGTCACTCGAACCCCATCGTCGTGCAAACAAGCTCCGGGTTCACTGACGCCCTCTTATCGATCAGGTCTCGTCGGAGAAGTAAGGTGCCGGGTGGACCGTAGCCCCGAGTTCGGTCTGGACGTGCTCCTCGGCCTGTGGCTGGGTGGCACCCCCGTCTCCCAGCCCCCACAACAGGCTGACTTCCGTCCCGGGTTCCGCATACTCCTGGTCGATGACGGCGAGGGACGCTACGCTCCGGATGTTCTGCGAGTAGGTGCAATACTTCGACACCCCGATCGGATCCCCATCCCCGAGTACCTGGTCATACTGGAAGGAGAAGTACCAGATATTCGGGAAGTCCATGTCTTTCGCGGGAACCTCGTCGGTGACGGTCGAACCGAGGACGTCAGCGACGTCCTCGTCGTTCCACACCAGCGACACCTTCGTCCGCTGGCCGTCCGGATCCATCTCCTCGAGAGCGTCACGGCCGACGAACTCGTGATCGAAATCGGCCAACCGGCCGTAGTCGAGTTCGTAGGGGGTCATGTAGTAGTCCGTGACGTCCTCGGACTCGAAGCTACCACCCAGGGAAGCGATCGTTTCGATGTGTTCGGTGGTCAACCACTCCCGAAATCCGGCCAGTTCTTCGTGGTCGTAGATTGCCGGGAGCGGGAACGGCAACCATCCCTTGTCGAATGCCGAGGTCGGGTACGCCCGAGAGCCGACCAGATGCAGGTCGTGGACCTCACCGGCAGCCACGATGGCCCCTTTTACGTCCTGCCTGTGTTCCCACGGGCCGAATAGCTCGAATCCCGGCTGGCCGGTCATCCCGTGGCGGAGTCCCCGGACGGTGTGGCCTGCGATAGTGAACTCGCCGATACGGAAGAAGGGGACGTCGGGTAGTTCGTCGTCGGTGGCGTCTTCCATCAGCGGGAGGGCCTTCGGGCCCTGTATCTGGTAGCGGAACACGGATGGAGGACCTTCCCTGAACTGCGAGGGTGGCTCCATCTCCACCGAGACGTCGTAATCGCCCGACACCGCATTGTACTGAACCCAGTCTGGCGCTATCGGGGCGCCGACGAGGTTCAACCGGTCCTCGTCGAGGAAAAAGAGGATGGCGTCGCCGATGACGTAGCCGTCGGGGTTGCACGCGACGAACTGCCTGGCATCGTAGACGTCGAACTCCGAGAAGTCGTTGATGCCGAGGTCGGCGACCAGGTCGACCGCGTCAGGCCCCTCGACGTACAGGTCAAACATATGGTGGGACTGGTTCAGCAACGCGGACGCCTCCCGCCAGGCGAGTTGCTCGTCCCGCCAGTTCGAGTATTCCGGTTCGACGACCGGGAACACGTACGGCCCGAGACGGTTGCCCCGAAGGTGGTCGACGGACGATGGTGCGGTTTCTAAGGCCTCTGCAAGAGTTCCTCCCTCTTCCATATTGCTCGACATAGTAAACCACGTAAGCAATTGTTAACAAGTAGCAAAAGTATTGTGGAACGTTCACCAATTCGAACATATGGAACCGTACCACTCGTCGGTTCGCCGAACGGCGACTGGGTCGGCCCTCACGCGAGAGGTATTCAGTTGGCGAAACGGAGCACTCGCGTTTCGGTTTACGTTCCTGTTTATAGATAAATACTGAGACACGATTAGCTTAGCAACTCTATCTTCAACTTGTGGTACGACCAGCGCATTAGGTGGCCGCGGTGCTGTATCTTAGTCGGCGGTGACCGAGTCCGTGAGACCAACTCGTCGAACGACCGAGGAGTAACGTTCCCCATGTCGTTCAGGTTCGACCAGTCCCAGACTCCTTCACAAGGTTTCCACTCAGGATCGACTCCCCGGAGCCATCGCCACCTGATATCGCGGGGACAGTAAGCCACCAGCAGTCGCAGCCGACGCACAACCTATAAGTCTGTCCGTACCACCTTGTCACCCATGCGACCCCGCACACCCCCCGGTCATGCCCCGCCGCTGACCGGCGAGTGTGCGATTCCGCCTGCCTTCTCGAAAGCCAAACGGCCATAGCTAGCCCGGCCCCGGCGGGCGTGGCGCCCCCGTCGGCGGTCGATTCCGGCCCACCGCCCGGCGAGTCGACACCGACCGACCGATACGGGCACCACACCGACATACCGACTACGGCTACCGACCACACACCCAATCCACCACGACCCATGACCCACGACACGTTCACCGGCGTCTTCCCCGCGATGACGACGCCGTTCCACGACGACGAGCGCATCGACCACGACACGCTCCGCGCCCACGCCCGGCGGCTCCCCCGTGATCGCCGGCAGCGGCTCGAACAACACCCGGGAGGCCCTCGAACTCGCCGAGCGGGCGGCCGCGGCCGGCGCCGACGGCCTGCTGCTCATCTCGCCGTACTACAACACGCCGGAACCGGACGGCATGGAGACCCACTACCGCACCGTCGCCGACGCCGTCGACCTCCCGCAGATCATCTACAACGTCCCGAGCCGCACCGGCCGCACCATCGCCGTCGAGACGGCGACGTCGCTCGCCGAACACGAGAACGTCGTCGGCTACAAGGCCGCAAGCGGCGACCTCAACCGGACCAACGAGGTCATAGAGCGCACTCGCGCGGAGAACTTCGCGGTGCTGTCCGGCGACGACGCGCTGACGCTGCCGATCGTCGCGCAGGGCGGCAGCGGCTGTATCTCCGTCGCCGCGAACGTCGAACCCCAACGGACGGTCGCGCTGGTCGGGGCGGCACTGGCCGGCGACTTCGACCGCGCCCGCGAACTCCAGTACGAACTCGGCGACCTGTTCCGCGTGCTGTTCGCCGAGACCAACCCCATCCCGGTCAAGGAGGCGATGGCGATCCGCGGCGTGCACGCGGCGACGATGCGGTCGCCGCTGTGTCCGCTCCAGCCCGAGACCCGCGAGCGTCTCCGGCGGGTCCTCGAGGAACTCGAATGAACCTCGTCGTCGCGGGAGCCACCGGCCGGACCGGCAGCGAGGTCGTCGCCGAGGCATGCCGTCGCGGGCACGACGTCTCCGGCGTCGCGCGCTCGGCCGACGACGTCGGGGACGTCCGGGTCTCCCCCGCCGGCGAACTCCCCGACCTCCTCGAGGACGCCGACGCACTGGTCGACTTCACCGTCCCCGAGGCCAGCCGCGAGCACGCCGCCCGCGCCGCCGACGCCGGCGTCCCGTACGTCGTCGGGACGACCGGGTTCGACGACGAGGGGATCGCCGACCTCCGGGAGGCCGGCGAGGCGACGCCGGTGCTGAAGGCCGCGAACTTCGCCCGCGGCGTCCGGGCGCTGCTCGAGGTCGTCCAGGCCGGCGTCGCGGCGCTGCCGGACTACGACGTCGAACTCACCGAGACCCACCACAGCGGCAAGCGCGACGCCCCGAGCGGGACGGCAAACACCATTCTCGATGTCGTCGACGACGCACGCGACGCGGCGCTGGACCGCACCTACGGCCGGGAGGGCGAGCACGAACGCGACGACGACGAGGTGGGCGTCCACATCAGGCGCGCCGGTAACGTCCGCGGCGAACACGAGGTACTGCTCGCGGGCAACGACGAGGTGCTGTCGCTGTCCCACCGCGCCGAGTCCCGGCGCGTGTTCGCCGCCGGGGCCGTCGGGCAGAACCCGGCGGCTCCGACAGACCCAAGGCTCCCGTTTCCGTGCCCCCGACGATGAGCGCACTCGAAGATGACGTCCGCGACCTGCAGGCGCGATACGACGACGGGTTGACCGCCGAGGCGGCCGGCAGCGAGGCGTACGCGGTGCTGGAGGAGTTCTTGGACGCCCTCGAAGCGGGCCAGGTCCGGGCCGCCGAGAAGCGCGGCGGGGAATGGGTTGCCAACGAGTGGGTCAAGCAGGGCATCCTCCTGAACTTCGGACTGCGATCCATCCAGGCCCACCACCACGGCGGCGTCGACTACCACGACGTCCTCGCGCTGCGCGACACCGCCGACCTCTCCGAGCGCGGCACCCGGAACACGCCGGACGGGACCGTCGTCCGGCGGGGCGCCCACGTCGGCGGCGACGCCATCCTGATGAGTCCCTCCTTCGTCAACGTCGGCGCCCACGTCGGGGACGGGACCTTGGTGGACTCCTGTGACACCGTCGGGTCGGCCGCCCAGATCGGTGACGACGTCAAGCTCGGCGCCAACACCCTGATCGGCGGCGTCCTCGAACCCGTCGAGGCCACGCCGGTCGTCGTCGAGGACGGGGTCTCGCTCGGCGCCGGCTGCCGCGTCACGAGCGGGTTCGTCGTCGGCGAGGGCAGCGTCGTCGGGGAGAACACCCTCCTCACCCCGCGTATTCCGGTGTACGACCTCGTCGAGGAGGCGATCGTATACGGCGAATTGCCCCCGGAGTGCCGCGCGTTCACCCGGTTCGTCGAGTCCGGCGTCGGCGACCACGACCTCTTCGACGGCGGCGCCTACAAGCCCGCCGTGGTCGCCACCGATGTCGCCGAAGAGACGCTCGAAGCCACCCGGCGCGAGGACGCACTCCGGGACGACTGAGCCGTTTCCCGGGAGCCAGGTTCCCGACCCGTCTCTTGCCACCGGTTAGGCCCCGAGTTTAACCGGCCGACGCTCCCAGCAGAGGTATGGCCACCCAGTCCGCCAGTTCGCTGGAATCGCAGTTCGACGACATCGACGAGGTACCCGACTCCGTCGACGAGGCGGCGGTCCGCCGCATGCGCTTCGTCGCGAACCTGCTGGACGACAGCATCCGCGTGCCGGGGACGGACCTCCGTATCGGTATCGATCCGATTCTCGGCATCCTGCCGGGCGCCGGTGACGCGATGGCGGCGGCGATGTCGGTGTATATCGTCCTCGAGTCGGCGCGACTCGGCGTCCCGTTCCTGACCCTCCTCCGGATGATGGCCAACGTCACCCTCGACTTCGCAATCGGGTCGGTGCCGGTCATCGGGCCCCTGTTCGACGCCGCCTGGAAGGCAAACCAGAAGAACGTGGAACTGGCCGTCGAACACCTCGGCGGCGAGTCCCCCGAGTTCGTCGTCGAGTAGCGGCGACCTCGCCCGCCACGCCGTCTCGCCGTCACGCCGCAGCGGGTCTCGATTTACGCCAGGTCGGTCTCAGCGGTCGCCCCCTCCACCGTCGACGGCCCGGATGACTTATGCCGACTGCTCGTCGGGTCAAGAGCATGCGCCGCCGTGCCCTCCTCGCGGCCGCCGCCCCGCTTTTCGCCGGCTGTGACGCCGACCGGTCCCCCTCCCCGTCGGCCACCCGGCCCGACACCCCCACGCCCAGCGACGACCCGACCGCGACCGCACCCGAGGAGCCACCCCACTACGAGCCGAGCGGCCGGCGATACGTGGCGCTCCAGGGGAGCCCGTTCGAACGCCTCGGGATCGAAACCCTCCCCGACCCCGTCCCGTTCGCCGGGGACGTCACGCTTCTCGCCCAGCCGGCCGGCGGCGACGCCGGCAGCCTTCGAATAGGCCTCGCCCACGGGGGCGACCGGCCCCTGCAGGTTCGCGTGAACCATCAACGCTTGCCGTTCGTTTCGACCGCCGCCGACGGCGGGACCCTTGCGGTGTCCCACATCGACACGTGGGAGACCGACGACGACTGCCCGCGGGGCGACATCGGCGTCCTGCCAGCCACGTCCGAGTGGGTGGCCGATCCGGGTGAGACGATCGAGGGCGACCGCGAGGTGTTCGCGGTCCACGGTCGGGACGTTTGCTTCCCGCCCGGCAGCTATCGGTTCACGAACGGATACGCCGTCGAGCGGCCCCGGGAGGGGAACGCGAAACTGGCGTCGTTCACCTGGGGCTTCACGCTCGAGGTGGGATCGCCCGAGTGACCCCGCGAGTCCGAAAACGGTCGCCGAACGCTCGGCCCCGGCGGGCAGCCCGGCTTACCGGTCGGGGCCAGGCCCCTCGGCGGCCCCGGACGAATCGCCAGCCCGCGCGTCGGTCGCACCGCCGATGCTCCTCGCCGTCCCATCGCCCTCGGTCCGGTCCCCGCTGGATTCGTCGGCGTCCTCGATCTCGATGGTGATATCCTCGGCCCCGTCGGAAGCGCCGCCACCGGATGCGGTGCCGGCGACCGACAGCTTCAGCGCGAACCGGGTGTCATCGACGATAGTGCCGACGGCCCGAGTGTCGCCCCGACGATGGTCCCGATCGGGCCGCGGCCTCGACCCTCACCGCCGTCGGTCTCCGTCGACTGCGTGTGCTCGGTCATACCCGTCGCTGTGCGCCGGAGCGGCCCAAGCGTTTCGGTCCGGAGCCGACAGCCTTGTTATCGGCGCCGCCATCGTCCCGGCAATGAGCGCCGTCAAGCGGCTGGCCGACTGGGACGGCGACCGGCTGGAGCGGCTCGCCGACGAGTACGGGACGCCGCTGTACGTGATGGATCACGACCGCGTCCGGGCGAACTACGAGCGGTTCGCGGCGGCCTTCGACTTCGCCCACGTCATGTACGCGGCCAAGGCCAATGCCGGCCGGGCGGTGTTACGGACCGTCCACGAGGCGAGTGCCGACATCGAGTGTGCCGCCGCCGGCGAACTCCACCGCGCGCTCGCCGCCGGGGTGGCCGCCGGGGACCTCCAGTACACCGCCGTCAATCCGCCGGACGCCGACCTCGAGTACGCCGTCGACCTCTGGGGGGACGCGCCCGAGTTGACCGTCACGGCGGGCGCCGAGACGACGCTCGACCGTCTGGCCGACCGCGGCTTCGACGGCCGCCTCGCGCTGCGGGTCAACCCCGGCATCGGGACCGGCCACCACGAGAAGGTCGCCACCGGGAACGACGCGAAGTTCGGGCTCCCCTACGGCGACGTCGAGCGGGTCGCCCGCGAGGCCCGCGACCGGTTCGACCTCGTCGGCCTCCACGCTCACGTCGGTAGCGGCGTCCTCGCCGACGACCTCGAGGACCACCGCCGCGCGCTCGCGAGGGTCGCCGACCTCGCCGCCCGCGTCGGCAACCTCGAGTTCCTCGACCTCGGCGGCGGCTTCGGCGTCCCCTACCGGCCCGACGAGCCGCCCCTGGACCTCGAGGCGGCCGCGCGAATGGTCCGGGAGGTGACCGCCGACGTCGACGCCACCGTCGCGCTGGAACCCGGGCGGTACATCGTCGCCGACGCCGGCGCCCTCCTCGCCCGGGTCAACACCGTCAAGGAGACACCGGAAACCCGCGTGGTCGGCGTCGACGCCGGCCTGACAGACCTGGTGCGACCGGCGATGTTCGACGCCTACCACCACGTCCGGAACGTCACCGGCGTCGACCGCGACCCCGTCCCCTGCAGCGTCGGCGGCCCCCTCTGTACCAGCGCGGACGTCTTCTGCACCGACCGGCCGGTCCCACGGCCCGCGATCGGCGACCTGCTCGCGGTCGGCACCGTCGGCGCCTACGGCATCGACCTGGCGAGCCAGTTCCACTCCCAGCCCCGGCCCGCCGAGGTGGCCCTCGAGGGCGACGACGAGCGCGTCACCCGCCGCCGGGAGACCTTCGAGGACCTGACGCGGCTCGAGGCCGAGGCGCCCGGCGTCGAGTGAAGCGCCACCAGGCGCCAACTGAACCGCCACCCAGCGCCGACTGAGCTGCCATCAGGCGCCTTCCGCGCTGCACGCCGAGGCTTTTGGCGCGGCCGGACGTCGAGTCGCAGTGTATGACCGCGGACAGCGAATACACCGTGAAAGTGCCCCGGCCACGGGGTCCGTCCCCGTCCCGGAGCCGACCGGCAGGTAACCCAGGGGGCCGGCCGTGAGACAGCTCCACGTCCGGGTCCCGGCGGCCGAGCGATCGAGCGTCGAGGCGGTGCTCGAGGACCTCGAGGTCGACTACGTCGCCCCGACCGACGACGACGGCGTCAACTTCTTCGCGCCCGTCCCGACGGCGGCCGTCTCGGAGGTCCTCGACGGGCTGGACGAGGCGGACGTCGATCCGGACACCTACACCGTCGTCACCAAGGGGGAGTTCGCCCACACGGGCCGGTTCTCGGACCTCCAGGAGGCATACGGGGACGAGACCCCGACCATCTCGCGGCCGGAACTCGGCGCGACGATACGGGAGCTGCGGTGGCCGCGGCGACTGTACTACGCCGGAACGGTCCTCAGCGTGCTCGCCGCGACGTGCGGGCTGCTCCTCGACCAGCCCGCACTCGTCGTCGGGGCGATGGTCATCGCTCCCCAGGTCAGTGCCGCGCTCGCCGCCCCGGCGGCGGCCGTGGACGGCGACTGGGACGTCTTCACGGGCAGCGTCAAACAGCAGGTACTGGGCCTCTGCCTGGCGATCCTCGTCGCGGCCCCGTTCGCGCTGGTGCTCCGCCGAACCGGGGTCGTCCCGGCGGCGGTCGAGGTGACGAGCATCGAACTGGTCGGCGTCAGACTGGCCCCGTCGCTTCTGAGCACGATCGGCGCCACCATCGCGGGCGTCGTCGGCGCCTACGGGTACTCCACCGAGCAGTCGGTCTCGCTCATCGGCGTCATGATCGCGGCGGCAATCGTGCCCGCGGCCGGCGGCGTCGGCCTCGGGCTCGCGTGGGGCGAACAGACGTACGCCGTCGGCTCGTTGCTGCTGCTCGCGGTGAACGTCCTCGCGCTCAACCTCGGCGCGTTCGTGACGTTCGTCCTCCTGGGCTACCGCCCCCCGTGGCTGTTCGACGAGTGGTCCCTCGGGGAGTCCGTCCCCGACGCGGACCGGCGGCGCGTGTACGCCACGATCCTCCTGCTGCTCGGTGCCACCGTCCTGACCGGCGCCCTGACCGCCTCACAGCTCAGCTTCGACCACCGGACGAACCAGGTCGTCCAGGAGACGATGTCGGCGCCGCCCTACGCCGACCTGGAGACGACCGGCGACTACAGTTTCCCGGCCGACCGTGCCGCCGGCCGGTACGGCCCCGACCGACGGAGACGCCGCCGACCTCGAAGGCGACATCCAGCGCCGGACGGACCGAGACGTCACGGTCGAGGTCGCGTACCGCTCCTCTCAGAGGGTCGACGCCTCAGGGGACGACGGCACGGCGCGATAGCCCTACTCATCCAGGTCGTCCACGAGGTCGCTCCCGAGCCCGGTGTAGCCGCCCGGCGTCAGTGCGTGCAGTTCCTCGCGGACCGACTCCTCGACGTCGAGGTTGTCGAACAGGGCCCGGAACTCCTCGAGGGTGACCCGCTCTCCGCGGGTTAGGTCCTTGACGCGCTCGTAGGCCCCGGTGTCGCCCTCCCGGCGGAGGATGGTCTGGACGGCCTCGCCGACGACGGCGGGGTTGGCCTCGAGGTCCGCCCGCATGGCGGCGTCGTCGGGCGCGACCGTCTCGAGGCCGGCCGCCGTCCGCCGGTAGCCGACGAGACAGTGGGCGAGCGCAGCGCCGACGTTGCGCTTGACGGTGGAGTCCGAGAGGTCCCGCTGGAGCCGGGAGGTGGTGACGTGGTCGGCGAGAAAGGCGAGATCGGCGTTGGCCTTCGAGAGGTTGCCCTCGCTGTTCTCGAAGTCGATCGGGTTGACCTTGTGCGGCATCGTCGAGGAGCCCGACTCGCCGGCGACGGTCGCCTGGCCGAGGTAGCCGTCCGAGACGTACAGCCACATGTCGACATCGAGGTCCAGGAGGACGTTGTTGACGCCACGGAGGGCGTCGAAGACGGCCGCCAGGTCGTCACACGGGTTGACCTGGGTCGCCAGCGGCGCGTGCCGGAGGCCGAGCGACTCGACGAACGAGCCGGCGAACGCGCGCCAGTCGACGTCCGGGTAGGCCGCATGGTGGGCGGCGTAGGTGCCGGAGGCGCCGGCGAGTTTCCCGGCGAGGTCGTCGGTGGCCGCCTCCAGGCGCCCGAGCGCCCGGCCGAGGCGGGCGGCGTAGACGGCCAGTTCCTTGCCGTAGGTGGTCGGCGTCGCCGGCTGGCCGTGGGTGCGGGCGAGCATCGGGAGGTCGCGGTGGGCGCGGGCCCCCTCGACGAGGGCGTCCCGGATCTCGCGGGCGGCGGGGACGAGGACGGACCGGACGGCCGGCTTCAGGAGGAGCCGGTGGGCGAGGTTATTGACGTCCTCGCTGGTGAGCCCGAAGTGGACCCACGGCGCCCGGGCCTCGGCGTCCGGGAGATGCATCCGGACGAAGTACTCGACCGCCTTGACGTCGTGGTTGGTGGCGGGGTAGTCGTCGTAGCCGTCGGTCTCGAGTCGCTTGACTGTCGCGGCGTCGTCGGCGTCGAACTCCTCGTACAGCGCCCGGAGGGCCTCGCGGTCGGCCGTCGAGAGCGAAAGCGGCGTGGCCTCGAGATCCGAAAGCGCCAGGAGGTACTCGACCTCGACGCGGACGCGGGCGGCCGAGAGCGCCGCCTCGCTGCCGTACTCCGTGAGCGGTTCCGTGTCGCCGGCGTACCGTCCGTCGAGCGGCGAGACGGCCTCGAGTGGGCCCCGGTCGGTCATACCGGGAGGTCGACGGCAGCCCCGAAAAAGGGTGTCGCTCCTCGGGGGTAGCCGACCGTCCCTGCGTTCGCTGGCCGGAAGCGCGCGACCCCTCGACTCGGTTTGGACGTTCATGCATACTTAATACATTTATACCTTTAAAACAGCCATATTTATCCACGTTCGTGGATACACTGTCGCCAGTAACCACAACGACTTTGCCAGCTGCGGAACCCACCCCGGACATGCACATCGCCGGGATGGCGTCGAACCGCGGCCGGAACCTGCTCCACGTCGCCGACCAGGAGCCGGGGGGTGCCGTCCTCGACGTCGTCCTGACGAACGAGGCGGACGCCCCCGTGCTCGAGGGCGCCGCCGAGCGCGGCATCGCCACGGAGGTGGTCGAGCGGGACGCCGACGAGCCGCGCGAGCGACACGAGCGCCGCATCCTCCAGCGACTGTCGGGCTACGACGTCGATCTGGTCTGTCTGGACGGCTACATGCGCATCCTCACCGGGACGTTCCTCGAGGCGGCGCCGACCACGCTGAACGTCCACCCGTCGCTGTTGCCGTCGTTCCCCGGCATGGACGCCCACGAACAGGTCCTCGCGGCCGGCGTGGCCGTCACGGGGTGTACCGTCCACGTGGTCGACGAGACCGTCGACGGCGGCCCCATCGTCACCCAGGAACCGGTCGCGGTGTACGACGACGATGACGTCGACGACCTGAAACAACGGGTCCTCGACGAGGCGGAGTTCACGGCCTATCCGCGCGCCGTGAAGTGGTTCGCCGAGGATCGGGTCGAGGTCGACCGCGAGGCCGGCGAGGTGTCGGTCGCGGGCGACGACGGTGGACGGTTCCCCTCGCGCCGCGTCGCGAGCGCCGACCGCGACCGGACGCTCCGGTACGGCGAGAACCCCCACCAGGCGGCCGCCGTCTACGCCGAGGGGACCGACGGCGGCGCCAGCGTGGTCGCCGCCGACCAGTTGAACGAGGGCGCGAAGGCGCTGTCGTACAACAACTACAACGACGCCGACGGCGCGGTGAACCTCGTCAAGGAGTTCGACGAGCCCGGCGCCGCCGTCATCAAGCACACCAACCCCGCCGGCTGTGCCACCGCCGACGACATCGCGACGGCCTACGCGGACGCCCTGGCAACGGACCCGATGAGCGCCTTCGGGGGCATCGTCGCGCTGAACCGCGAGTGCGATGCCGCGACGGCGTCGTCGATCACGGAGTCGTTCAAGGAGGTCGTCGCCGCGCCCGGCTACACCGATGCCGCGCTCGACGTGCTCGGCGAGTCCGAGGACCTCCGCGTGCTCGACGTCGGCGACATCGACGGCCCCGCCGGGTCGCTCGTCGAGGCGGACCTCGTCGGCGGCCGCCTCGTCCAGGAGCGGGACCGCCAGTCGCCGACCGCCGACGACCTCGACGTCGTCACCGACCGCGAGCCGACCGACGTTCAGGTCGAGTCGATGCTGTTCGCCTGGCGGACCATCAAACACGTCAAATCGAACGCCATCGTGTTCGCCGACGGGACGGAGACGGTCGGCGTCGGCATGGGGCAGGTCTCCCGGGTCGACGCCGTCCGCCTGGCGGCGATGAAGGCCGACGAACACGCAGAGGGGAAAGACGCCGAGGGCGCCGTGATGGCCTCGGACGCCTTCTTCCCGTTCCCGGACGGCATCGAGGTAGCCGCCGAGGCCGGCATCGAGGCCGTCGTCCAGCCGGGCGGCAGCGTGAACGACGACGACGTCGTCGAGGCCGCGAACGCCCACGGCATGGCGATGGCCTTCACCGGACAGCGGGCGTTCAAACACTGAAACGGGCCGTCGTCACTCGACCCAGCTGTCGAGCCAGACGACGTTTCCGGCAAGTTCGTCCGTCGGGACGTACCGCTCGACCTGCTTGAACGCCCGAACGAACTCCGTGATGGCCATGTTCTGGTCGCCGTACAGAACGATGCCGGTTCGTACCCGTCGTGTCGGCGAACGAAGTCCGAGTCGTTCTTGAGGAGTATCGCGCCAGTCTCGACAGATTGCTGGAGATGGTCGCCGTCGGACCTGCCGCTCTCGTAGCCAGTATCACCCACTCGACGTCGAAGCCGTGCGCTCGAAGCTCCGTGACGAACACCCGCGTGACGTGCTCGTCGGCGATGACCGACACGTCATCGCGTAACCGCGTCCGGCGGGTCGATAGCCGCCTCTCGTGCGGCTCGCATTGCCTCACGGTGTCGCTCACGAACCGCCGCCATCTCGTCCGGATTGGCGTAGTAGTACGTGAGCGCGCGGTGAACGTCAGCCCTCGATACGTCGAGCCGGTCGGCAACGTCGCCGACCGGCGTTCCGCCGTCGATGACCAGCTCGGCGATCTGCCTAACGGACACCCGACGCCCTTCGAGACGGGGCTCGCCGCCCATCACGTCGTCGGTGGTGACGATACCGTCCATCACTCGATGGTTGTCCGTTGTCGTGTTTAAACTTTCAGCCGTCGGCCCGCCTCCCCGCCTGGCCATCGCAGTGACCGTCGAGGACGGCAACGACAGGTCCCGACGGCCCGTCGAAACGTACGTTGAGGCCGAGGGCGGCGGCTACGCCGGTCTCGTCCGCAATGCGACGGTCCGGCCCGACGGTCGCACCATCGACTACCACCGGTACACGGTCACGGAAGCACAGTACCGCGACGCGGTCGGTGACACGTGATCGGGACAGACCCGATCGAGACGGCGAACAGCGACCGAACTTTGAGGCCCGCCCCCGACCGCTCCGATATGTCCGACCTCGATGACGCACTCGAGGAGTTCCTCCGGAAGGCCGACGCCGCCTACGAGGAGTACGAGCAGGGGTACGCCGACGCCGACGCCACGCTACGACGGCTGAAGGGACCGATCAAGGACCTGCGGGAGGCGGGCGAGGCGTGATACGGCCGGCTGTAATGGCGTAAATTGCCTTTCGAGATTCTAAGGGACCCCGGAACCGAGAACCGGTTCTCTACCCAGGGGAATCACGACGTTTGGGTACAGCCGGCAGTATGACCATCCAGCAGAGTTAACCCGGTTCGCCCGCCCCGTTCGGACATGACGGAGTTCTCATCCCGCGTCGAGGCGGTCTCCATCAGCGGCATCCGCGAGGTGTTCGAGGCCGCCGGCGCCGACGCCATCAACCTCGGGCTCGGCCAGCCGGACTTCCCCGCGCCCGAGCACGCCCGGCAGGCGGCCGTCGACGCCATCGAGGCCGGCGAGACGGACGCCTACACCTCGAACAAGGGCATCCGGGAACTCCGGGAGGCCATCGCCGAAAAGCACGACCGCGACAACGACATCTCCGTCGACCCGGCGGACGTCATCGCGACCGCCGGCGGCAGCGAGGCGCTCCACCTCGCCATCGAAGCCCACGTGGCCGTCGGGGAGGAAGTCGTCATCCCGGACCCCGGCTTCGTCTCCTACGGGGCGCTGACGCGCGTCGCCGGCGGGGAGCCGACGCCCGTCCCGCTCCGGGAGGACCTCACGCTGTCGCCGGCGGCCGTGGAGGAGGCCATCACCGACGACACCGCCGCCTTCGTCGTCAACAGCCCCGCCAACCCCACCGGCGCGGTCCAGAGCGAAGCCGACGTGCGCGCATTCGCCAGGATCGCCGACGACCACGACGTGCTCTGTGTCTCCGACGAGGTCTACGAGCCGTTCGTCTTCGACGGCGAGCACCACTCGCCCATGACCTACGCCGACTCGGACAACGTGGTCGTCGTGAACGCCGCCTCGAAGGCCTACTCGATGACCGGCTGGCGGCTCGGCTGGGTCACCGCCTCGACCAGACGGATCGAGCGGATGCTCCGCGTCCACCAGTACGCCCAGGCATGTGCCTCCGCGCCGGCGCAGTACGCCGCCGAGGCGGCGCTGGAGGGTCCGCAGGACCACACCGTCGAGATGCGGGAGGCCTTCGAGGAGCGCCGGGACGTCCTCCTGGACGCCCTGGAGGACATGGGCCTGGAGGTCCCGACGCCCCGGGGGGCGTTCTACGCGATGCCGCGGGTGCCCGACGGCTGGGTCGAGGCGGTCATCGACCGCGGCGTCATCCTCGTGCCGGGGGCGGCCTTCGGTGAGCACGGAGCCGGGCACGCGCGGATCTCCTACGCCGCCGGCGTCGAGACGCTGAAGGAGGCCCTCGAGATCATGCGTCAGGTGACGAACGACCTGCAGTAAGGCGGTCAGCATCTCGAGCACCGCGGAGGCGTGATTACACTGCCCGCGATCTCCGCCGACACCACGCGACGTTCATGCACGTCCGAGGCGGGCCGCACATTCGACTCAGTCCCGGCGGAACTGGGCGACGGCGGCGGCGGCTAACCCTGCGAGCGCGAACGACACCCCGATGGATATCGGCGCGAAGACGAAGGTGAGCCCGAGGTCGAGGATCGACGCTCGGGCAATGGTGTCGGCGAGTCCGAGCGTCAGGGCGGCGCCGCCGACCAGAGCGGCCGCGCCCCCGACGCCGGCGAATACGGCGATGATGCGACCGTACGCCTCCCCGACGTCGACGCGGCTGCCGGCCCCGTAGCCCACGACCGCGACGGCGACCGGCGACAGGAGGAAGGCGAGCCCGTCGACGACGGCGACCGCGACGGCGAACTGGCCTTGGGGCCAATCAAGGACGAACGGCAGGAACCGGCCGAGCGCCGCGAGGCCGCCGGCGAAGAGGCCGAGGACCGCGACGGCGATGGTGACGGGGCGGAGGTCACTCATGGGGACGGGAGTCCGGCGGTGCGCCGGCGTACCGTGTCGGTCGACGGCACGGCGTCAGACCGCCAGGTCGCCGGCCGCTTTCACGACGTCGACGGACTCGGCGTCGACGTCGTCGACCTCGAGGTGCATCGGGATGAAGTTCCGGCGCTCGAAGTCCTCCCGTTCCTCGGCGGTGCCGATGGTGCACCACAGCTGTGGCCGGTCCGGGCCGTGCCACTCCCCCTGTCGGGAGACCCCGAAGCAGACGTGCTCCTCGCCGTCGTACTCGATGACGGCCTCCTTGCGGATGCCGGGGTCCCCGTGGATGATGAGCCGTTTCACGAGCGGGCGTTCGCAGGATGCCGGGTTAAGCGCTTCGGACCGACGGTCAGTCCCCAGCCATCCGGGGCAGGACCAGTCGCTCGATGACACCGTATGCGGCGAGGCCGAAGAATCCCACCAGTAGGCCCAACACGACGCCGGATACGAAGTCGGCGAGCAGTTCGAATAGGCCGTGGCTGTGCCCACCCACCCGGAAGTCACGGAGGACGACCGCGACGAGGATGACGGGGACGGCAGCGGCGACGGCAACCAAGGGTCGGTCGAGTCGCCTGTGCGACGCGCGTCCATAGTGGGCGACCGCGAGCGGTCCGGCGATGCCGAAAAGCAGGCCCGTGATGTAGAATAGGCTCTCGAGAATCATCGGGTGCGCACCCCGTCCGTGCCGTCGCTCAGGGCCGCCCAAGCGTATAGCCCGACGCCGCCGATGAGCGCGAGCAGCAGCGTCAGGACGACCACCATGGCCTGCACGAAGACCCCGTCGATGTCGGGCGGGTGCACTGGCATGACGATGGCGAGGTACGCGGTGGACATGAGGGCGACCACACTACCGACTCGAGTACGGCCAAGCCGGCTTCCCTCGATGGTGTAGAGGCCGAACGTCACGCCGGCGACGAACAGCAGGCCGAGCGCGTAGTAACTATAAAGGACGGGGTCGAGCGGTTCGAGACCGACGACGACGGCGCTTCGGGTCCCGGCGACGGCCCCCTCGCCGGCGACCACGTAGGTGGGGCCAGGTTCGGGGGCCGACTCGGAGACGGGCAACAGTTTGGGTTCGGCCGACGGCGGGAGGGTGTCGATGACCCATCGGTAATCGATGCCTTCGCCGTGGAGGTACGGGACGACGAGGAGGCCGAGTCGCTGCCGGGCCGCCCCGCGGTCGGTGAACGTGACCATGACGGTGCGACCCTCCACGTCCACCGTCGGGTCGGTCGGATTCTCTAGCGGTTCGGGCGGCCCCTCCATCGCGGAGTCGACGGCCGATCGGGCGTCTTCCGGGCCGTCGCGCCACCCATTCGCGGTGGACTCGGTCAGTTCGTTCTCGACCCGCCAGTGGATGTCGCCGTCCTCGCCAATCTCCAGCGTCGCCTCCGAAGCCGTGACGTTCTCGTGGAGGCTCATCCCGCAGACGGGACATACGCCGCGTGGGAGTGGAGGGATGGCAAGGGTAACGGTGGACACCAGAAGGAGGCAGACGAGGGCAATCCCCAGGGCAGCTCCCCGTGCCATAGGGTTGATGCGCCTTCATGACCAGATAAGTGTTTTCCGGTGGAAACCACCGTTCGGTGGCTTTTCGGTCCGGCGGGACTCGTTCACCTGGACGATGCGATGCGACCGTCGGACACGGCAGTTTCACTACCGCGACACCGGCCACGGCGTGGCGGCGGGGTCATCGATTGGCGTCTCTCGTCGTGGCTCCCGTAGGCGAATCACCCCTCCTCGGATCGGGGGACGGTCGTGCCGTCGGTGCCGCCAACCCCAGCGCCCAACAGCAACCCCGGCAGCGCGACGAAGACGGCCGTCACCGTCTCGACGGCGTGGCCCAGCACGGCGGCGGTCCCGAGCGAGACGCCGAACGGGAGGCCGGCCGCGAACGTCCCCGCGAACACAGCGCCCCAGGCGGCCGTCGCCCCCGGCGTGCCGGCGCGGTCCGTCCCGACCGCCGCGCCGACGGGCAGGCCGGCCGCGACGACGAGCCAGAACGGCGGCACGAAGTACCGACCGATGCGGCCGTCGAGCCAGAGGAGTGCCACCACGACGAGCCAGACCGCCCCCGTGACGACCAGGATGGCCGGCCCCCGTCGGAGCCGACTGCCTTCTGCGGCCCCGAAACCAAACCCGTTTTAACCGGGGCTACGTTACCGCCGGTACCTATGGAGATGCCACGCCGGTTCAACTCGTACTGCCCGCACTGCGACGGCCACCACGAGATAGAGGTGGAGAAGGTCCGCTCGGGCCAGTCGTCCGGGACCAAGTGGGACGCCCGCCGGACCCGACGGGGGAAGGCGGTCATCGGCAACGCCGGGCGGTTCTCGAAGGTGCCGGGCGGCGACAAGCCGACCAAGAAGACGGACCTCAAGTACCGCTGCAGCGAGTGCGGCAAGGCCCACCTCCGGGAGGGCTGGCGCGCCGGCCGGCTCACGTTCCAGGAGTGACGATGGCCGGGAACTTCGTACGGGTCCGGTGTACGGACTGCGAGAACGAGCAGGTCATCTTCGGGACGGCCGCGACCGTCGTCGACTGCGCCGTCTGCGGGTCGACGCTCGCGACGCCGACGGGCGGTGAGGCGACGGTCGAGGCAACGACGCTTTTATTCTCGTCACACGGGAAGTCCTTCGCATGCAATACAGCGGCTGGCCATCGTCGGGCGAGTTCGTCGTCGGCCGGGTCGACGAGATCGAGGACTTCGGGGTGTTCGTCGACCTCGAGGAGTACGAGGACACGCGGGGGCTGGTCCACGTCAGCGAGGTCGCCGCCGGCTGGATCAAGAACGTCCGGGACCACGCCAACGTCGACGAGATGGTGGTCTGTAAGGTGCTGGAGGTCGACGAGGACGCCCAGCAGGTCGACCTCTCGATCAAGGACGTCAACGACCACCAGCACTCCGAGAAGATCCAGGAGTGGAAGAACGAGCAGCAGGCCGACAAGTGGATGGAGATCGCGTTCGGCGAGGACGTCGACGACGAGACGTTCCGCCGCGTCGCCAACGAACTCCTCGAGGTCCACGGCAGCCTCTACGACGGCTTCGAGGCGGCCGCCATCCACGGGCCGGAGGCGCTTGCGGACACCGACCTCGATGACGACGACGTCGAGGCGATCGTCGAGACGGCCCGCGAGAACGTCTCGGTGCCGTACGTGACTGTGACGGGCTACGTGGACCTCGAGGCACCCGGTGCCGACGGCGTCGAGGACGTCCGCGAGGCGCTGGAGGCGGCCGAGGGCAACGGGGAGGTCCCCGAGGAGGCCGACCTGACGGTCACCTACGTCGGCGCGCCGGAGTACCGCATCCGCGTGCAGGCTCCGAACTACAAGACCGCCGAGACCCAACTCGAGGAAAGCGCCGACCGGGCGAGCGAGGCCATCGAGGCCGTCGGCGGCACCGCCGAGTTCCACCGCGAGCGCCGCACCGACGAGGAGTAGATGAAGGCCGACATCCGCGTCTGCTCGGCGTGGGAGCGCGCCCACGAGTCGCCAATGTACACACTCGGGGAGACGTGTCCGGCGTGTGGCGCCGACGCCGAGAACAGCGCGCCGGCGCCTTACAACCCCGAGGACCCCTACGGGGAGTACCGGCGGAGGGCACGAGGCCGACCGGAGGGAGGCCTCGGAATGGGCGAGCGGGAGGAGGGAGGCGCGAGCGGAGCGAGCGCCTCCTAATNNNNCCGAACGAAGTGAGGCCTCGGAATGGGCGAGCGGGAGGAGTGACCAGCGGGAACGACGACACGCGAGCCGGGCGACCCGACCGGAGCGAGCGCCGCCGAACGAGCGAACGGGGAGCGAAGCGATCCGCGAGCCGCGGGGGCGACCCGCGTAGACGACAGGTCCGGTCTCGCCGTCGCCGCCGCTGCCGACGACACCGCACGTGAACATCGCCGTGTTCTTATGCAGCCCGAGCCCGAATGCTCCGCATGGACGCAGTCGAGATCGAGTCGCCGGCCGACCCCGACCTCGCGGAGCCGGTGCTCGTGGAGGGGCTCCCTGGCGTGGGCCACGTCGGGAAGCTGGCCGCCGAGCACCTCCTGGAGGAGTTCGAGACAGAGGTCGTCCGGCGGGTGTACTCGGAGCACTTCCCGCCGCAGGTGACCGTCGAGGACGGCCGGACCACCCTCGCGTCGGCGGCGGTCCACGCCGTGCGGGACGCCGAGCGCGACCTGCTCGTCCTGACCGGCGACCACCAGGCCGCCGACGGGCCAGGCAACTACCGGCTCACCGAGGCCTTCCTCGACGTCGCCGACGCGTTCGACGTCGACCGCGTCGTCGCGATGGGCGGCGTCCCGACGGGCGAACTCGTCGACGAGCCGGACGTCGTCGGCGCCGCGACCGCCGACGCATTCCTCGAGGAGCTGGAGGGCGTGGGCGTCCGGTTCCGCGACGACGAGCCGGCCGGCGGCATCGTCGGCATCTCCGGGCTGCTGCTCGGCCTCGGCGAGCGCCGCGGCTTCGAGGCGGCCTGCCTGATGGGCGAGACGAGCGGCTACCTCGTAGACCCCCAGAGCGCCCGCGTGGTGCTCGAGGCCCTCCAGGAATCCCTCGGGTTCGAGGTCGGCTACGACGCCCTGTCGGACCGCGCCGAGGAGATGCAGGAGGTCGTCGAGCGCATCCAGCAGATGGAGCAGGGCGCCCAGCCACCGAGCGACGAGGACCTGCGGTACATCGGCTGATCGGCTGACGCCCGTCCGGCCGACGCCGGCGGCGGGGCCGTCGACGCCGGCCGGGTGGCCGGCGCCGTCACGCTCATAACCGAGTCAGACCAAGACGGGCGCGTGGCAGTCGACGCGCTGCTGTCGCTCCCGCAGTGGGTGTACCTCGGCGTCGCCGCCGGCGCCCTCCTGAGCCTCGGCGTCGCGGTAACCTTCCTCGTCGGCGCCCGCCGGTTCCCCGACGGCGACGCCGGCCCCGAGGGTCGGTCGACGGAGACGATCCGTCGCGGCGAGATCGGTCGGTACCTCCAGGTCATCGGCGAACGGTTCACCGAGGACGCCGAGGTCGCCGGCAACCGCGTCGCCTTCTTCCTCCCCCAGCGGGACGTCGCAGTGACGTTCGACGCGGGAACGTACCTCTCGCTGGAGGGCACGCCGACCCGCGTCGTGCTCGCCGAACACGAGCTGCCGGGGGCCGCGCTCGGCGCCCGGCTTCCGTTCGAGACGCCGGAGGGCCCGGTCGGGGAGGGCGCCGCCCGGGACCGCCGCGGGGGCGCACCCGAGGCCGCCTACGAGGTCCTCGGGCTCCAGAGCGGGGCGGATGAGGCCGCTGTCCGGCGGGCCTACCGGCGGCGCGTCAAGGCGGTTCACCCGGACCACGGCGGCGACGAGCGCGAGTTCCGGCGGCTCCAGGCGGCCTACGACGCGGCCAGGAGGGACGCCTCGTGACGCGCGTCGAGGTCACCGACGAGGTGGTCCGCCAGCTGCGGGAGGTCCTCGACGCCGACCTCCTCGACGACGAGTACAACTACGTGGGCGCCCGGTTCGCCGCCATGGACCTGGGTCACGACGAACTCGCGGCGTTCGTCCGGGAGGCCGACGCCGCGACGTACTACGAGGCGCTCCAGCGCTCGAAGCGGCTGGAGTCGACGGAGTGAAGGGGCCGTCGGCGGGGCGCCGTTCGACCCGTTCGATGGGAACACCTAACACGACCTGTATCCTGTGTTCGAGCGGTGCGCCCTGCTCCGAGCGACAGGGCGCCGAACGGAGACCCATCCATGTCAGCAACCGAACACTCGAACGTCGACCTGGTGCGGGACTACCTGTCGGCGTTCAACGACCGGGACCGCGACCGGATGACCGAACTCCTGGCGGAGGACGTCGTCGAACACGGCGTCCACGAGGACCTACACGGCCACGAGGAGATCCTCGAGTTCCTCGACGCCCACTTCGAGACGTTCCCCGACTACGCGGGGGAGACCGAGGAGATGGTCGCCGACGGCGACACCGTCGTCGTCAGGTACTCGGTCAGCGGGACCCACACCGGCGAGTACCGCGGCGTCGAGCCGACGGGCCACCGGGCCGAGTGGACAGGGATCGGAATGTACCGGGTCGCCGAGGGCCGGATCGCGGAGATCTGGCTGGAGGAGAACCGGCTGAGCCTGCTGGAGCAACTCGAGGTCGTCGACCCGCCCGCCCATCTGCGGGTGTAGCCGCGCCGGGGCGTCAATCGGTCTGTTTGCGTTCCTGCGTGGGGTGGTCGCTGATGTACACCTTCGTGTTCGCCGGGACGTCCTCGGTCACCCAGGAGTTGGCGCCGATGCTGACGTGGTCGCCGACGGTGACCGCGCCGAGCACCTTCGTCCCGGCGCCGATGACCACGTGGCTCCCGACGTCGGGGTGCCGCTCGTAGCCCTTCGCCAGGGCGTGTTCCGCCCCCTCCTCCTCCTCGAAGTGGAGCGCCCCGAGGGTGACGTCCTGGTAGATGCGGACCCGGTCGCCGACCGTCGCCGTCTCGCCGACGACGACGCCGGTGCCGTGGTCGACGAAGAAGTACTCGCCGATCTCCGCGCCCGGGTGGATGTCGATGCCGGTCCGGGTCTTTGCGTACTCGGTGAGTTCCCGTGCGTACTCCGGTTCACCCGCCTCGTAGAGTTCGTGGGCCACCCGCTGGATCATGATCGCGAACAAGCCTGGGTACGACCGGATCACCTCGAGGTGGGACTTGGCGGCCGGGTCGCCCTTGTAGGCGGCCTCGACGTCCTTCTTGAGGAGCGACCGGATGGCGGGGAGGCAGTCGACGACGGTCCTGACCGTGGTGTCCGGTTCCGCCGTCCCGTACGGTCGGATGCCCGCACACAGCAGTGCGCCGAGGTCGTCCAGCCGTTCGGCGACCGTGCGCTCGTCGCGGACGAGCGGCGTCGCGTTCCAGCACCGCGGGAAGAACAGCTCCCGGAGGAGGGCCGCGACCTCGCGGTCCTGGTCCGACCCGGGGAAGTCCATCGCATCGCTCGTCGGGAAGGGCTCGGCGTCCGCCCGGTAGGCCGCGGCGAGCCGCGCCGCCGCGTCGCCGGTGTAGCTGAAGGCCATGCGGGGTCTTCCGTGCGAATGGTAATAGTACGCTCGCAGCCGTGGGCGGGGCGGCGTCGTCGCCGGGGAGAGTAGACATATGCGATACCCCATCGGACCCGGTTCGTCATCCGGAACGGTCGAGCCCCCGCCTCGCGGCTTCACCGCTCGCTCGGTCCGAGGCCTCCCTTCGGTCGGCCTCGCGGCTCGCGTGTCGTCGGTCGCTCCGCTCCCTCCTCCCGCTCGCTCAGACGGCGGCGCTCGCTTCGCTCGCGCCGCCCGGCCCACCAAACGTATTTGTCCCGGCATCCGAAACTCGGCACAGGACGGGATCCGGGGACTCCATGACCGAGCCGACGACCGTGACGCGGAAGGAATCGTTCGTCGAGACGGCAGCCGCGGCGCCGGCCGGCGCCCGCGTCCCGGTCGAGGTGTCCGTCACCGTCTCGGACCCCTTCCTGGCGTATCGTCGGGCCCGGACCGCCGACGGCGACGGCGTGTTCCTCGAGACGACGGGCGGCCAGTCCGGCTGGGGGTACTTCGCGGTCGACCCGATCGAGCGAGTCGAGGTGGAAGCCGGCGGAGAGGGTTCCGACGACGACGGAAGCCCCAGTATTGGGGCCATCGACGCGCTACTCGAACGGGAACAGCTCGTCCGTGGCGACTGCGACGTTCCGTATCCTTGTGGCGCGTTCGGGTGGCTGTCCTACGACGTGGCTCGTGAGCTCGAGGACATCCCGGACACGACGACGCCCGATGGGCTCCCACGGCTCCAGCTGGGAGTGTTCGATCGGGTCGCCGCCTGGGAGGAACCCAGCGGGGACGGCCCGGTCGGGCTCCGTGTGACGGCCTGCCCCGTCGTCGACGGGTCGCCGGCCGCGGCCTTCGAGCAGGGCCGGGGGCGCGCACTGGCGCTGGCCGGCGCGGCGCTGCACGGCGATCCGCAGGTCGCCTCGCCGCCGACGGCCGACCGGCGGGCGTCCTTCGAGAGCGAGTGCGGGCAGGCGGCATTCGCCGACCGCGTCCGCGAGGTCAAGCAGTACGTCCGGGAGGGGGATACGTTCCAGGCCAACGTCTCCCACCGGCTCGTCGCGCCGGCGACGGTACACCCGGTCTCCTCCTACGACGCGCTCCGTCGGGTGAACCCGGCCCCCTATTCGGCACTCGTGGAGTTCCCCGGCGTGGACCTCGTGAGCGCGAGCCCGGAGCTGCTGCTCGATGTCGAGGGCGACCGGTTGCGGACCGAGCCCATCGCCGGGACGCGGCCCCGCGGCGAGACGCCCGAGGCGGACGCCGACCTCGAGGCCGACCTCCTGACCGACGAGAAGGAGCGGGCCGAACATGCGATGCTGGTCGACCTCGAGCGGAACGACCTCGGGAAGGTCAGCGAGTACGGCTCGGTGGACGTAACGGAGTACCGTCGGGTCGACCGCTACTCGGAGGTCATGCACCTCGTCAGCCTGGTCGAGGGCCGGCGCCGCGCCGAGTGCTCGATCGCCGACGCCGTCGCCGCCGTCTTCCCCGGGGGCACCATCACCGGGGCGCCGAAGCCGCGGACGATGGCGATCATCGACGAGGTCGAAGCGACCCGGCGGGGTCCCTACACCGGCTCGATCGGCGTGTTCGGCTTCGACAACCGCGCGACGCTGAACATCGTCATCCGGACGCTGGTCCGCCACGAGGGCGAGTATCGCCTCCGGGTCGGCGCCGGCGTCGTCCACGACTCGGTCCCGGACCTGGAGTACCAGGAGACCCTCGACAAGGCCCGCGCGCTGGTGACGGCGGTCGACGAAGCACTCGGCGAGCAGGGGACGCTTGCCGTCGAGGCCGCCTCGGACCCGATGGGAGGGCGCTGATGATCCTCATCGTCGACAACTACGACTCCTTCGCTTACAACCTCGTCCAGTACGTCGGCGAGTTCGAGGACGTCGAGGTGCGGCGCAACGACGCCATCGACGTCGCCGGCATCCGGGAGCTCGACCCGGATGGCATCGTGGTCTCGCCGGGGCCCGGCACGCCCGCCGACGCCGGGGTCTCCGTCGACGTGTTCGCCGAGACGGAGTACCCGACGCTTGGGGTCTGTCTCGGCCACCAGGCGCTGTGTGCCGCCAACGGCGCGACGGTCGGCCACGCCCCGGAGGTGGTCCACGGGAAACCGTCGTCGGTCACCCACGACGGCAAGGGGCTCTACGACGGCGTCGCCGACCCCTTCGAGGTCGGCCGGTACCACTCGCTGACCGTCGACCGGGCGGAGTTGCCCGACGAACTGGTCGAGACGGCCCACACGACCGGCGACGCGGCCGGCGGCCGCGCCGACGGCGGCCACGGTATCGTGATGGGCGTCCGGCACGTCGACCGCCCGCACGTCGGGATGCAGTTCCACCCGGAGAGCATCCTCACCAGCGAGGGCAAGCTGATCGTCGAGAACTTCTGTACTGCCCTCGCCACCGCCTGACCGGACCGCACGTCCGGGTCGCCGAGCGGATCAACGGCGACGGCGCGTCAGTGGAATCAGTCCTCCTCCGGCGGGTCGAGGTCGTGGTGGGTCCGGATCTCGGGGAGCCGCGACCGGATCACGTCGAGGACCGACCGGTGGCCCTTCTCGTCGCGGTACAAGGTCACCGTCAGCCCGACCAGCGCCACCACCGACAGCACGGCGAAGGGACCGCCGGTCAGGACCGCCATCGCCTCCAGCGTCCCCGCGCCGCCGAGGAGCAACACCGCGATGGCGACGGCGCCCTGGACGACGCCCCAGAAGACGATGGTCGCACTCGAGGGCGCCAGGCCGCGTTCGGCCGCCAGCGTCGAGACGACGAGCGTCGAGGTGTCCGCGGAGGTCGCCATGAACGTGATGATGAGCGCGAGGAAGAGGAACATGAACAGTTGGCCCAGCGGCAGCGCCTCGAACAGCGGGAACCCGGCGACGGCCTCGGCGCTGTCGGCCGCCGCCATGGCCCCGAGGATGTCCGCTTGCCCGGTGTGCTGGACCCACAGCGACGTGCCGCCGAGCACCAGGAACCAGACCATCGTCGCGGCGGAGGTCGCGACCACGCCCGTGAACACGACGGTCCGGATGCGGCGGCCCCGCGAGAGCGCAGCGATGAACAGGCCGGCGAACGGCGCCCACGAGAACCACCACGACCAGTTCCAGACGGTCCAGTCGGCGACCCACTCGCCGCCGAGATAGAGGCTCATCGGGACGAAGTTGACGGCATAGCTACCAAGCGCCGACGTGCCCCGCTCGACGATGAAGCCGCGGGGGCCGGTGGCGAAAAGCAGGGCGGCGACCAGGCCGAACAGGACGACTGTCAACCCCGCGATCCGTCGGATCCCGCGGTGGACGCCGGTGACGGCCGAGAGCGTGAAGATGACGGTGAGGCCGCCGACGAACAGCACCGGCCCGAGCGTGCCGGCCGTGACGTCCCACTGGAACGCCGTGCCGGCGAGGAACTGTCGGCTCACCAGCGCGACCGACGTCGCGATGCCGCCGATGACGGCGAACACCGAAAGCGTGTCTATGAGTCTGCTCCAGGGCGAGTCGAGGCCGTCGACGCCGAGCCAGGGCGCCAGGATGGTCGAGACCCGCAGCGGCGCCCCGCGGTTGAACACGAAGTAGGCGATGGGCACGCCGATGACGGCGTAGGCGCTCCAGGCAGACAGGCCCCAGTGGAACAGCGCGTAGGTCAAGGCGCCGCCGATGGCGGCGTTCGACTCGGGCGCGGCGGTGTCGGCGAAGTAGGTCGGCGGAGTCTGGTAGTGGAACAGCGCCTCGGCGGGACCCCAGAACACCACGCCCGCGGCGATGCCGGCGGTGAAGACGAGCGCGAAGTACGTCGGGAAGGTGTAGGCGGGTTCGGCGTCCGGGCCGCCGAGCCTGATCGCGCCCCACGGGCCGATCAGCAGGTACAGACAGTACACGACCGACAGGAAGACGGCGCCGAGGAACACCGGGCCGCCGAGCCCGAGGATGACGTCCGTGACCGTTTCGACCGCCCCGGCGGTGTCGGTCGGGAACGGCTGCCTGGACCGCGAAGAAACACGCGAAGACCGCGACCGGCGCCACGAGCGTGACGGCCTCCTGCCGGTCGAGGAACCCGGCGAGCATCTCGCGGACGCCGCGGCGGCGGACGCGCAGGAGGTATGTGTCGGCCTGCTCGT
>PXQY01000016.1 GCA_003021745.1 Halobacteriales archaeon QH_7_69_31
CGGTGTGCCACCTTCCACAACGAGTCCGTGTCGCTGGCGACCGTGGATGGGCGTATTGAGGTCGAGTACGTCCTCCCCGACCCCGACCGCGACACACCTCACAGTCGGTACCTCAACAACGATGACTACGAAGTGACAGGCGCGGAACTACACCATAGAGACGCCGAGTGGTTCCTTCATCTCCGCACAAAGGCGGAGCTGGAGTCCGACACGCTGGAACAGGCAACGACCGAGCACCCAACAGTCCTCGGCGTTGACCTCAACGTGAACCAACTCGCGGTCACGTCGACAGGTACGTTCTGGAGCGGCCGCGAGTTCGACCACTGGCGACGGGAGTACGAGAAACGGCGTGGCTCGCTCCAACAGTGCGGGAGTCGCCACGCCCACGAGAACATTCAAGCAGTCGGTCGGAAAGAGACAGGCCGGTTCAAAATGATGCTTCACCGGATTGCCAACGGCATCATTGAGGAGGCCGCCGAGAACGGGTCTACGGTCATCGCGTTCGAGGAGTTGACCGGCATCCGCGACAGATTGCCTGAGGCCTCGTGGGGCCACGAGTGGGCCTTCGAGCGGTTGTACGAATACGTCGAGTATAAAGCCGCGTTACACGGCATAGACGTGGAACAGGTGAACCCGGAGAACACGTCCCGGCGGTGTTCGACGTGTGGGTTCACGCACCCAGACAACCGCGACGGGACGGCGTTCGAGTGCCTGAAATGTGGCTACGAGAACCACGCTGACTACAACGCGGCGAAGAACATCGGACTGCGGTATCTCCGCCGTTCCCAAACTGGGGACGGCGGAGGCGCACCCGTAGGCGTGCGCTTGAATCGCGGGACGCTGAACGCGAACGGAGAGTACAATCCTCCTGCCGGTAATGGCCAGAGCGGGAGTCCACGCGAAAGCCCCACCCTCAACGAAGCGAACGGCGATAGCGCGGAACGAAGTTCCGCGAACCATTCGAGCGGGCTTACGGCCCGCGAGAAGAAGCCGTGAGCGAGTAGGGTGGGGTAGTTTACACCTGCAGGGTGCCGGGGAGGCTGGCCGACCCCTGTTCGCGGTCGGCCTGACAGGTCCGGAAGAACAGCGCGAGCGCCTCGATCTCAGCGAGCGACTCGACGTCCGGGTACGCTTCGGTGAGTGACTCGTTCCATTCGCCGCCCGCCTGCCTCTGTGCGATGAATCCCTCGAGGCGACTCCCCGCGACGTAGCAGTCCCCATCACACTCGAGGGAGCCCTCGACGCCGCCGACCGCTGCGAGAAACTGCTCGAACCGCGCGATGTCGCACCGCCAGGTCCCCTCGTCGACTGTAAAGCCCCTCGGCGTGGGCACCTCGAGGTAGTCCGGCGGGGAACAGCCGAGCATGGACCCCACAGTAGCGGTGTATACTATTCAATAGTTGTGGTTAGCTTCCTGCACCCGTCGGAGGAACCACCCGACAGACGACCGAACGACGAGCGATGCCCTCGAGGGCTGACTATCTCCACCCGGCTACCCGGAGCGGGAAGCCGGAGCGCGCACGGCTCGGGGGGCGACCCGACGGGGCTTCAGCCGAACAGTTCCTCGTAGAGGTCCCGGGCGTGCTCGATCGCGTCGTAGGCGGCGTTTCGGTCCTCCCAGCCCAGGGTCTGGACCTCCTTGCCTTCCTCGAGGTTCTTGTAGGTCTCGAAGAACTCGTCGATCTCGGCGAGCGTTTGCCGGGGTACGTCATCGAGGTCGCGGATGTGGTCCCAGCGGGGATCCTCCGTCGGCACCGCGATGACCTTGTCGTCCTGTTCGCCGTCGTCGTCCATCTTCAGCAGCGCGACCGGGCGAGCCTCGATCACACACCCCGGGAACGTCCGGTCCTCGAGGAGCACGAGGACGTCGAAGGGGTCCTCGTCGTCGTAGTACGACCGCGGGATGAAGCCGTAGTCGGAGGGGTAGTGGACGTTCGAGTGCAGGACGCGGTCCAGCACGACACCGGGGACGTCCTTGTCGTACTCGTACTTGTTGCGCTCGCCCTTCAGACACTCGACGACCGCGTAGATCTCCTCCGGGGGGTTCGGTCCGGTCTCGAGGTCCGCCCACAGGTTCGCACCAGCCATGTCTCGGAGTCCGGGTGGTGCCGCAAAGGACTTTCGACACGGCCATCGGATTCCGGATGCCGCCGTCATCTTCCGAAACGTCGGACCGTCACGGTGTTCGGTCTGCGACTGAGGGTGCGTCGCCTCGTACCGCAAGCGGTCGGGCCCGTTCGACTCCCGCCCGACGGTGGCCGACCGGCGGGCCGCCGAGTAACTCTACGGCCGGCGGGACCTTGATTGAACCAACACGAACATTGATTATTAACAACCATTAAGTGGGTCGGGACCGGTAGGTGTTTCATGTCAGACGCCCGAACAGCGGACCGCGATTCTGCCGTCGCGCGGGAACTCACTGCGTTCCAGCAGAACATCCTCACGATCCTCGCGGACGACTCGAGGTACGGCCTCGCGATCAAGCGGGAACTCGAGACGTACTACGACGACGAGGTGAACCACGGGCGACTCTACCCGAACCTGGACGACCTCGTCGAGATGGGGCTCATCGAGAAGAGCGAACTCGACAAGCGCACCAACGAGTACGGCCTGACCGAGGAGGGGATCGAGGCCGTCTTCGAGCAGCTGTCGTGGGTGTTCTCGAACGTGGCGACCGACGACGACCGGGCCGAGCGGCTGCGGTCGCTGGTCGAGCAGTACGAGTAGCTACTCCGTCTCCGCAGTCTCCTCGATCCGACGCAGCGACTCCTCGACGGCCTCGCGTTGAGCCTCGGTCGGCCAGGCGTTGCGGGGGAAGTACTCCTCGCGGAACTCCCGCCGCTCGGCCGGCGTCGCCCTCTCGACGCGCTTGCCATAGTGGTTGCTCATGAAGTCGGCGTACGCGTGAGCGGTCTCGCCGTGGGGGTCGCCGTGGACGTCGGCGACCCGGTCGGCGATACGCCGGTTGTGCGCCGCGACGTCGCCCCAGTCGTCGCTCCCGACGCCGGACAGCGACCGCTCGACCGCGCGACCGGTGTCCTCGACGCGGTCGACCCGGACGACGCCATCGCCGACCCACTCGTCGGGGTACAGCACCAGCGTCTCGCCCGCGTCGTCCTCGCGGACCCGGGCCACGTAACCGTGGTCGGCAAGCAGCCGGTCGCGTTCCGCGCTGACGGCGGCCCGTTCGTCGTCGTCGACCGGCTGCCGGACCCGCCGCGTGAGCGTGGCCGCGCGCGAGACGACGTCGGCCGGCAGTGGCGGATCGCCGTCTGCCCGCGCCGCGTCCCCGGTGGCGTCGTCGGCTGTCCGTCCATCCTCGGGCCCTGCGTCGTTTGGCTCGGAGTCGCGGTCAGCCATCGAGGGCGTCGGCCACCAGTTCGTCCGCGCGACTGTTTATCTCCCGCGGTACGTGTTCGATGGACCACTCGTCGAACCGGGCGAGCAGCTCCCGGACCCGGACGCGCTTCTCGCGGAGCGTCGGGTCGTCCGTCTCGTACTCGCCGCGGACCTGCCGGACGACGAGTTCCGAGTCGCCGCGCACGACCAGTTCGTCGTAGCCGTGGTCGGCCGCAGCCTCCAGCCCGCGGACGAGCGCCGCGTACTCGGCCTGGTTGTTCGTGGCGCGGTCGATGCGCTCGCCGGCCTCGGCCGCGATGCCGTCGCCGGTCACGAGCACCCACCCGACGGCGGCCGGCCCGGGGTTCCCGCGGGCGCCGCCGTCGAAGTACAGGTGCGCGCGGCCCCCGGCCGCCCGCAGCAGGCCGACCAGCCGCGCCGGGGTCTCGCCCTGCACGACGACCTTGTCGTCGTAGGCGACCGCCGTCGCGCCCGCGTGGCTGGCCCGCCACTGCTCGTGGTCGGTGTTGCCGGGCGCCACGGCCACGCCGGCGGCCTCGAGCCGGTCGCGGGCCGCCTCGGGCGCACACTCGACGACGGGCATGGTAGCCCGGTGCCGGCTTCCGACTGATAGCCCTTCCGGTATGCAGTCGAACTCCTGGGGGAGGCGGGAATCGATGGCGTCGCCATCCGGTGGTTCGTGTCAGGTTCGGCGACGGGTTGCCGAGGGTTTAAGAGGGTCCGCCGACTGACTATATAAGTGCGATGACACGGCCCACACGCCAGCGGGAGCGCGAGCGCCAGGAGGACGAAGAGGAGGCCGAGCCGACGCAGGACGCGACGACGGTCTGCCCGGAGTGTGCCTCCGGGGACATCGTGAAGGACGCCGACCGGGGCGAACTGGTCTGTGCGGACTGTGGGCTCGTCGTCGAGGAGGACCACATCGACCCCGGACCGGAGTGGCGGGCGTTCAACCACTCCGAGCGGCAGTCGAAGTCCCGCGTCGGCGCGCCGACCACCCAGACGATGCACGACAAGGGCCTCACGACGACCATCGACTGGAAGGACAAGGACGCATACGGCCGCTCTATCTCCTCGAAGAAGCGCTCCCAGATGCACCGGCTCCGCAAGTGGCAGGAACGTATCCGGACGAAGGACGCCGGCGAGCGCAACCTCCAGTTCGCCCTGTCGGAGATCGACCGCATGGCGTCGGCCCAGGGCGTCCCGCGCTCGGTCCGGGAGGTGGCGTCGGTGATCTACCGGCGCGCGCTCGACGACGACCTCATCCGCGGTCGCTCCATCGAGGGCGTCGCCACCGCCGCGCTGTACGCCGCCTGCCGGAAGGAGGGCATCCCGCGCTCCCTGGAGGAGATCAGCGAGGTCTCCCGCGTCGAGCGGAAGGAGATCGGCCGCACGTACCGGTACATCTCCCAGGAGCTGAGCCTCGAGATGGAGCCGGTCGACCCCACGAAGTACGTCCCCCGCTTCTGCTCCGAGCTCGAACTCTCGGAGGAGGTCCAAACGAAGGCCAACGAGATCATCGAGACCACGTCCGCGGAAGGGTTGCTCTCCGGGAAGTCGCCGACGGGCTACGCCGCGGCCGCCATCTACGCCGCCTCGTTGCTCTGCAACGAGAAGAAGACCCAGCGGGAGGTCGCAGACGTCGCCCAGGTGACCGAGGTCACCATCCGGAACCGCTACCAGGAACAGATCGAGGCGATGGGCATCCACTCCTGACGAGGCGCGGATCTGCTGTCGGGACCGCCGGCGTTCGTCGCCCTGCTGTCGGTGGTCTTCCTCGTCTTCCGGTGTGCGTACTTCTACATAGCGCTCCGGGAGCGGGGCGTCTTCCGGTGACCAGCGGGCTACCGCGGCCCGGCCCGCCGCTCGAGGGCCGTGCCCAACTCGCCGCCGACGTGGTGGCCCGCCGCGTGACCGTTCAGTGTCGCCGCCGCGGGCGACTCCCGCAGCTCGGCATCGTCGTAGCCTAACTCGTCGAAGACCGGCCGGAGTCCCGGCCTGCCGCGGAGGCTGTGCTTCTGGTGGTAGTCCTCGGCGGGATACAAGCGGTCGAGGCGCTCGATTCGGGTCCCGATGGCGTCGGCCTGGAGGCCGCGCTCCTCGAGGACGGCCGCCAGCGTCTCCCGCTGTGCCGCGCTGGCCGCGAAGACGACGTGCTGGTACTGGGTCGTCCGGACCTGCCGGTTCGGGTCGTGGGCATCGAGGGCGCGCCCGGCCAGCGCCCGGTAGGAGGTCCGTTCGGGGTCGAAGTCGACCTGGACGACCTCGGTGTGGTCGCCCAGCGCGTGGTAGGAAGGGTCGGGGCGGGTGCCGCCGGCGTAGCCGACGCGGGTCCGGACGACCCCCTCGAGGGCGCCGAACCGCGCGTCCGGGCCCTAGAAACAGCCGAGGCCGAACGTGGCCGTCCCGGTTGCGGACGGGTCGAGGGCCGCCCGGTCGTGTTCGCGGACTATGCTGGGTGGGAGTTCCATGCCGCCGCTTGGGACTCCGGACGAATAGCTCTCCTCGCGGGAGAACGCCCCGCCCTCAAGGACCGACCGAGCGCACCGCGTGAGAGAGAGTAGGGCGGGGTAGTTTACACCCGCTCGAAGAACTCCTCGACCAACTCGCCCGTACCCTCGACGATCGATGCCCACGCGTCGGTGTCCGGCGCGATCCCGACGAGCCGCCCGATCTTCATGATGGAGACGTGGTAGACCCGCTGGACGCCGGGCTCCTCCTCCCAGACGACGAAGTTACACGGGAACAGCGCGCCCTGCTGGAGGGTCTCCTCGAGCGCCCGGTCGGCCATCCGCGGGTTGCAGGCCCCGAGGACGTAATAGGGGTCGCGGTCGGCATCCACCTTCTCGTTGAGCAGTTCCGACGGCGAGAACTCCACGGGGACGCCGAACCCGGTCGCCTTCGCCACCTCGCGGACGTGCTCGACGGCCGCCTCGTGGCCCATCTCGAGGGTCGCCTGCTTCTCGCCGATGTCGTCGGCGTCCAGTTCCGACGGGTCGAATGCGAGGCTCATGGATGAGCGTGGGACACAGGCGGACAAAAGGGTTCCTGCGGCGGCGCGTCGGCGGCCGCGCTACTCGTCGGCGGTCGGGACCGGACCGGTGCCGACCACCTCGCGGACTGCATCGAGGAACGACTGGCGGGTGTCGAAGTACACCTCGTCGCTCTCCTCTATGACCGCCGCCAGTTCCCGCGGCCCGTCGGGCGTCCGGACGACGGTGTCGCCCTCGCGTCGGAGGACCTCGCTCCTCTCGATGGCGTAGTGGAGCCGCGAGGCCACCCGCGCCACAGGCGCGCCCTCGACGGGCTCGCCCTCGCCGAGTTCGACGGCCGGTTTGTCGTCGGCGTCCTCGTCGTCGTCGCTCATACCCGTCGGTTGGCGGCGTCCCGTCCTAACGCTTACGGAGCCCGGCTCCGGGGTGGATCGAAACACAGCGGGGCCGCACTCGTAGCCATGCACCGCTGTGGCCACGTCAGTGGCGCACTCCTGGCGTAGGTGTGGGCGGGCGCGGCTGCTACCGCGGCCGGCGCCCCGGGGCTCGCGGCGCTCGGAGCGGTCGTTGGCGTCACGGTCCCGGATGTCGCGGCACTGCTCGGGGCCGGCGTCGCCGCCGTCGCGAGTTCGCAGGCCCTCCGCCGGGTCTTGTAGCGATCCGGACGCCCAGACGGCAGTGTTCAGTCTACGCGGAGAGTAATTCTTCGGGTGGACGCAAGCCCCCGGCTTCTCGGGTCGGGCGGCTCGCTGCGCGCTTCGCTCACGTAGTTCGCTGCAGTGCTTGCGTCGCCGTCCTTCCCCGAGAAGCCGGCCCCTTGCGGAGTCCCGCCCGATACGGTTCTCCGAAGGGGCCGACTGAGGCCCTGCGCCCGGTGAGTCGCGTTGTCTGACGAACAGCATCCTAATCTAAACAGTATCCCCCGCACGACCGGAACCGCTTAGTATTCTCGACGGATACTACCCGGTTGTATGAGCGAGTTCGACCAGTTCTCGAACGTCGGTGAGGCGGAGGTAACGCGGGCCATCGGCCAGGAGTGGACCGAGGAGTTCATGGACTTCTCGGA
>PXQY01000017.1:0-1567 GCA_003021745.1 Halobacteriales archaeon QH_7_69_31
TCTCTCGCGTCTCTTCGACGATTTCCAGCTCGAGGAGGTCGTCGAGGTGGTCGTAGACCGTGCTGCGGGCCACCCCGGCCTGTCGGGCGAGTTCGCTGATGCTCAGGTCGTTTTCTCGTTCGTCGACGAATACGCTGATGAGCTTCGTCCGGCCGGGCTTCCCGAGGAGTTCGACGAGTGGCGTTCCGTCTGCGAACGCTTCCTGGGGGTCGTGTTGTTGGTCGGTGGCCATAGTGGGGGCACGTACCTTCTCGTAGTACTCATCACACTTGATTGTTACGCTAATACATCAACCTTGTAGTCTCAGAACTAGATCTTTATATATCTGGTGTCAATACTATGTTACGAAATACGATGGACGACCAAGACATCCGCAATCGACTCGTCCGCAAGATGCTCCGTAAACGCATCATCGGCGGTCACAAGAAGCAAATCGACACCATCGTCAACATGAGCCTGCCCAGCCACGAACAGGGGCGTGGAAAAGACCTCCTCGAGGCGATGGCCACCGATCCAGACGCCCCCGTCGAGGCCTACGGCGGTGGGCACCGCCAGAACGTTCGACTTACCAGCGCTGACGCCGCTGTCGAGTACCTGAAAGCGAACGGCGGCGACGCCCCCTTCGGCTTCGACTGACCGCCCAAATTTTACGCGCGCCGCGGGGGTCCGTTTCGAGTGCGTCCCGTGTTTCAACTGCGGTGTTTTTCGCGAGGGCCGAAGGCCCGAGCGTCATTGTCCCCTTAGGGACACCTCCCTAAGCCCCCTTGCCCACGATCCGAAACAGAGTGGCGATGGATCTCGGCGGTGCTGGTGCTGGTCGGGGGAGAGCTGGGGCTGTGCGGTGCTCGTGCGCGGTAGGCCTTTATAAAGAGCGGGGGGTTTGGGGAGTGATGCCTCTATTCTAGGTTAGGTGTGGGATGGGTGTCGGCCGGCGATTTTGAGTCGGCCGCCTTGCCAGACCGCGACGGTGGGCCGTCGACGACGTCGCCGTCGTCGTTGTGGTAGGTGAGGGTGGCGTCGGCGAAGCGGCGGGGGTCGATGTGATCGGTGTGGTCGGCGGCTTGGTAGCCGGCGCGGAGGATCGGGGGGTAGAGTTCGCCGTCGGCGGATCGTAGCGGCGACGAGCGCGAAGTATGGTTGCATGGGGTTGTCGAGGTGCTCGCCGCTGAACAGAATGTTTGCGTTTGGACTCGTGGACCTGGGGAGCGACGATCGGATCATCGTCGGAGCTGGTGGGGGAATCGCTCATCGCCGTCCTCACTCGAACAGATCTGAGACGCCGTGGGGCCGTCTCAAGAGATCCGTCGGGGGATACCGCCGCGGGATGTTTCGGTGGTCTACTTGCCGCCACAGATGGGCCAGTGACGGGTCATGCGTCCACCACCAGGGATCGCCGTTTCTTGCAGGAAGGTAATAGAAGAATATTTGGTGGAGATGTGACTCTTCGGCCAGTAATCTGGCAGTTAGATAACAGGAAGTGAGACCGCCGGAAGACTCGCTGCCGCTCGTCTTCCGTGCTCCCATTTTCGCTTCGCGAAAAGTGGGACCGCCGGCGCGTCGGAGACGC
>PXQY01000017.1:1733-12318 GCA_003021745.1 Halobacteriales archaeon QH_7_69_31
GCTCCCGCTCGGCGCCGCTCACGGACGTGGTCCGAAAGGATTCCAGTGGGACCGCCGAGAGTTGAACTCGGGTCCAACGCACCCCATGCGCAGAGGATACCACTACCCCACGGTCCCGGGCGTATCGAGGGAGGGCAACCGCGCCTTTAGTCTCTTCGTTTCGTCACACCAGCACCCGCTCGAGGTCGGCGACCAGGCCCTCGTCGGCGCCGGGGTCGCCGGCCAGCGAGCCGAGACAGACCGCGGCGCCGTCGGGGGTGTAGCAGGCAACCAGGGCCCCCTCGTCGGCGCCCTCGAGGTCGTGCTCGACGACGCCCGGGGCGTACACCGGCGCGCCGTTCGCGATCTCCGCGGCGGCCGAGTGGGCGACGGTGAGCTCTGGGAGCCCCCGGAGGGCGCGTTCGGCGGGCCTGACGACCGCCCGAAGGAGGTCGGCGTCCCCGTCCTCTTCCCAGAACGCGACGCCGTCCGCCAGATCGTGCATGGTGACGAGGCCGGTGTCGTCGAACGTCCCGGTGTGTCGCCGTCGGAGCTCGCCCATGTTCGCGCCGGTGCCCAGCGCGAGCCCGAGGTCGTGGCAGAGCTTCCGGACGTAGGTCCCGCTCTCGCATTCGACGTCCAGGAGCGCCCGCCGCTCCTCGGTCTCCAGCGCCTCGAGGCGGTGGACCGTCCGGGTGCGGAGCCGCCGGGCGACGGCGGACTTCCGCGGCGGCTTCTGGTGGATGGGGCCCTCGAACTCCGCGAGGATCGCCTCGAAGTCCGTCGGCCTGGGAGCGTGGAGCTCGAGGACGGCGACGTAGCCCTTGCGGGCGTCGTCGAACACCCGTGCCAGCCGGGTCGCGTCGCCGGTCAACACCGGGAGACAGCCCGTGACCTTCGGGTCCAGCGTGCCGGCGTGGGCGGCCCGCTCGACCCCGGCGACGTCCCGGACCCAGGCGGCGACCTGGTGGGCCGACGGCCCCGGCGGCTTGTCGAGGTTGACGACGCCGAACGATAGCAGTTCTGCCGGGTCGCGCTCGGCGGGCGGCCCGCGCTCGCGCATGATCAGAAGTCGTACTCGACGCCCTCGATGGGGACGCGGCCCTCGTCGCCCGAGGGCTCGTAGCCCTCGACGGTGGTGAGGATGACGTCCAGGACGGCCCCCGGCGAGAGGCGGGCGGTGTTGACCGACAGGTCGTAGATGCCCAGTTCCTCGACGTCGATGCCGTAGTACTCCCGGTAGCGGCGGGCCTCGCTGTCGCGGCGCTCGCGGGTTTCCTCTCGGGCCACCTCGACGGGCTTGTCCTCCCGGTCGGCGATCCGCCGGGCGCGCACCGACAGCGGGGCGTCCAGCCAGATCCGGAAGTCGGCGTGTTCGCCGGCCATCCAGCCGGCCAGGCGGGACTCGAGCACCACATCGTCTCGGGTCTCGGCGATCCCGCGGAGCCGCCGGTCCAGGTCGCGGTCGATCCCGTCGTCGTCCTCGGCGAGTTTGTTCAACTCCAGCGGCGTGATGCCGCGCTCGACGGCGAGGTCGCGGAAGATGTCACCACCGCTGACGTGGTCGTAGTCGAGGGCTTCGGCCAGCGCGGCGGCGGCGGTGCTCTTCCCGCTGCCGGCGGGGCCGGAGATGGTGACCAGCATATTGACTCTGCGCCGCTGCGGTTGAAAGAGGTTGCCCTTCACGGGCCGGCGCGTCGGTGGCTGGCCTGCCCGGCTCCTCGACAGTCGGAGGCGACAGCGCCGGGGCCCGATCAGGTCGGCGTCGTCTGGATGTTCAGCGACTTCCGGATGACCTGGGTGAACGCCATCGAGCAGAGGAAGTACCAGACGATCCACACCTGGATCGGGCCGACGAAGCCGTAGGTCCACTCACGCTCGCCTTTGAACGGGATGACGATCGGCTCGACGATGTCCTGGTAGACGCCAGTGCCACTCCGGAAGCCGATCGCCCAGTACATCCACAGGAACACGGGGATGGTGAGCACCATGATCCAGACCATCGGCCGGAACTGCTCTTTGAACATCCCGAGGTTGTCGGCCATCGCCTCCATCTGCTCCTCCTGGATCCGATCGAGGGCCTCGTCGTCGCCGCGCTCCTTGGCCTCCTTGCGTCGCTCCTGTATCTCCTGCATCCGCTCCTGGTAGGCGCCCATCACCTCCATGTCCATGAGGTTGGCCTGCAGGAGCGTCGAGTACAGGCCGGTGAAAAGTGCAAGCACCATCACGACGGCGTAGAAGGGAAGCCCGACCACGGTCAAAAGTGGCCCGAACGCGACGTCGAGGACGCTCGCGAGCGGGGCCCGGACCTCCTGGAACGTGTAGCCGGCGAACAGCGCGATCGACACCACCGCGGCCATCTTGTCCCACTTCGTCCACGACGAGTCCTCCTCGGGGGCGTCCGGCAGCTCCAGGTCGTCGTCCGAGAGCGCCGACCGGACCCCCTCGGGGTCGTTCACGTCGAACCCCTCGCCGTCGGAGTCGACGAGGACGCCCGTCTCGATGAGCCGCCCCCACTGGCCGCTCGTCAACTCCTCGGAGACGTCGCCCCAGGCGACGCTTCCCTCCCCGGCCGTCTCGAGGACGTGCTCGAGGGCCGCCTCCATCTCGGCGTCCTCCGAGACGAGGTCCTGTACCTTCGAAGCCGTGCGTGCCATTGACGTCGCGTTAGGAAGCGGCCGTAATCAACCTTTTACTCTCCGGACGGCCGACGCCGAGTATCTTAAATGCGCGTTTCACATTCTGGGCCGGTTTATGACGTCTCGGGGAGACGGAGCAGGTATGCAACGACGTCATCTGCTCACAGCCGGCCTCGCGGTCGCCGCCGGACTGGCCGGGTGCAACACCGACGACCCCGACGAGGGCCAGACCACGACGTTGACGGCAACGGATGCGCCGACGCGGACGGCGACCCCGGACCCGGCGGAGGCTCCGACCGCGGACGAACTGGACGACTACCGCTTCGATGTCGGAGGCTGGGCGAACCCGAACGGGCCGGAGGTTGAAGAAATCGACGTAACGTTCGAACCGGCCGCGAACGCCGTCGTCGTCTCCAGCGCCGTCGGCGTCGGCTCAAGTAGCTGTTCCCGCGTCGGCCTCGAATCGGTGCTGTACGGCGAGGAGACGTTACAGGTGGCGATTGCGCCCGAAGCCAAGGGAGACATGGCGGCGTACCCGGAGAAAACGCGGGTGGGTTGTGACGCTGATTACGTCGCCGAAAAGTACACGCTCCGGGCGACGTTCGACGGCGGGCTCCCCGACAGGGTCACGGTGCGGGAGCGACGGGCCGGAGGGGACGGCCGCATCAGGGACGTGGAACGGTGATCGGGCGACCTGTCGGCGAACCGCCCCGTCAGGTCGCCGCCTCGATTTCCTCGTGCAGGCCCGTCCAGACCTCCTCGGGCGACCCCTCGCCGTCGATCCGCACGAGTTCGCCCGCCTCGTCGTAGTACTCGACGACGGGTCGGGTGTTCGCCGCGAAGACGTCGAGGCGCTCTTCGACCGTCTCCTCGTCGTCGTCGTCGCGCTGGACGAGGTCGCCACCACACCTGTCGCACACGCCCGCCTTCGCCGGCGGATCGAACTCGACGTGGTAGTTCGCGCCGCAGTCCGCACAGATCCGGCGGCCGGACAGTCGCGCGATCAGTTCCTCGCGGGGGACCTCCAGCAGGGCGACGAGGTCGAGGTCCGCGATGCCATCGAGGTACTCCGCCTGGGCGATGTTCCGGGGGTAGCCGTCCAGCACGAAGCCGTCGGCGGCCTCGATGGCGGCCTGGACGATCTCGTTGACGACCGGGTCGGGGACGAGTTCCCCGGCCTCCATGTACTCGCGGGGCGCCCCGTGGGCGGTCTCCATGTCCTTGTTCGCCCGGAGGGCGTCGCCGGTGGTGACGTGGTCGACGCCGTACTCGTCGACGACGTTGCTCGACTGGGTGCCCTTGCCGGCGCCCGGCGGCCCCAACAGCAGGACGTTCGGCTGGCTCATGCGCGACGGTTTTCGGCCCCCGGTCAAAGAGTTGTCCCAACGCGGCGAGCGCCGCCTTCTTGGATACGGCGGCGAAACGACACACATGGAGTCGACCCCGGCTGACCGGCGCCAGGCCGTGGTGTCGGCGATCGCGACGGCGCGCCGGGCCGACGGGCGGGTCGAGTTCGTCGCCGACGACACGGGCGACCGGGTGGTCTTCGAGGACCGTCGCCTCCGGGTCGAGGGGGCCGACCGCGACCGGCTGGCGGCCCTCCTCGAGGAGTACGGCGTGTTCAAGGTCCGCCAGCCGGCCACCCGGAAGGCCGACGACGGCGTGGTCTATCTCTCCGCGGTCACCGACCCGAAACACGCCGCCGACTTCGTCGAGGCGCTGTTCCGTGAGGTCTACGAGGCGCCGACGGACTACCGGCTCCGGGTCGAATCTGGGTAGCCATCTCGCCGTCGACGCCGACAGTTCCACGGTGGACCTGCCAGTGGGGTGCTTCGGGACCGGCCTGGCCGCTACCGGCGCGGGGCGGCCCCGCAGGGTCACCCGCTCGTGGGCGGACCCCGCTGAGACGACGACGAACGCGCAGAAACGACCTCGGTTTCACGCACGAGAGATGGAGAAAGAGAGATGTGCGGTAACTCTACCCGAACATCTGCCGCATCATCGGGTGCATCTCCATCAACTGCTCTTCGGCGATCTCCTCGTAGAGCTTATACGTGATGGAGACGGTGAGCAGCAGGCCGGTGCCGGTGACCTGCCCGATGGTGCCCAGCATGTTCGCCATGACGGCGAGCAGACCAACGAGGGCGCCGCCGATCACGGTGACCTGCGGGATGTACCGCTCTAGGACCTTCTCGGTGACGCCGGGCGACTGCCGGAACCCCGGGATCTGCATCCCGGAGTTCTGGATCTGTCTGGCGGTCGCCTCCGGTCCCATCCCGGTCGTCTCGACCCAGAAGATGGCGAAGATGGCGCCACCGATGATCATGAACGTCAGGTCGACCCCGACCCGGATCATGATCTGCCAGGGCGCCGCCGACGTCCCGCCGAGCCACCACATCCAGTCACGCCGACTGTAGATTGGCGCCAGATAGTAGAACAGCCCGTCGATGGGCTGGGCGAAGCCGCTGGGCGGGTCGTTGTACTGGCCGAGCCACGGGAGCCGTTCGCCGAACAGCACGATCGCCGACTCCTCGGGCGGCGACTGCGAGTACAGGATGCGGCCGAGGAACTGGATGTTCGCCTGGAGCGCCCGGACGAGGATCATCGGCAGGACGCTGGCGTAGATGAGCTTCACGGGGAAGCGGCCCCGGGCGCCCTTCACCCGCGAGTGCGAAAGGGGGATCTCGACGCGGACGGACTCCGCGTAGACGACCACGACGAAGATGAGAAACGTCGTGACGAGTGCGAGGAGCCGACCCTCGCCGATGAAGAGGTTCGACAGCCCCGACATCGTCAACGGCGACCCCAGGTCGATCTGTCCCGTCAGGATGTTGAACCACTGCGGGAAAAAGCCGACGTAGCCCTCCTGGCCGACGCCGCCCCACGAGAGGAACCCGCCGATGAGCCGCTGGCTGACCCCCGCGATGATGAACAGCCCGATCCCGGAGCCGACGCCCCACTTGGAGATGATCTCGTCCATGTAGAGGATCAGCATGCCGCCGACGAAGATCTGGGCGAACATGATCCAGGCCAGCGTCGTGGGGCTAACTCCGAGCTGGGCCGCGATCCCCGGGTTGGGCGAGAGGAAGCCGGCGAACACCATCGGCGCCGCCGTCAGCGCCGTCATCACGATGACGAGCGTCTTCTGGAGGCCCTGATAGAGCGCCTGATCGCGGGGATTCTCCTCGGTGTCGAGCCCGAGGAGGTCCGCGCCGCCGAGCAGCTGGAGCACGATCGACGCCGTGACGATCGGACCGATCCCGACCTGGAGCAGCGACCCCTGGGCGCCGCCCAGGATCGACCGGAACTGCCCGAAGATGTCGGCGTTCTGTCCCAACCCATATATCGGGACGTTCGTCAGGAAGAAGTACAAAACGAGCACGCCGGCCGTCCAGCCGAGCTTGCGCCTGAACGGGACGTGGCCCGTCGGGCGCTCGACGGCGGGGAGTCGCGTGAGAACCGGTTCGGCGGCCTCCTTCCAGCTCATCTACGCGTCCTCGTTAGCCTCGTCCGTTGTATCTCTGTCGGCTTCCTCCACCGCCTCCGGCCCGGCATCGGCGGCCAGTTCCTCGCCCCGTTCCGAGAGCACGGCCTCGCCGCCGGCGTCCTCGAGGGCCGCGGCGGCCTCGGCGGAGAACTCGTCCGCGACGACTTCCAGGGACTCGTGGACGCGGCCGCCGCCCAGCACCTTCACGACGTCGACGTCGTGGCCGTCGTCGACGACGTCGCGGGCGTCGACCCGGTAGCCGTCGCCGGTCTCCTCGGCGTCGCCATCGGCGGCCAGCACGACGGCATCCTCGTCGAGTTCGCGGACGTTGATCGTTTCGACGTCCCGCTGTACCTTCTGCGGCCGGTCGAAGCCGGACTTGCCGAGCGGCTCGTAGTCGTGGAACTCGTGTTTGTCTCGGCCGGCGCGGCCGCGGCCGCCGCGGTTGCCGGCGCCGCGCCGGTTCTTCTGGCTGCCGCCGCCGTGGGTCCGGGAGCCGCGCTGGCGGCGCGTCTTGTCCGTCATCAGCGCATCACCTCCAGGAGGCCGTCGAGCTCCGCGGTGGAGTGTGGCCCGAGCTGCCCGCCCTCGACCGTCGGACGCTTGAGGCCGTCGTGGCCGCCCCGCGGCGGGTGCAGCCGGAGCGTCGGCGACAGCCCCTGCTCGGACAGCGTGGTCTCCTCCTCGAGTAGCGCCGCCGCGAGCGCGCCGACGTCGTCGTAGTCGGTGCGGTCGGCGACCCAATCGTCGTCGATCGTGGCGTCGCCCTCGGCGGGCTCGGCGCGCCGCTCCAACAAGAGCGCCACGGTCTCAGCGGAGGGTTCGCCGTGGGCGACCCAGTCGTTGACCTTCGCCACCATGCCGCGGTAGGCGTCGGTGTCCGGGACGAAGGTCGCGTGGTTCACCCGACCGAGGTTCAGCATCTCGAGGGTGTCTTCGACCTCGCCGCTCTGGTTGACCTCGCCGCGGACCTGGACGACCGCCCTCATTCGATCACCTCCCGCTTCTGTAGGGTGCGCTCGGGCACCCGGGACTCGGCGGTCGCGGTCAGCGCGTCGAACGTCGCCTTCGCGAAGTTCACCGTCGTCCGCGTGTTCCCGGACGACCGCGTCCAGCTGTCCTCGATGCCGGCCAGTTCCAGGACGTGCCGGACGGTCTCGCCGCCGGCCAGCCCGAGGTCGCGGCCCTCCGCGTAGCCGACGAAGCCGTCGCGGTTCCCCACGACGACGACACACCGGAACTTCACCCGGCGGCCGGAGTCGGTCATCCGCTGGACCATGTTGATGTCGAGCACCTCGTCTTCCAGCCCCGGGAGGAGCCGGTCGACGATCTCCGGTTCCTTCAGCGGGAGCCCGGACTGCAGGGCCTCGCCCATCGCGGTGATCTCGTCCTCTGCGACCTTCCGTCCGAGCCGCGTGCGCGGCTCCCATCCGTTACTCATACGTGTCCTCCAGGCGCTGTCGCACCTCGTCGAAGTGGGCCGGCAGCTCCGTCGCGTCGAAGTCGCCGCTGTACAGCTCCCCGTCGAGCTGCTCGGCGTACTCCGCGACGTGTGTCCCGCGGGTCCGCTCCCAGTCGGCGAACACCGACTCGTTGTGCGGGATCTCCAGCCCCGCGTCGATCGCTCCCTCCTGTACTGCGAACACCTTATTGCCGGGCGTCGCCGTGTTGAGCCCGATGTCGAGGACGGCCGCCTCGAGGCCGGCCTCGACCGCCCGGGCGCCGGCGAGGTAGCCGGTCAGGTACGCCGCGGGCAGGTTGCCCGTCGGCGCCTCCCAGCCGTACTCGCCGAGGTCGCCCGAGACGGCGCTCGTGACGGTCTCGTCGCCCCGAGGGCCCGTGACGATCAGCTGCGCCCTGGTGTGGTCGTTGCTCTTCCGGGCGACCAGGCGTGGCTTGCCGGACTTCAGCAGGCGCAGCCGCTGGTGGTAGTCGGTCCTGGCCTCGCGGCGACGACGCATCGGCACCTTGTACCGTGGTCCTGTCGCCATCACTGCTCACCCCGGGTGTCGTCGACGTACCGCCGCAGGTCACCCACGCTGTCGAACTCGCCACCGCTGGCCATGTCGTACAGCTCGCGGTACTGCGAGCGGGTGATCTCGTCATCGTCGCGCAGCTCCCGCAGCGTGCGGCGCTGTGCGCGAATGTGACTCTGCCACTCCGCCGATCCGTCCGTGCGACCGCCCGACGTGCCCTTCCGGGAGCCGTGACTGCTCCGGTGGCCGTAGGCGCGCTTCTCGTTGCGCTCGCGGGCCCGGCCACGGGAGTTACCCTGCGTGGGCTCGGCCTCGATGACGCCGTCCTCGACGAGGTCGCGGACGTCGTCGCGCGTGATGGCGTCGGCGATCTCGCCCTGGGCCTCCGGGTCGAACCGGACGCGGTTCTTCCCCACGCCGAGCACGTCGGCGGCCAGTCGTTTCTGTGCCGAAAGATCAGTCATTCTTCGAGTTCCACCTCGACGTAGGTCGGGTTGAGGACGCGGATTTCCTCCGCCTCGGCGACCTCCTCGATGCGCTCGCGCTTGCGAGCGCCGACGGTCGCGCCGATGCGGACGGCCTCCCGGTCCCCGTCGACGCCGTCGAGGTCGTCGACGTTCTCGACGCGGACCTCCTCGAAGCCGCTCGGGTGCGTACCGCGCACCGCGGTCGGCGTCCGGAAGCCCGCCTCGACGGTATCGCCCTTTCCCTTGACGCCGCGTCGCTGCTTCGACAGCTGACCGCGCGGGCGCCGCCAGGAGGCGGGCGTGCGCTTCTTCACGTGGTGGTCCTGCCGGTTGAACTGGGGCTTCCCCTCGCGGCGACGCTGTCGGCGGAGCCGTTCCTCCTCGTCGGTCAACTCGGGCGTCTTCTCGACCAGTCCGCGGGGCCGCAGTTCGGTCTCGACCTCGGCCTCGGCCGCTTCGTCCGGTTCCGGCTCCTCCTCTTCGAGTTCGGCCTCGGTCTCCTCGGCGACCTCGAGGTCGCCGACGTCGGCCTTGATCCGGGCCGCCAGCGCGTTCCCGACGTCATCGACGTCGGCCAACTCCGACTGGCTCGCTCCGCGGATGGCGTCGACGGAGTCGTAGCCGGCCTCGCGGAGCGATTCGGCCTTCGAGTCGCCGACGCCGGCGATGTCCTCGAGATCGGAGGGGCCGGCGTCGGCCTCGTCGGCCTCGTCAGCCGCGTCGGCCGCCGCAGTCCCGTCGGCCTCGCCAGTCGCGTCTGCCTCGTCGGCCGTCGTCTCACCGACGTCGTCGGTTGCGTCCGCAACCGCAGCGTCGTCGTCAGCCGCCACCTCATCGTCTTCGTCAGCCGCCGCGTCATCATCGTCGTCCGGCTCCTCGACGTCGTCGAGGGCCTCGGAGGCCTCGGGGTCGGACTCGGCGACGTCGGCCGTGATCCGTGTCGCCAGCTCCTCGTCGAAGCCGGTGATGCCGGCAAGCTCCTCGACGGAGGCCTCCCGCAGGTCAGCGACGTCCTCGTAGCCGGAGCCGCCGAGCACCTTCGCCTTCTGCGGGCCGACGCCCGTGACGTCCGTCAGGTCGTCGAACTCCGTCTCGCCGACGTCGGCCTTGATCCGGGCGGCGAGGGCGTCGTCGATGCCCTCGACCTCGGTGAGTTCCGCGATGGAGGCCTCCTGCAGCTGGGCGGCCGACTCGAAGCCGGCGCCGCCGAGCTTCCGGGCCCGCTGGGGGCCGATCGACTCGACGTCGGTCAGCACCTCGTACTCGAGGTCGCCGACCGCCTCGAGGACGTTCTCGGCGGTCGCCTCCTCGATGCCCTCTATCTCGACGAGGTCGGGGACCGACGCCTCGCGCAGTGCCTCGATGGAGCCGTAGCCGGCCCCACCGAGCTTCCCGGCGGTCGCCGGGCCCACGCCCTCGACGTCCGTCAGTTCCTCGTAGTCCTCGTCGTCTGCCATCAGACCTCACCTCGCTCGGGCGTCGCCGTGATGTACACGCCGTCCTGGAAGACGCGCGTGTCCTTGTCGGGCACGCGGGTCAGCTGTTCGATGTCGGCCGCCGTCTGGCCGACGTCCGACGACGGTGTCGCCGCGGACGGTGGTCCGCCGCGGCGCCGTCTCGCCGAGGAAGTTCTCGATTCTGACCTCCGCCCCGTCGACGGCGACCTGCATCGGGAAATGGGAGTAGAAGACCTCCATCTCGTACTCCCAGCCCTCGGTCACGCCGTGGATCATGTTCGTGACGTGGCTGCGGAAGGTGCCGACCGTCGCGTGAGTCTTCGCGTCCCCGGCGTCGGTCTCGACCACGACGGAGCCGTCCTCGAGTTCGACCGTGATGTCGGGGTACCAGAGCCGTCTCGTGACGCTCCCGTTCGGCCCCTCGACGGTCAGCTCGAGGTGGTCCATCGTCGCCGTGACCTCCTCGGGGATGTCGATGGTTTCCTTCATTGTCAGTATACGTATGCGATCACCTGGCCACCGACGCCCTCCTCGCGGGCGTCGTAGTGGCTCATGATGCCGTGGCTGGTCGTGACGACGA
>PXQY01000018.1 GCA_003021745.1 Halobacteriales archaeon QH_7_69_31
TGGTGTCGGTCTGCGTGCTCATTCTTGAATGGCGTCGTACGGATCGAACGCGAACAGGTTCTCAGTTGCGACCGGTTGTTCGATGTTTCCGATCTTCGCGACGAACTCCCCCATCGTCGCAGCCTGCTCCGTAATGGCGTGCGGGTCCGAGAGGAAGTCCGACGCCTTCGAGTCCATCGCTGTCTCGGCGAGGTCCTCGCTCACGCCGGAGCCGATCACCGAGGCGGCGTGGGCGGCGGCCGCATCCGGTGAGTCTAATATTAGCTCGGTCGCGGCCACGTGCTGTTCGACCAGCGACACCGCGACGTCGCTGTCGTCGAGCACTTGCTGGTTCGCGAACAGGACCGTGACCGGGTGGTTGTCCAGTATGTTTCCGGACCAGGCGAGGTCGCCGAAGCCGTCGTCTCGGCCGATGATCGTCGCGAACGGCTCCTGGATGATCGTCGCGTCGATGTCCCCGGACTGGATCGTCTGGACCGCCTTCGCCGGGGGGACTTTCGACGTGTTGATTGCGGACTCTACGTCACCTATATCTAAGTCCGCTCGAATCCAGTACCGGAGGACGATGTCGGGGACGCTCCCGTCAGGTGGGACGCCGAATCGGACCGTACGGTCGTGGTCTTCCTCGAAGCGGTCGAACGTGGCCGCCCCTTCCTGGTCGTAGAGATCAGCGAGTTCAGTCGTCCCCATAATCTTGAAGCCATTTCTCGAATTCGCCGCGAGAACGCTGGCCTGGATACCCTTGTCGACGAGAACCATCGCAGGCGTGATCCCGAAGAGCGCGACGTCGACGTCTCCGCTGGCAAACGCCTTGACGACGCTGGGACCGGAGCTGAACCGCTCTATCGTGACATCTACTGGAACGTCCTGGTAGTAGCCCTCTCGTTCCATCACGTAGTGTTGCATGTTCGGATAGATCGGGACGTACGCGACCGTGACAGAATCGAGTGATGGGACTCCCCGACCGTAGCAACGGTGGTTGTGCCTGCCGTCTGAAGCAGCCGTCGACGCGAGATATCGATCACACGTGTTGCTAACTATAGAAGCAGTTCTAATAATTCCTGTGATTTGATCAGAGATAGTTAACATAGCGAGGGGCTCCGACGTGGAGATGTTGCTAGAATGGGCGCGTTCATCAGGAAGCGAATACGGAATCAGGTCATCCCGGCGAGCGGGCCGAAGTCATCCACCGGCAGCACGGAGGAGTCGATGGTGAGCGTGTCCTTCGTCGCTCGGATCTTCCCGACGAACGTCGATATCTCCTCGAGCGACCCTTCCAACACGAACAGTTCCATGCAATGGTGGCCGCCGACGTGACTGTGAAAGTTCGACGCGACGATCTCTTCGTGTTCGTGCCGGAGGTGCATCATTTTCTCCTCGACGCTCGTCGTTTCGTAATCGAACACCACCGTGACGACGCCCATCAAGTCCCGGTCTTCGAGTTTCTCGTCGTCGAACTCGCCGAGGAGGTTCCGACTCGCCTCACGAACGACTTCACTGCGACCGGTATACCCGTGGTCGTCCGCGAACCGATCGATCCGATCGACCAACTCCTCCGGCATCGAGACACTCACGACGCTCATATAACAACGAAGCCCGCATGAAATATTAAAGATTATCATCCTCAGCCGCAACCGTACGACGAATCCGACGACGTGCTCCGAAGAGGGTAACCGGCCGCGTTACAAATGTCGGTGCGAACGGCGAGCGATCGAAGCCACGGTTCTGTTGTCGCCGGCTCGACATGATGGAAACCGGCCGCATCCCCTATCTCGACGCGGCCGCTGTCACCACGCCAACCCCTAAGACGGCGCCGGCCGCTGTCCGGGTATGGATCCGGACCTCTCGAAACTCGACGCGTATATGGAGTCCGCCGGCATCGATGGTTACCTCATCAAGGCTGATGGCGACGAGGCCGACCAGCGGTACCTTTCGGGGTTTTCCGCGCCGGACCCGTTCGTCACGCTGTACACCGGCGAGACGCACCTGCTCGTGTCCGCACTGGAGTACGGTCGAGCCGTCCGGACCGCGCGTGCCGACGGCGTGGAGCGGCACGCCGACTACGACCACCGCGAGCACGTCGAGGAGTACGGCCGGCCCGAGGGCGGCCACCGCACGCTCGCGGCGTTCCTCGCGGCCCACGACGTCGCGACGGTCCTCACGCCGGATGGCTTCCCGGTCGGGACGGCCGACGGGCTTCGCGAGTTCGGTATCGAGGTCACGGCCGACACCGACGACGTCCTCGCGTCCATCCGTGCCACCAAGACCGACGCGGAGGTCGATCACATCCGCGAGGCCCAGCAAACCAACGAGGCCGCGATGGCGCGGGCCGAAAAACTGCTCGCCGGCGCCGACGTCGCGGACGGCACGCTCGTCCGCGACGACGAGCCGCTGACGTCGGAGACCGTCAAACGGGAGATCGAGATCGCACTGCTCCGGAACGGCTACAACCTCGAGGAAGCCATCGTCGCCGGCGGCGCCGACGCCGCCGACCCCCACGACCGCGGCTCCGGACCGCTGCCCGCCGGCGAGCCCATCATCGTCGACGTCTTCCCGCAGTCCAAGGCGACCGGCTACTTCGCCGATATGACCCGGACGTTCTGCGTCGGCGAGCCCGGCGAGCCCGTCCGGGCATGGTACGACCTCACGCGTTCGGCCAAGGCGGCCGCCCTGGAGACGCTTTCGGCCGGCATCTCGGGCAGCGAGGTCCATGCCGCCGCCTGTGACGTCTACGAGGACGCGGGGCTGCCGACGCTACGCGACGATGCCTCGACCGACACCGGTTTCATCCACACGACAGGCCACGGCGTCGGCCTCGACGTCCACGAGTTCCCGCGGCTCTCCGAGGACGACAACGAGCTGCGGGCGGGCCACGTCGTGACCATCGAACCCGGGCTGTACGACCCCGACGTCGGCGGCGTCCGCAGCGAGGACCTGGTCGTCGTCACCGACGAGGGCCACGAGAACCTCACCGACTACGCGGACCCGTTCCGGCTCTAATTCAACTGCCAAATCCGGTAGTTCAGTACCGTCGCGAACGCGACCCAGAGGAAGTACGGGACCAGGAGTGCGGCCGCCCGCCGGTCGACCCGGTCGAACGCGACGACGGTCACCGCCACGAGCACGACGAGCAGGCCGATGACGACGAGCGCGGTGGCGAGGGCCTCGAGCGCGAAGAAGACCGGCGTCCACGCCACGTTGACGGCCATCTGCAGGACGAAGAGTCCGATGGCGAGCCGTCGACCGTCGGCCTCGCTACGCCAGACGAGCCACAGCGCGACGTCCAAGAGCGTGAACACGACGGTCCAGACGACGCCGAAGACGGCGGGCGGCGGGTACAGCGCCGGTTTCTCCAGGGCGCGAAACCAGGCGCTGTCGGGGCCGGCCAGCAGGGCCGGCGCCGCGCCGACGAGGTTCACGAGTACGACGAACCCGAGCGCGCGAAGGGCCGCAGTCCGGTCGGGGAGGGCTGTCACAGCACAGCGGTCCCCGCCCGGCCTCCTAATGCTCCCGGTTGGGTACCGAGTAGAGCCCGCGCAGGTACGGACTCCCCTGACCTGTCGGTAAGCTACAAGCACGGCGCGGTCCGACATCCGATGGCGGCGATGATGAGGCTCCGACCCCCGCTCCGAGCCCCGTGTGACGACGCCCACGCCTGAGCCGCCGCTCCGTGCCGGCACGGACTCCGTCGCCGCCGGCGTAGAAGCGCTTTTGACACCACGCCGGCAACCCGTCGGCATGGACCTGGTCGTCGTCGGCGCCGGGGAGATGGGCCGGTGGTTCGCCCAGGCCAGCGGCGCCGATACCGTGGCCTTCGCCGACGTCGACCCCGGTGCTGCGCGGGCGGCAGCCGACGCCGTCGAGGGCGCCCGGACGACCCCGCTCGACGGCGAGGAGAGCTTCGACGCCCTCTGCGTGGCCGTCCCGATGCCCGCGGTCCCCGAGGCCGTCGCCACCCACGCCGACCGGGCGACCGATGCGGTCGTCGACGTCTCCGGAGAGATGCGAGAGTCCGTCGCCGCGCTGGCCGAACACGCGACCGGCCGCGAGCGGGCCAGCTTCCACCCGCTCTTCGCGGCCGACAACGCGCCCGGGAACGTCCCCGTCGTCGTCGATCGGGACGGCCCCGTCGTCGAGGGCATCCGCGATTCGCTGTCCGCGGCCGGCAACCGGGTGTTCGAGACCACCCCCGCCGAACACGACCGGGCGATGGAGACCGTCCAGGCGAAGGCCCACACGGCCGTCCTCGCATACGCTCTGGCGGCCGAGGACGTCGACCCGCGGTTCCACACCCCGCTGTCGGCGCCGCTGTCGGAGCTCGCGGACCAGGTGACCGGCAACGCGCCGGGCGTCTACGCCGACATCCAGGCGCGGTTCGACGGCGGGGACGCCGTCGCCGTCGCCGCGCGCGAACTAGCGGCGGCCGACCCCGAGACGTTCCGCGCGCTGTACGAGGATGCCGCCGGTCCGTCCACCTCCGAGAGGCCCGAGGACGCCGACAGATGACCGACGTCGAGGCGATCCTCGAGAACGCCCGCTACCTCCGGGAGGTCCGCCCGCTCGACCCGGAGGAGATACACGAGTACGTGGCGGGCCAGCCACATCCGGCGGTCGTCCGGCAGACCATCCGCGAGCACGCCGTCGAGCTCGGAGTCCGGGAACTGGAGGACGGGACCTTCGTCCCCGTCGACGACGGGACCCTCTCGTCGGCGGGAACCGACGTCGAGCGGTTCCCCGAGGCGTACGCCGCCCGGTTCGAGGACCGCCTGGCGGACCGCTACGGGCCCGACTGGCACCGGGGCGACTCCGGCGACCGGCTCAGAGCGCGCATCGACCGGCTGAAGGAGGCGTACTTCGCCGACGAGGCCGTCGAGTACGACGCGCTGACCGCCGATGCGTACGCCCTCTACCACCTGCCGGACTACTACGCTGCGGTCCAGTACGTCCTCGACGACCTCGCCGGGGACGGTCTCCTCCCGCGCCGTCTCCGGGTGCTGGACGTCGGCGCGGGGGTCGGCGGCCCGGCGTTGGGCCTCGACGACTTCGTGCCGGCCGAGAGCCTCGTCGAGTACGCCGCCGTCGAGCCGAGCGCGGCCGCCGACGTCCTCGAGTGGCTGCTCGCCGAGACGCGCCCAGGGTTCGACGCTACGGTCCACCGGGAGACAGCAGGGGCCCACGACCCCGACGGCCCCTACGACGTCGTCCTCTTCGGGAACGTGCTCTGTGAACTCGACGAGCCGGTCGCCGTCGCCGACCGGTACCTCGACGCCCTCGCCGACGCGGGGACGCTCTGCGTCCTGTCGCCGGCCGAGGAGCGGACGGCGACGCGGCTCCGGGAGGTCGAGCGGGCATTGCTCGCGCGGCGCGACGACCTGACGGTGTACGCACCGACGGTCCGGCTGTGGCCCGACCACGAGCCCGAGGACCGCGGCTGGACGTTCCGCCGAGAGCCGGCGCTAGCGGTCCCGGCGTTCCAGCGCCGCCTCGACCGCGCTGCCGGCGGCGACGGCACATACGTCAACGTCGACGTCCAGTTCGCCTACCTGCTCGCACGGACCGACGACCGGCGGGCGGTCGAGTACGACCCCGACCCCGCCGAGGTGGCCCGCATGGCGGAGATAGAGGCCCACGTCACCGACCGCATCGACCTGGTCGCGCTGAAGCTGTCGCCGGATCTCGCCGCCGAGGGCAACCCGCTTTTCAAGGTCAGCGACGGCTCCGAGGCCGTCGATCACTACGCCGTCCTCACCCGTGAATCGACGCTCAACGAGGCCCTGCCGCGGGCGCCCTACGGCGCGCTGCTCCGGTTCGAGAACGTCCTCGTGTTGTGGAACGACGACGAGGAGGCGTACAACCTCGTGGTGGACGGCGAGACCGTCGTCGATCGGCTGGCGTGAGGTCAGGCGCGACCGGACCGGGGCCGACGGCGGTCGACCCGTGCGGTGGTCTTTTGCGGACGCCGGACCCACGGCGGCCATGGACGTCCTCCTCACGAACGACGACGGCATCGACGCCGTCGGCCTCCGCGCCCTCCACGACGCGCTCGGCGACGACCATGCGGTGACCGCCGTCGCGCCCGCCGACGACCAGAGCGCCGTCGGCCGACAGCTCTCCCGCGAGGTCGAACTCGCCGACCACCCCCTCGGGTACGCCGTCGACGGCACCCCCGCAGACTGCGTCGTCGCCGGCCTCGGGGCTCCGGAGTTAGACCCCGACCTCGTCATCGCGGGCTGCAACTACGGCGCCAACCTCGGCGAGTACGTCCTCGGCCGGTCGGGGACCGTCTCCGCCGCGGTCGAGGCCGCCTTCTACGGCGTGCCCGCCATCGCGGCCTCGGTGTACTTCCCCGTCGGCGACCTGGACTTCGCCGACTACGAGCCCGAGCCCGGCGACTTCGAGGAGGCGGTCGGCGCCGTCGACTACCTCGCCGACCACGCGCCCAACGTCGGCGTGTTCGAGCACGCCGACTACCTCAACGTCAACGCCCCGCGACCGCAGGAGGCCGCCGGCGCGCCGATGGCGGTCACCCGGCCGTCGCACGTCTACGACGTCGACGCCGAGTGGAACGGGGACTCCGTCCGCATCCGCAACCGTATCTGGAAGCGGATGGCGGCGGGTGACCTCCCGGACCCGGCCGGGAGCGACCGCCGGGCCGTCGTCGAAGGCCGTGTCAGCGTCTCGCCGCTGACCGCCCCGCACACGACGACGCACCACGAGGCGCTCGACGGTCTCGCCGAGACGTACGACCCGTAGCCTGCCGGGCACGTTACCGGGAAACATATACCCGGCCGCCGACCCCGGACGGACGATGACGGAACGCGAGGCGGTCGAGGCCGTCGACGAGCCGCTCACCGTCGACAGCATCGCCGCAGACCTGACCGACGTGGGCGTCTCCGGCGGCGACACGCTCCTCGTTCACGCGTCGCTGAGTTCGCTCGGATGGGTCGCCGGCGGCGCCCAGGCCGTCGTCGAGGGGCTCCAGGCGGTCGTCGAACCGGCCGGGACGCTCGTCGTACCCACCTTCACGGGGCAGTACTCCGACCCCGCAACGTGGTCGAACCCGCCGGTCCCCGACGACTGGGTGCTCGACATGCCGGAGCGCCTGCCGCCCTTCCGGCCGGCCGTCACGCCGAGCCGTGAGATGGGCGACGTGGCCGAGTGCCTCCGGAACTACCCGGACGCCGTCCGGAGCCGGCACCCGGAGTACTCCTTCGCCGCGTGGGGCGCCGACGCCGACGCCATCGTCGCCGACCACGACTTCGACCACGCGCTGGGCGAGGGCTCGCCCCTCGCCGAGGTGTACGACCGCGACGGGTCGGTGCTCCTCCTGGGCGTCGGTCACGAGGTCAATAGCTCGCTGCACCTCGCCGAGTACCGCGCCGACCTCGACGTCGAGACGGTCGACCACCGGGCGCCGGTCCCCCGCGACGGGGCCGTCGAGACGGTCGAGTACGATGACATCGCGAAACGCACTGAGGGCTTCGAGGCCCTCGGCGCCGCCTTCGAGCGCGACGTCGGTGCCGAGACGGACGCCATCGGTGCCGAGACGGGCGCTATCGGCGCCGGGGCTGCCACGATGCTCGATCAGCCCATGCTCGTGGACTACGCCGTCGACTGGCTCGAGACCCACCGGTAGCCGGTGGAGACGGCACCCGCGGTGGCCGGTCGGCCGGAACCGGGAGATATATGCAGGCGACTATCGGGCAGACCCGTATGGACGAGACGCTCGTCGGACTCCTGGACCGCAACGCCGACCACGCGGCGATGTTCGATGGCCGGTTCGATGACGTCCAGGACGGCCAGTCGCCCGAGGCGGTCACCGTCTGCTGTTCTGACTCACGGGTGCTGCAAGACGGGATGTGGGATAACTCCGAGCCCGGACGGCTGTTCACCTGCGGCAACATCGGCAATCGGGTCATCCAGCGGACCAACGAGGGCCGTGTCGTCTCCGGTGACGTCCTGTACCCGCTTGTCCACGCGGGAACCGAGACGGCCGTCGTCGTCGGGCACACCGGCTGTGGCGCCGTCACGGCGACCTACGACGCGCTGACCGAGGGCGTCGCGGAACCGCCCGGCATCCGGCACTGCATCGACCTCCTGGCACCGCAGCTGGAGGCGGGCGTCGAGGCCTTGTCGGCCGACCTCGAGCGGGCGGCCGGCATCAACCGGCTCGTCGAGTACAACGTCGACGTTTACGACTTCCAGGATGTCTACGGCGACCGTCGCGGCGAGGTCCACGTCGTCAACGTCGACGGCGACCGCGACGTGGCCCGGTTGCGGGCGGCCCACCCGGACGTGGACGACCGGATCCGGCGGCTCTGGACGTACTGACCCGGTCGGATGCGGACGAGAACAGCGTGCCGGCCATTTCACCCCGCCGGCGATCGCAGACCCCGCGTCGGTCGGCGATGAGCGCCTCGACCCCGCCACCGGATACCGGGCTCCGGACGGAGGCCGGAGGCCTACCAGAGTCCCGACTTTTTCTGCCATCGTTCGGGCGTCGGAACGGACGTACGAATCGTGCCGTGACTATCTCGTTGTCGCCGTGGGTGGTCAATATTGACGTATCACGGGATAACCTCCGTCTTATGGGGCGTGTTTCGTTGGCAGAGACGGATCCAAGTGAGAGCGGGGTGATTTGCTACCGCGACTCGCGCTGTTCCACCTTGTTCAGCTCGATCAACAGCCGGAAGATGGCCTTCACAAGGTTGGCGTCGACGTCGAACTGCTCGGCGTTCAGGCCGGCCCGCTCCATCACCGCCGACTCCTGGGCCTCGTCGGTGGTCGGCATCCCCCGCTCGCGCTTGACGTCGGCGATGCCGTCGGCGACGTAGGTCCGCCGGGCGATCAACTCGACGATCTCGCGGTCGATGGCGCGGATCTCGCTGCGGAGCTCCTCGAGATCCATCTCGTCGGTGTCCCGGTCGTCCGTCATTCGATCGTCGCTCCCGTTCGCTGTGTCGTCGTGAGCCACGTCTCGCCCTCCCGTTCGGCCCAGCGCTCTTGGAGGGATTCGAGCGTCTCACGGTCTCCGACGGCGGTGTAGCTCGGGCCGGTCCCGGACAGCGATGCCGCGGCGTCGGGCAGCGCCTCGACGATGGGGTCGGTCGGATAGTCGAGCGCCGCACAGAACGCGAGCCCGTTCACGCCCATGGCGCCGCGGTGGTCGCCCTCTATCGCCAGATCGGCGGCAACGTCGGCAACGGGCGCGACCCGCTCGCACCGCGCGACGTCCGCATCGGCGGAGAACGCCCGCTCGGCCGGCGTGTACACGAGGACGTCCCAGTCGCGTTCGTCCCGCCGGAGGAGTTTGTCGTCGTCGTTGTCGGTGACGGTGACGCCGCCGAGCATCGACGCCGAGGCGTCGTCGAACGCCCCGGTGACGGTGACGCCGGCGTCCCGTGCCGCCCGGACCCCGAGCCGGCAGGCCTCGACCCGGTCTTGTGCATCGGCCGCGTCCAGCGCCGATAGCGTCGCCAGGACCGTGGCGTTCGCGGCGGCGCTCGAGGACTTCAGCCCGGCGGCCATCGGCACGTCGCTCTCCGTTCTGACGCGGCCGCCCTCGCCGTCGCCGACCCGCCCGACCACGATCTCGACGCAGCGCTCGATCAGTCGGGTGTCGGCGTCGGGGGCGTCCGCGACCGCACCAGTCACTGACCCCGAGTCGTCCAGGTCGACGGTCGCGCGGACGTGGGCGTCGATGGCGAAGGCGGCGCCGTAGCCGTTCGCCAGCGCGTTGACTACGGTGCCCGCCGCCGGGGCGGCTGCGCAACCCGCCATGCCGCACCTCGCCGTGGCGGCTACTAATCGGTGGCGGTTGGCGCCCCCCGGCACGGTGGAACGGTAGGACACGGGCGGCTCGAGCCGTGGTCGGACTACAGTACGCCAGCATCCCGATCAGCTATCTTAAACGGCCGACTATGCTCGGGTCTCGTTCGAGAGACGCACCAGAAAACACATCATCATCCTCCGGATACGGGGCGGTACGGCCATAGATGCATTTTGGGAGACGACTCGTGCGGGCGTCGGCCGTTATCGTCGTCGTTGCCGGGTTTCTACTCGTAGGCGCCGGTGGTGTGGCGGCGCAGGATGCCGAGGAACCCCCGTGTGACTTCGATCATCCCGAGTGGCGATCCGCACAGACCGTCGACGGCGTCGAAATCCAGGCCGAGGACATCTGCCGGCCGGACAACCCTAACACCGTCGCCGCCGTGACCAAGGGGACCAACAATGTGGCGCCGGACGTCCTGATGCAGTCCGGGCTCCACCCCGACGCGGTCCGGAAGCACACCGACCGGGACGACGACGGCGACCCGGACGTCGTCGAGATCACGCTGGAGGTGCAGGGCCTCAACGAGGCCGGCGGGGGCGCCGGCGGTTACGCGATCGCGCCGGGCATCGAGCCGGCATTCTGGGTCTTCGCGCCGAAGACCCGCGGCATGGTCCAGGAGGGCTCGTCGGCGGCCGCGAACATCCGGATGCCGTCGCCCCCGCTCCGGGTCGAGGCCGGCGACACCGTCCGGATCACCCTGGAGAACACCCACTACGTCCCGCACACGATCCACCTCCACGGCGTCGACCACCCCTTCGAGGTCGACGGCGAGGGCAACGACGGCGTCCCGCAGGCCAGCGAAAAGCCCGTGGAACCGGGCGAGAACCGGACCTACGAGTTCCGGGCCCGCGAGCCCGGGACGATGTTCTACCACTGCCACGTCGTCCCTGACGTCCACGTTCTGATGGGGCTCAACGGGCTCCTCGTGGTCGAGGAGAACCGCCCGGACAACACCGTCCAGACGGTCAACGTCGGCGCCGGCAAGGTGCGGCACCCCTCCGCGGCCGTCGCCGACGGCTACGACGGCGAGTTCGACCTGCAGTACCAGGAGGTCGACGCGGAACTCCACCGGATCCCACAGGCCCAGGAGGACCCGCGCCGGATCGCCAAGGCGATGAACCGCGAGTACGACCGCGGGGAGGCCGACCCGGACTACTTCCTCCTGAACGGCCGCTCGTTCCCCTACACCGTCCGGGAGTCGCTGGTGGCGGTCGAGCCGGACTCGGCGTACCGGCTCCGGACGCTGAACGGCGGCAGCGAGACCGTCTCGCTGCACACCCACGGCCACAAGGTCCGGATCGAGGCCTACGACGGCGTCGAGGTCGAGGACGGACAGGAGATCACCCGCGACGTCGTCACCCTGAGCGCCGCCCAGCGGGTGGACCTGACGCTGAACACCACGGACGACGGCCGCCACAGCTACGGCGACGGCGTCTGGTTCTTCCACGACCACCGCGAACAGGGGGTCACCACCGACGGCATCGGGCCGGGCGGCACGATCACGATGATCACCTACGCGTCCCACCAGAAGGAAAACGGCATGCCGGACACGAACCGTCCGCTCGATCGCTTCTTCGACGCGTCGTACTACCGCGGCGAGGTTCCGGTCTGGCGGGGCCTCGACGCCGAGCGGTTCGGCGAGCCGCCGGCGACGAACGGCTCCGACGGCGGCGGCCACCGGGACGCCGAGGCGAAAGGCACCGAGACACCGGCCCAGGGGAGCCAGGGCACTCTGCCTTCGACGATCGGGGCGGTGCTTGCGGCGCTACTCGTCGGAATGCTGTTCGGCGGCTGGCAGGCTGGAGGTGGCCGGCCGTGGTAGCGCGGGACACCCTCGCGGCGCTGGCGGTCGGGGCGGTCCTCGTCGTGGCGGTCGCCGGCACCGTGGTCGGATTCGGGGCGCTCGCCGGCGGTGGTCCCATGCTCGACGGGGACGACGCGGGCAGCGACAACGGTGGCGCGCCCCACAGCGGTGGCGGCCAGACCGAAACAGGTGACCACCACGGGGGTGGGCACGACGGCAGCGGAGCCAGCGGGCACGACAGCGACTCCGGAGCCGACGACCACGGCGGCGGGATGGACCACGACGACGGCATGGACAATGGCGGCGGGATGATGATGGACATGCGGATGGCCGGGAACGGCACCGTCGTCAACGGGAACGCCGAGACCCTTCCCCCGGGGTGTACCGAGGTCGCCGGCGAGCGGTCCGTGACCGTCCACGGCGGCGTCCGCCACGCCGGCGGCGGCGAGATGTACTCCTTCGAGCGGGACCGGCTGGAACTCGACCGGTGCACCCGCGTCACCGTCACGTTCGAAAACGAGGACGACGTCCGCCACCAGTGGATGATCCATGGCCTCCCGACCTCCGTCTACCCGATGGGGATGTTCAACGTCGAGGTCGACGGCCCGGGGTCGGTCACGGGCACGTTCATAACGCCCGGCGACGACGTGACGCTGGATACACACTGCTCGCTCCCCCAGCACGAGCAGAAGGGCATGCAGATGACCGTCGTCGTCGGCGAGGGCGGCGACGAGCCCGGGGGCCACTGACGGCCAGGGCGATGCCGGCCACGGCCCCATGGGTCATTGAGGCCCGAGGCGATGCCGGCCACGGCCACACGGGCCCCTAACGTCAATGGCGACGCCGGTCACCGCCGCCGCCGACGGCTCCGGTCGGCGGCGACCGACCGCCTTTAACAGGCCGCCGGGCGAACCACCGGTCATGCCGCGGCGGAGCAACGTCCCACCGGAGACGCTCCGCGTCTCGCTGGAACCCGAGGGCGTCGAGGTGGCGTACCTCGACGACCGGTCGGTCTTCTACCACGGCGTGCCGGCAAAGCGGGAGGGCAGCGTCGTCTGCGGCCCGGGGCGGGACGTTCACGTGCTTATCACCGCGCCCGACGAGCGGGAGGGCGTGATGGTGTACGTCAACGACCGCGCGACCCACGACGACGTCCTCGAGTCGAGCGGCGTCGGCCGGGTCCTCCTCGACGGCGGGGAGACGGCGTCGTTGTTTCCCGGCGTGGCGGCGACGAACCACGGCTACCGCGTCGAGGTGACGGCCGACCACGAGACTGCGCGCGGTCGCGTGTTCGTCTTCGCCGAGGACGAGAGGGGAGAGGCGTCCTACGAGCTGGTCGGTCCGGGCGAGGGCGAAGATGCGATGGACCGGCGGACGGCCGGCACGGACGACGGAACGCGGACGGTGACCGACGACGACCTTAGCGGCAGGAGCGACGCCGCAGGCGGGGGGTTTTGATGCCGCTTTCAAAACCCTGGCAGCCGCTCGAGCGGTCGACGGTCGGCTCGGTCCCCGACAGCTACGGCGTCTACGAACTCGGCGACGATGAGGGCACCGTCCTCGCGGTCGACGCCGGGCCGCTCCGGGACGCACTCAAGGAGGCCATCGCCTACGGCGACGGCTCGCAGGTGCGGTGGACGGCGACCCAGAACCGGGCCGAGGCCGAGCGGCTGCTCGCCGAGCACCGCGACCGGCTGTAGCGGTTCGGGGTCGCCGTCGCCTCCCCGGACTCCGTGAGGGCGTCCTCAAGGCCGCACGGTCGGGGATACGTGTTAACCTGTCTCAGGATACTTCTATAAACCCTGAGTGGGTAGCCCGACACGACCATGAAGAAGCAGGAGCTCATCCACCTCCACGGCCTGCTTGCAGAAGTCTGCGAGCACTACGAGGAGATGGTGGACTGTTCGGTAGAGCACGGTACGTATACAGAACTCGGCGTCCGACCGACGTCGATCCACAAGTCGAAGACGGACCACAAGGCGGCCGTCTTCGCGCTCGCCGACGGGATCACCGACGAGATGGACCGGGAGACGGAGGCGCCCGTCCCGGCCGCTGCCGACTGACGACGACTGACACAGTTCTCCGGTCACCTCGCCCGTAGCGACGACGGCTACTCGTCCATGAGGTCCTCGAACTCCGGGAGGACCTCCTCCTCCTCCTCGTCGTCGTCACCGCCGACCGGCTCGGTCTCCGACGTGGCCGCCTTCGACTCCCCGTCGGCGGAATCCACGTCCTCGTCTCCGGCCGTCACCTCGTCCGTCCCATCGGTGGCCGTCACGTCAGCCTTTTCCTGGAGGCGTGTTCCTCCCGGTCGACGTTGAACACCGTCATCTCCAGCTCGAGGGCGACGAGGCCCTCGTCGGCGGCGATGAAGGCCGGGTCCCACGCTGCCCCGCAGTCCGGACACGTCCGCTCGGCCATGTCGATCTCCACGTAGTTCAGGTCGGGGTTGAGCATCTCGCCGGTCTTCGAGATCGCGATCCGCACCGCCTCGTCGGCCGTCCCGACGTCGTACACCGGCACGGCGGCCTCGACGACGACCCGACAGTCCATGTGAATCCGTAGCGCACCCATCGACATGAAGGTTCGCCCGGGCCGTCGGGCGGGGAGGACAGGCGGCCCGCCGATACACCGGTCGGTCGACCCCGAACGGGAACGGTCGACACCACGGAGCGGCCGGTCGAACGGGAATGACCGATACCACGGGGCGGCTGGTCGAACGGGAACGACCGATACGACGGGGCGGCCGGTCGAACGCGAAAGGCCGATACCCCCCGCCGCCGACCGTCCGGCATGGACGAGGGCAGGCGACCGGTCGCGTCGCTCGACGGGGGTCTCGACCTGCGGGCGACCGTCGAGAGCGGGCAGTCGTACCTCTGGCGCCGGGCCGACGGCCGGACCTACCGGGACGGCGGCGAGGACGGCGCCTGGTACCACGTCGCGCTGCCGTCGACGGCCACCGCGACGAACGAACCGGAAGTCGTCCGCGTCCGCCAGACCGACGGGGCCCTCGCCTGGGATGCCTCGACCCCGAACGGTCACGCTCGACTCCGGGAGCTGTTGCGGCTCGAGGACGACCTCGAGGCGATCATGGCCGCCACGCCGGCTGACCCGCTGGTGGAGCAGTCCTTCGACGCCCACCGCGGCATGCGGCTGGTCCGTGACCCGCCGTTCGCCTCGCTCGTGTCGTTCATCTGCTCGGCCCAGATGCGGGTCGCCCGGATCCACGGGATGCAGACGGCGCTCGCCGAGCGCTACGGCGAGCCGGTCACCTTCCGGGGCGACACCTACCACGCGTTCCCGACCGCCGAGCGGCTGGCCGATGCCTCGGAGGCCGACCTCAGGGACCTCGGGCTCGGCTACCGGGCGCCGTACGTCTGCGAGACCGCGGCGATGGTCGCCGACGGCACGGCCCACCCCGCCGACGCGCTCGGCCGGGAGTACGAGGCCGCCCGGGAGTACCTGACCCGGTTCGTCGGCGTCGGCGAGAAGGTCGCCGACTGCGTGCTGTTGTTCTCGCTCGGCTACCTGCAGGCCGTGCCGCTCGACACCTGGATCCGGACCGCCATCGCCGACCACTACCCGGACTGCGACCGGGGGAGCTACGTCGAGACCTCCCGCGCGATCCGCGAGCGGTTCGGCGGCGAGTACGCCGGCTACGCCCAGACCTACGTCTTCCACTACCTCAGGACCGACGCCTGACCGTCGGACGCCAGCGAAATTGACGACGACCGCATGACCGGTAGCCACCGATCTGACCGTTGGGGGACCGACGCTTTTCCCGACGCGGGCCGAACGCCCACGCATGAGCGACCGAACGCGTGCCCACGTGTTCGTCACCGGCAGGGTGCAGGGCGTCTACTACCGCGCGAACACCCGCGAACAGGCCCGCGAACGGGGCGTCGACGGCTGGGTCCGGAACCTCGAGGACGGCCGCGTCGAGGCGGTCTTCGAGGGCGACCCCGCGGCCGTCGAGGGGATGCTCGAGTGGTGTCACACCGGCAGTCCACGGGCAGAGGTCGAGGAGGTCGACGTCGAGTACGGGGAGCCGCAGGGCGAGACCGGCTTCGAGGTGCGGTGGTAGCGCCCGGGCGGGCCGGCGCTGTGGGGCGTGCCGTGGGATCGGGGCGCCGAGGTGCAGAGTGCCGGAACCATTACCCCGCGACCCCTCGAAGTCCCGGACATGATCACGAGCGACGAGATGGCCGTCGTCGACGCGAACGCGGCCGCGCTCGGGGTGCCGCGGAAGCAGTTGATGGAGTCGTCCGGCAACGCCGTCGCGAGCGCGGTCCGGGAGCGCGCCGATCCGGGCGACGCCGTCGCGCTCGTCTGCGGCCGGGGGAACAACGGCGGGGACGCCTTCGTGACCGCGCGGTTCCTCTCGGAGTACGACGTCACCGTCCACCTCCTCGGCCGCGCCGCCGCCATCGGGACCGACATCGCCCGGGAGAACTACGAGGCCCTCCAGGCAGGCGACCTCGACACCCGCGAGGTGACCGACGCGGCGGCGCTCTCGCTCGGCGACCCGGCCGTCGTGGTCGACGCGATGCTCGGGACAGGCGTGACCGGGGCGCTCCGCGAGCCCGAGGCCACTGCGGCCGAGGCGGTGAATACGGCCGACGCCGCGGTCGTCGCCGTCGACGTGCCCTCCGGCGTCGACGCCGACACCGGGGAGGCAGAGGGCGTCGCGGTCGAGGCCGACCACGTGGTGACGTTCCACGACGCCAAGCCCGGCCTGCGCGACCTCGAGGCCACCGTCACCGTCGCCGACATCGGCATCCCGGCGGCGGCGGAACTGTTCGTCGAGCGCGGCGATCTCCGGCGGCTCTCCAGGGACCCGACCGCCCACAAGGGCGAGTTCGGGACGGTCCGGGTCGTCGGGGGCGGCCCCTACACCGGCGCGCCCGCACTGTCCGCACGGGCCGCCCTCCGGGCCGGCGCCGACCTCGCGTCCGTCACTTGTCCCGAATCGGTCGCCGCCGAGGTCCAGGGCTACAGCGAAAACCTCATCGTCGACGCGCTCCCCGGCGACCGCCTCGGCCCCGACCACGTCGAGACGCTCCTGGCAGTGGCCGAGGATGCGGACTGTGTCGTCCTCGGCCCCGGTCTGGGCGATCACGACGACACGCTCGAGGCCGTCCGGGCGTTCCTCGCGGCCTTCGAGGGGACCGCGGTCGTCGACGCCGACGCCCTCCAGGTCGTCCCCGCCGTCGAGACCGAGTCGACGCTCGTCTGTACGCCCCACCAGGGCGAACTCCTGGCGATGGGCGGCGAGACGGCCGACGACCCGGCCGAGCGGGCCGACCGCGTCGCGACGTTCGCCGACGACCTCGGCGCCACGGTCCTGGTCAAGGGCGCCCAGGACGTGGTCACCGACGGCGCCACGACCCGCCGCAACCGGACCGGCAACCCCGGGATGACCGTCGGCGGCACCGGCGACGTCCTGGCCGGCGTCTGCGGAGCGGTGGCGTGCAGCCTCGACCCGCCGGACGCCGCCGCGGTGGCCGCCTACACCAACGGCCGGGCGGGCGACCTGGCCGTCGAGGAGTACGGCCACGGGCTCACGGCGACGGACCTCCTCGATGCCGTCCCGCGGGCGCTGTGGCCCAACGGGTGAGCGGCGCGCCGCAGGTTTCTTCGCCGTCCCGCCGTGAGTGCCGTCCGTGACCGACGAAACGGAGTTCACCCACGTCTCCGCCGAGGGTGATGCGCGGATGGTCGACGTCGGACACAAGCCGGACGTCGCCCGCCGGGGGGTCGCTCGCGGCGAACTCCACCTCCGGCCGTCGACGCTCGAGGCCATCCGCGAGGACACCGTGGAGAAGGGTGACGTGGTCGCAGTCGCCCGCGTCGGCGCCATCCAGGCCGTCAAACACACCTGGGAGACGGTGCCGATGTGCCACCAGATCCCGATCACGAACGTCGACGTCGCCTTCTCGATCGCCGACGACCGCATCGAGATAGAGGTCGCCGTCGAGACGACCGGGAAGACCGGCTGCGAGATGGAGGCCCTCGAGGGCGTCACGACCGGGTTGAACGTCGTCTGGGACATGGTCAAGGCCGCCGAGAAGGGCGCCGACGGCGGCTATCCGGACACGCAGATCGAGGGCGTCGAAGTCGTCGAGAAGACGAAGCGGGAGCCCTGACCGGGCCCATCCGGATCGACACCCCGAGCGGGACACGCCTCGCGCCGGGCCATGAATGTGGGCGGGAACCCGGCGTAGCCTTTTGTGCCCGAACGCGGACCGTCGGCTATGGCCGAGGGTCTCCACTTGCCGACCGCCGCGGGCACCCTCGTCGGGCTGGCGGGCGCCATGCACCTCGCGATCGGCGTCGACGTCCTCGCCACCGACGTGACCCTGCTTTCGATCCTGCTCGTCCTCTGGGGCACTGCCGCCATCGGCGGGGTCGCCGCGACGGCCGCGGGCCTGATTCACCGTCGGGCCGCCTACACCGGCGGTATCGGGCTGCTCGTCGTCTCGCTCGTCGGCTACGTCGACGTCTACGCACTCGGTTCCAGCGAAGCCGCGATCGGCGTCGACTGGCAACCCCCCGAGTCGGCCAGTGGGCATGCGGGCGGCGGCCACCACGGCGGGGGAACCGGCGACGCCACGCCCGACGGCACCGCACACGACGACGGGGGCGAGGACCATCACGCGTCGATGGAGGCGTCGATCCTCGACCGGCTGGCGGCCGGCCACTACGCGCTGCCCTCGAAGGTCGTCGAACTGGTCGCGCTCGGGCTGCTCGTCGTGCTGGTCGCGGGGGAGCCGCGAGGCCGACCGGAGGGAGGCCTCGGTATGAGCGAGCGGGAGGACCGACCGGAGGGAGGGACGACACGCGAGCCGCGAGGCGCGACCGAAGAGAGCGCCTCGGAAGGAGCGAGCGGCGAAGCCGCGAGCCGGGTGGCGCGACGTGGGCGGCGCGAGCGGAGCGAGCGCCGCAGGATGGGTGAGCGGGAGGAGTGACCAGCGGGAGCGAAGCGACCGGCGAGCCGCGAGGTCGAACGAAGTGAGGCCTCGGAATGGGCGAGCGGGAGGACCGACCGCAGGGAGCGACGACACGCGAGCCGCGACCCGCGAGCTGCGAGCGGAGCGACCGACGACACGCGAGCCGCGCGGCCGACCGGAGGTAGTGACGCCGGACGAGCGAACGGCGAAGCCGCGAGCCGCGCGGCCGACCAGAAGCGGCGGCCCCGGCTACTCCGCCGGCGCGGCGGCGAGGTCGCTCGCCCGCGCCCGCGCCTGTTCGACGACGGCGGGCCGGGCCTCGAAGTCGATGGTGACCTCCTCGCCGTAGTCCACGGCCTCGACGGCGGCGTGGTCGTGGACCCACGACACGAAGCTCATCGTGTCGTCGGTCATCGGGACCACCAGGCGCTCGCGGCGCCAGTCCGGAAGTTCGCGGTCGATCCGGGACCGGAGGGCATCGACGCCGGCCCCCTCGGTCGCGCTGATGGCGACGGGGTCGGGGGCGAGTGCCGACAGCGCCTCGCGCTTGCGGGCCAGTTCCGCGTCGTCGACGGCGTCGATCTTGTTCAGGACCGTGACGATCGGCGCCTCGTTCCGTTCGTACAGGGTGTCGTGGCACGTCACGAGCTTCTCTCTGATCTCCTCGATGGGGTCGGAGACGTCGACGACGAGAAGCACGAGGTCGGCGCGGTAGACCTCCGACAGCGTGGACTTGAACGACTCGACGAGCCAGTGGGGCAGCTCCGAGATGAACCCGACCGTGTCGGTCAAAAGCACGTCCCGTGGGTCGATGTCGGCCCGGCGGGTCGTCGTGCCGAGCGTCGTGAACAGGCGGTCTTCGGACTCGGCGGTCGCATCCAGGTCGGGGTGGAGGTCGTCGTTCTCGTCAGCCCGCGAGCGCGACGAGGTCGAACCCGGACTCCCTGCGCTGTTCGCGGCGGTGCTGTTCGGTCTGCTCGATCCGCTCGAGTTCGTCGGTGATCCGGCTGATCTGCGCCGTGATGTCCTCCTCGCGGGACTCCTCGTACTCGCCGAGCCCCATGAAGCCCGGCCGCTCGTCCCGCTTGGCCAGAGACGCCTTCGCCTCCGCGCGCGGGAGTTCGTAGCGGAGCTCCGCCAGTTCGACCTGGAGCTGGGCCTTCTTGGTCCGGGCGCGCTGGCCGAAGATGTCGAGGATGAGCCGGAACCGGTCGATCACCTCGACGCCGTCCGGCAGCTCGGTGCCGAGGTTGAACGTCTGGTAGGGGCCGAGCCGGTTGTCGAAGACCACCGCCGTTGCGTCGACCTCGGCGACGACCGCGGCCAGTTCGGCGACCTTCCCCTCGCCGAGACAGAGCGCCGGGTCCTCCGTCCGCGCCTGGGTCACCTCGCCGGCGACCGTGTACCCGGCCGACGCCGCGAGGTCGCGGATCTCCTCTGTGTCCGGGTAGCCGTCGTCGACGCGCTTGGCGACGAAAGCCCGTCCGTTGGTCCCTGTCACTTGCACGGACGTAGGCGCCTTTGATATTTAAAAATCGGGCCCGGGCCGGAACGGATCCGTGCCGGCCAGCCGTTTGTCGTTCGGGCCGGTCGCCCGTAGCTCACCGCGTCCCGATCTCGTCTTCGTCTTTCACCACGCGCGTCTCGGCTTCGCCGCTCGTCTGTTCGTTCACGAGGTCGTAGAAGTCGTTCTGCAGGCCAGCGGGGAACTCCAGGACGCCGACCCAGGAGCCGTCGGACTGCCACTCTTCCTCCTCGAGGTCGCCGAACTGCCGGATCTGTGCCTGGGCGCTGCCGGCGTACTCGGCCGGCACCTGCACGGCGATGACCACCTCGTCGAACCGGATCGGGATCACCGGCCGGAGCGCGTCCAGCGCGTCGTCGACCTGGTTCTCGACGGGGTCCATCGGATCCACCTGGAACCCGGCTTCCTCCAGGGCGCGCTCGATCCGCTCCGGCGGGTGCGGCGCGTCGTCCATCTGTGGGTTCACCGCGTTCCGGGTGATCCTGTTCACGAGTTCCTTGTGCTTCCGTTCCTGCATCTCCCGCCGCTGGTCGGCCGTGATCTGGATCTCGCCGCGCTCGATGACCGCCGGGATGACCGCCAGTGGATCGGTGGTGTCGAACACCTCCTCGAGGGCGGTCTCGGGCGGCCGGTCGCCGGCGGCGGCGTCCTCGAAGACGTCCTCGGCGGCGATGACGTCCTCGAGGTCCCCGTCGAACTCCCCGCGTTTGATCGCGAGGGCCGCATCCGGATCAACGAGCACCTCGAACCGCTCGCCGTGGGACTCCAGGCGGGCGGTGACTGCCTCGTCGAGCGATATCATACCCCTCGCTACGGGCGTGGACTGTTAAAAGTTGTACACCCGCAGGCGTCAGGAGGAGGTGCTGACGCCGGCGACGGCGTTGGTGTCGGTGCCACCGAAGTCGTCCGCGCCGTCGCCGTCGAGTTCGCCGTCGGCGTCCTCGGCAGGGACGGCCGGCTCGACGACCTCGGCGAACGCGGGTCCGAACCGGTAGGACCCCGAGGATTCGGCGACCTCCGGCGCCTCGACGAAGTACTCGAACGTCACCTCGCCGTCGTCGCCGACCTGGTCGGCGGTGACCGTACCGTCGAAGGTGACGATGCCCTCGTCCGCGTCGAAGCTCTCGACGTCGCCGAACTCGGGGTCGACGGTCCAGCCGTCCGGGACCCTGTCGAACACCTCC
>PXQY01000019.1 GCA_003021745.1 Halobacteriales archaeon QH_7_69_31
GCAGGTGCGTCGGGTCGAGCGTGTCGTTGCGGTACACCTTCTCGACGCTGAAGTACCGCTGGGGCGGCTCCAGCTCGTCGGCGGCCTCACCCGAGAGGTACCGCATCGACAGCGAGGTGGTGTGGCCCCGCAGGTCGACCTGCGTTGCCACCTCGGGGCTCCACGGCGAGTGGTAGCCGTCCCCGTCCTCGCCCACCCCGTTGCGGTGGACTTCCTCGACCCGTTCGAGCAGGTCCTCGGGGACGGACGCCATCGGCGGCACGTCCAGCGCGAACTGGTCCCAGTGGGTCCGGGCCGGGTGGTCCTGGGGCATGAACAGGCAGTCGTTGATCCAGAACTCCGCGTCGGCGTGCGGCCCCGCCATCTCCCGAAAGCCCATCCCGACGAGGACGTCCTTGACGCGGTTGGCGGTCTGCCGGAGGATGTGTTCCGTCCCGCCGGCGATGGTCTCGGCGTCGGCCTCGACGTTGTACTCGGCGAACCCGACGTCCCGCCATTCGCCGGACGAAAGCATGTCTGGCGTCACCGCTCCGACCGTCTCGGCCGTCTCGACGCCCTCCATCAGCGCGGTCACGCCCTCATCGGACAACGTTACCGAGCGGACCGTCGTCTCGCTCCGCTCCAGGAGGCCCCGGGACTCGAGCCGGTCGAGGACCCCGGGGTCCTGGTCGCCCCCCGAGCCGTCGGCGACGGCGGCGAGCGCCTCGGCCTCGGGGTCCGTCTCGGCCGCCGCGTCGGTGTCGGCGATGACCTCGCCGCCGTCGATCTCGCCGAGGCCCCGCCGGGCGAAGTTCGACAGCGCTATGTCGACCGCCGCCCCGTCGAGGCCGGTAGCGCCGATCACCCGACCGATCTCGACCGGCGTCTCGTCGGCGCCGGCCTCGCAGGCGGCCTCGTAGAGGCGGCGCTCCGGGAGCCCGTCCTCGAGATAGCGGTCGCCCTCCTGGGTGAGGGCGTAGGACTCGGCGACGTGTTCGTCGACCGCGAGCAGACCGCGGTCCGCGAGTTCGAACGTGGCCCGCGTGACGGCGGCCGGGTCGGCGCCGAGTTCCTCGGCGAGCTGTGCGACCGTCTTCGCGTCGGTCGCGCTGGCGGCCTCCAGGAGCGCGACCTGCGTTTCCGGGAGTTTCATTGGCGGATGTCGAGGGGGCTGGCTGTTAGCGGTTCCGACTCGACGACGGGGGGTTCGGCGGCCGCAATGGACCGGCGGCCGGTTCCACCCCGTCTACGCCGCGAAGAAGCCGAACCCGCGGGTGACGGTGCAGTCGGACGCGATGCCCTCCCTGGCGGGTTCGGGTGCCATGGGAGAGTCCACCGCACTCGTCGGCAAAAACGTTCCGTCCGCGGTCAAGCGACGGGGCGTAGCCGTCGACGGACCTACCGCATCGACTCGGCGTCGACGAAGGCCCCCTGGAGGGCCGTCAGCCACCGGGTCGTCGCCGCGTCGTCGTCCGGGTCGGGCGGGTGCAGGGTACACTGGAGCCGCCCGTCCCCGGCGGTCGCAAGGCTAGCACACAGCTGCGGTCGGTCGCCGACGAGCGTCGGACGGTCCAGCTCGTTATCGGTGGTCGACATCGGTGGGTTACCCCTGTGGGCGTGTCGACGGACCGCACGACCTTCAACCGGGTCGACGGTTGCCCGGAATTCGGCCCGTTTCAGACGGTTCGCGAGGATTCATCCGGCCGCGTCAGGTCCCGTGCTGCCAGCTGTCGACGTAGTCGGTCTGCTCGGGGGTCAGCTCGTCGATCTCGACGCCCTCGGCGGCGAGCTTGGTCTCGGCGACCTCCCGGTCGAGGTGGTCCGGGACCTCGTGGACGCCCGGTCCGTAGTCGTCGGCGTGCTCGACGAGTTCCCGGACGGTCACCGCCTGGACGCCGAAGCTCTGGTCCATCACCTCGACGGGGTGGCCCATCGCGACCGGCGACGCCAGATTCACCAGGCGGCCGTCCGCCAGGACGTTTATCCGGCGTCCGTCGGGCATCCGGAACTCCTCGACGCCGTCCCGGACCGCCCGGCGGGACTCGGCGAGGTCGGCGAGACCGTCGAGGTCGATCTCGACGTTGAAGTGGCCCGCGTTCGCGAGCACGGCGCCGTCCGACATCCGCTCGAAGTGCTCGGCGACGATGACGTCGCGGTTCCCGGTGGTCGTCACGAACACGTCGCCCTTCGCGGCGGCCTCGGTCATCGGACACACCTCGTAGCCCTCCATGTGGGCCTCGAGCGCCCGCCGGGGCTCGACCTCGGTGACGACGACGTGGGCGTTCTGGCCCGCGGCCTTCTTCGCGACGCCGCGGCCGCAGTAGCCGTAGCCCGCGACGACGACGGTTTTCGAGGCCCACGAGAGGTTCGTCGTCATCGCGATGTTCGACAGCGTCGCCTCCCCGGTCCCGTGGACGTTGTCGAACAGCCGCTTCATCGGCGTGTCGTTGACCGCGAACATCGGGTACTCGAGTTCGCCGTCCTCGTCCATCGCCCGCAGCCGATGGACGCCGGTCGTCGTCTCCTCGCAGCCGCCGAGGATCGAGGTGAGGAGCGCCGGGTGGTCCTCGTGGATCGCCATCACCAGGTCGCCGCCGTCGTCGACCGTGACCGTCGGCCCGTGGTCGATGGTCGCCTCGATGGCCGCGTAGTAGGCGTCGTCGTCGACGTCGTGCTCCGCGTAGGAGGTGATGCCGTCGACGGCGTCCAGCGCCGCCGAGACGTCGTCGTGGGTCGACAGCGGGTTACAGCCGGTGATGGCGACCTCGGCGCCGGCCTCGGCCAGCACCTCGGCCAGCACGGCCGTCTTGGCCTCGACGTGCATCGCCATCGCCACGACCTCGCCTTCGAGGGGTTCCGCGTCGGCGAACTCCGCCCGGACGGCGGTCATGATCGGCATGTGCTCGCGGGCCCAGGCGATCTTCCGGCGGCCCGACTCGCGGGCCGGCTCCGGCTCTGCGAGCCGCTCCGTGATCGACGGATGGGTCATGTCCCCCACGAGGGATGACGCCGGGAAAACGCTACCGCTGTCGGGAGCCACGTCTGCCGGACGCGGTCCCGGTCGCTCTCCCGCCGTCGTCCGGGAGTGGATCGCCGCCGTTGCCGTTGTCGTTCCCGTTGCCAGTGCCGTTGTCGTTCTCGTTGCCATTGCCGTTGCCATGGCAGTTGGCAGTGCCGTTGTCGGTGTCGCCCGTACCGGCGTCTTTGGGCGGGCCGCCGTCCGTCCAGTTGTCCAGACCTCGGTCCGCTCGTCGGTTAGCTCGTCAGTCCTCGGCCCGGGTCGTGGCCGCGTGGGCGTGGCGCTCGGCCTCCCGACGGACCGGGCCGGCGGCGAGCGTCCGGACCTCCCGGTCGCGCATGAGCACCGTGCCGTCGACAACGGTGTGTCGGACGTCGGCGCCGCGGGCGGCGTACGCGAGGTTGCTGACGGTGTCGTGGTCGGGCGTGAGGTGGGGCGCCTCCAGGTCGAGGACCGCCAGGTCGGCCAGGGCGCCGGCCTCGATCCGGCCCGCGTCGAAGCCGAGGAGCGCCGCGCCGCCGGCCGTCGCCGCCCGGACCGCCGCCGCGGCCGGGACGGCGCCGGCGTCGTCCGCGGCGAGTTTCCCCACCATCGCCGCGTCGCGGACGTCGTCGAGGACGTCGAGGTCGTTGTTCGATGCGGGCCCGTCCGTCCCGAGGCCGACCGTGACGCCTTCGTCCAGCAACCGCTGGACCGGCGCGATCCCGCTCGCGAGTTTCATGTTCGCGGCGGGACAGTGGGCGACGCCGACGTCGCGGTCGGCCAGGAGGTCGATCTCCGCGTCGTCCAGGTGGACGCCGTGGGCGATGAAGTCCCCGGCCTCCAGCAGGCCCCGTTCGGCCGCGTACTCCAGGGGCCGGACGCCGTGCTCCTCGACGATGGGCGCGACCTCCGCTTCGGTCTCGTTGGCGTGGAGGTGCACCGGGAGGTCCGCGTCCCGTGCGCGGCCGACGTACTCCTCGAGGAGGTCGCCGTCCACCGTCGTCAGCGAGTGCGGCATCAGCGCCGTCCGGATGCGGCCCTCGGCCGTCCCGTCGAGGTCGCGTGCGACCGCCAGGCTCTCCTCGAAGTCGGCCCGGGCCGCCGACTCCTCCTTCCCGGCGGTGACGACGCCGTGTCCGAGGCGGGCACGGACGCCCGCCGCCTCGACGGCGGCCGCTACCGCCGGCACGTGGAAGTACATGTCCCCGACGGCGGTGACGCCGTTCCGGATCATCTCCAACAGCCCCAGGCGGGCGCCGGCGCGGACGTCGTCGGATTCGATGACCGACTCGACGGGCCAGACGACCTCCCGCAGCCAGGGGTCCAGTGGCGTGTCGTCGGCGTAGCCGCGCAGAAGCGTCATCGATACGTGGCAGTGGGCGTTCACCAGGCCCGGCAGCACGAGACAGCCCCCGGCGTCGAGCGTCTCGTCGGCGCCGCCGGCCGGCTCGCCGACGGCCTCGATGCGGCCGCGCTCCCGGTCTGCGAGCACGTCGGCCTCGACGACGGTCATGTCGGGCCGGAGGACGCGCCCGCCGACGATGCCGAGCGTCTCCATGCCGGAGCGTACGGCGACCGGCCGGTTCAACCTGCCGACACGCCGGCGAGGCTCCCGCCCGATCCGCGGCACTGTTCAGATTAGAATGCCATTCATCAGACACATCGACTCACCGGGCTCAGGGCCTATATCGACCCCTCGAAGAACCATCCCGGGCGGGACACCGGAAGGGGCCGGCTGCGTCGCGGCGTCGCCGCGACGTCCATTGGGTGCCGGCGCAGCCGGCAACCCGCTCGGGGAAGGACGGCGACGGTGAGCCGAGCGAAGCGAGGCGAACAGCGCGGCGCGCAGCGCCGCGGGCCGTGCGAGCGGCCGATGGCCGCGAGCAGACGTCGCTGGACGAGCGGCGCGAGTCCAGCGGGACAAGCACTGCAGCGAACGACGTGAGCGAAGCGCGCAGCGAGCAGTAGCGAGGCGCGACCAGCGGGAGCGCCTCGAAGTGAACGGCGAGCGACGCGAGCCGCGCGGCCGACTGAAAGGAGGCCGCGGAATGGGCGAGCGGGAGGAGGGAGCGGAGCGACCGACGACACGCGAGCCGTGAGCCGCCCGACCCGAGAAGCCGGGGGCTTGCGTTCACCGGAAAATTACTCCAGGTATTAACTGAACACCGCCCGGTCCGCAGGCCGACAGGGCAAAGACCCGTCCCCCGCAAGCCGGGGTATGGACATCGCCGTGCCCAACAAGGGCCGCCTCCACGAACCGGCGGTGACCCTGCTGGAGCGCGCCGGCCTGCACGTCCGGGACGGCGCCGACCGGAAGCTCCACGCCGACACCGTCGACCCCGAGGTCTCGCTGTTGTTCGCCCGCGCCGCCGACATCCCGGCGTACGTCGCCGACGGCGCCGCCGCCCTCGGCATCACCGGCCTCGACCGGGCCCGGGAGGCCGACGTGGAGTTGGTCGACCTGCTGGACCTGGAGTTCGGCCGGTGCCGGCTGGTGCTTGCCGCCCCCGAGGACGGCGGTATCACCGCCCCGGAAGAGCTGTCCGGCGGCACCGTCGCCACCGAGTTCCCGGGGGTGACGGAGCGGTACTTCGACGACGTCGGCGTCGCCCCCGACGTCGTCGAGGTCTCCGGCGCCACGGAGCTGACGCCGCACGTCGACATCGCCGACGCAATCGTCGACATCACCTCCACCGGCACCACGCTCCGGATGAACCGGCTGTCGGTCGTCGACGAGGTTCTGGACTCGTCGGTCCACCTCTTCGCCCACCCGGACGTCGCGGACGACCCGAAGGTCGAGCAGGTGCGGACGGCCTTCCGGTCGGTGCTCGACGCGGAGGGCAAGCGGTACCTGATGATGAACGTCCCGGCGGACGCCATCGATGAGGTCGAGGCCGTCATCCCCGGGATGGGCGGGCCCACGGTGATGGACGTCGCCGGCACGGACCAGGTTGCCGTCCACGTCGTCGTCGACGAGGGGGAGATCTTCGAGGTCGTGCCCGACCTCAAGGCCGCCGGCGCGAGCGACGTCCTGGTGACCGAGATAGAGCGGCTGGTGCCCTGACGACCCACCGGTCCGGATGGACGAGGACCGCGGTCTCCGCCCGGGTTCCCGGTCGATCCACGTTGCCATCTCCGGACCGACCTGCGGCCTATCGAGAGCCCACGCTGGCGTCCCCTTCCTACACCTGGAAGACGTTCGCGAACGCGAACGCGAAGACGGTCGTGATGGCGAGGTAGAACACCGAGACGAACACCGCGCCGCGGGTCGTCAGCCCGTAGACGTACCGGACCGCCAGGACGGCACCGAGGAAGGCCACCGCCAATATTACGGCCGAGCTGTACTGGCTGAACAGCATCGCCAGCACGACGGGGGCCGGCGCCGCCTTCACCGCCCGCTGGTGCGGCTCGTCGCCGAGCACCCACAGCGCCGCGAGGTGCAGCGTGACGGCGGAGACGGCCGTCGCGACGAGGAACGTGACCAGAAGGGCGAGCGGGCCACCCCCGACGACGCCGGCCTGCAGCGGTGCCATACACCGGATTCGGGCCCGGGACGTGAGTAAACTATCGGTGGCCGTCCGCGAACCCCCGCGGTCAGCCGTCCAAGAGCCCGAGTTCCTCGAGCCGGGAGACGATCTTGTCGACGGCCTCCTTGGCGTCGTCGGGCTCCTTGCCGCCGGTGATGACGAGCTTGCCGGAGCCGAACAACAGCGCGACGACGTCGGGCTCGTCGAGCCGGTAGACGAGGCCCGGGAACTGCTCGGGCTCGTACTCGATGTTCTCCAGCCCGAGGCCGATGGCGATGGCGTTCAGGTTCAGGTTCCGGCCGAGGTCCGCCGACGTGACGATGTTCTGGACGACGATCTCGGGGTCGTCGTCGACCTGGATCTCCAGGTCGCGGAGCTTCTCGAAGACGATGCGGAGCGACTCGTGAACGTCGTCGGTTGACTTGGCGCCGGTACAGACGATCTTGCCGGAGCGGAAGATGAGTGCCGCCGACTTCGGTTCCTGGGTCCGGTAGACGAGACCGGGGAACTGTTCGGGGTCGTAGTCCGCCCCTTCGAGGTCCATGGCGACGCTCTGGAGGTCGAGTTCCTGGCCGATGCCCGTCGAGGCCACGACGTTCTCGATGTTGATTGTCTCCTTCGGATCCTGCATGAGTCGACTTAAAACACGTATTTAAGATTTATAAATGTGGGTGGTCGTTTCCGTTCGTTACCGTTACCGGCGGCCTTTATGAGGCC
>PXQY01000020.1:0-25164 GCA_003021745.1 Halobacteriales archaeon QH_7_69_31
GGCGTACTCCCGGAAGACGCGTTCGTCGAGGTCATCGAAGAGGGGGCCCTCTGTTATGAATAGGCGTCGCTGAACTCTCGTTCACGGCGCATCAGCTCCTCGACGCCCTGATCGAGGATGCCGCGCCCCATCGCAGTCGTCCGATAGTACGTATAGAAGCCTTGGCTGTCAGCGGTCCGTCGCTGGCGCTTGTCGACGGGCCCGACATCGACCAGTTCGCCGAGATGGTAGTGGAAATTGTGAGATTCGACATCGACCGCGGCCTTGAGATCGGCGGCACTCAGTTCATCGTTGACGACGAGCGTGCGCAGGATCCGAAACCGTGTCGGGTGGCCGGTCGCCTGCTGCATCGCGAGGTACTCCTCGAGCGTCAGCCCGCTATCCTCAGGAAGCGGCGGGTCCGGCTGGCGGATTTACTCACTTGGCTGGCGATCGGTTTCGGACATCTGGGGTGTCTCAGTTCAAAGGGATTAGGCTGCCACGTACTTAGTCATTCTCGAGAGAGGGCTACCGACGCGGAGCGTTTCGTTGCCCTGCCCTGTCTCTCGAACTCTCATCGTCCCACGTCAGACAATCTGGCGCAGATGGTGGTTACCACAGACTGACAAATAGCACTAGCTGACGTCTGTCACTCTCTCAGGTAGTGGGTCCGCCACTGGGCCACATACTGTGCATCCCAACCTTTGGTCTCGACATAGTAGGTGAGCGCCGCGTCGACGTATTCCACGGGGAGAAGCTCGTGTGTTACGAGGCTACAGAGGATATGCGGTGTCGTAAACAGAATATTTCGGTCGTCGAGTGCGAGAGTGACGAACAGGTAGTTGATCGTATTGAATTCGTCCGTGATGAAGAGGTCCGCCGGTAATTCGTTCGCCAGCCAGATGCATTCGGATTCCCCACGATCGAGCCCGTAGTTAAGCGGCTCGGTGAGTTGAGCGTCGACATCGTGTTTCGTCAGATGGTGCGCTGCCTGAAGTACGAGGTCGGCAGCTGCTGACAGCAGATCCTCACTCCCAGTGGCGTCGGTGAGTTCCGCGAGAACGCTCGTATGAACATGGACATCGCACGCGGTGAGTAGTGTCTTGAAGGGGTCCGCACCGGAGGGAGCCTGCGAACGGCCGTCGACGACTGGGGTGGCGAGGTTCAACAGGACATTGGTATCGGTAACGACGTTCGCTCCCATCGTCAGGCGTGGGACTCATCGTCGGATTCAGACGAGTTCGACCCCGTCCATTCGGATATCTCGCCGTCGTAGAACGCATCGTTACGTGGGAGGTCGGCTTCGAGCTGCGGGATAGCAGGGGTCCGGTCGATCGACGCCCGGAGGAGTTTCATCCGCATCGCTTCCTCACGGCCGAGGATCGCCTCGACGGTGTCGTACTCGACGCGGCCATCGTAGTAGGCGTCGCTCAGCCGCCGGCGGAACTCCTCGTCGTTTGTGAGGGTTTCGAGTTCGCCTTCGAGCGCATCGAAGAGGAGGCGGGTACGAGAGATATCGAGGATTTCGACGACACTGTCGGCCCGCTCGACGAGCGACGTCGGGGCGTTGAAATCGACGCGGGTTTTCTCTCCGGCCATACCCATGTGTAGATTCTACACATACTTAGTCTCACTGCTGTACAGGTCTGGTTCTGGAGGGTGACCCATCACCCCGCCCTGAAAGCAGGGATGCTGAACGGGAACGGCGACTACAGACATGAAAACTACCCCTCGAACCCCTCCTCGAACCGAAACGCCCCGTCCCGCTGCACCACCTCGCCGTCGACCTCCAGCCGTGCGGCCTCGGAAACGTCGGTGATCAGGTCGACGTGGACCGCCGACTGGTTGCCAGTCTCGCCGTACGGGATGGTCGAGTCGTACGCCCGGCCCAGTGCGAGGTGGACGGTGTCGCCCATCTTCTCGTCGAAGAGGACGTTGTCGGTGACGCGGTCGATGCCGCGGTTCATCCCGACGCCGAGTTCGCCCAGGCGGCGGGCGCCGTCGTCGGTCGCCAGCACGCTCTCGATCTCGTCGGCGCCCCGTTCGGCCTCGAAATCCACGACCTCGCCGTCCTCGAAGACCATCCGGACGTCCCTGACCCGCCGGGAGTCGATGGTCATCGGGACGTCGAAGAACACCTCGCCCGCCGTGTCGTAGGGCGCCGTGAACACCTCTCCCGAGGGCAGGTTGTGCGAATCGTAGGCGACCGACGCTGCGGAGTTGACCGCCGTCCGGTCCCCGATGGACATCGTCAGGTCGGTGTCCGGCTGGTCGTCACGCTCTTTGACGAGTCGCACCTCCGAGCCCTCGTCGAGTATCTCCTTCATGTGGGCCATCTTCCCCGCCAGCGCCTCCCAGTCCCGCAGGACCGCATTGTAGACGAACTCCCGGTAGGCCTCGTAGGCCATACCGGCCTGCTGGGCGAGGCTGCGCGTCGGGTGGACCGTCGACACCCAGTCGGTCGCCATCCGGGCCTCCCGGATTCCGGTGCGGGCGCGGGCGTGAGCCCGCCGGGTCCCGCTCGGCACGTCAGCCAGCGCGGTCGTGTTCCGGCCCCCGCCGAGCCGGAGCACGGCGTCGGCCGCCTCGTACAGCGCCAGGGCGTGGTCCGGGTCGGCCTCGAAGTCGCCGTCGTGGGCCCGCTGGTAGGCCCGCGAGACCTCCGCGGAGTCGTAGGTCGTGACGACGTTGGCGCCGACCTCGCCCAGCTTCTCGGCGACCGCGACGCCCAGCTCGTGGGCGCCCTCGGCGACGCAGACGACGACCTCGTCGCCGGGCTCGATCCGGGCGCTCCAGTCGACCAGTACGTCGGCGTGCTCGCGGACCCGATCGTCCATGCTGGCGGATTCACCGGCCTCCGATATATACGCGTGGCCCCGACCGCATCGTCCGTGGGCCGAGTAATCCGTCGTCGCATCGACGCCCAGCGGCGGGACGCTTTTCCCCGCGCTCGCCATATTCCGGGCCGATGAGCGAGGAGGAGGGCGGCGAGCCACCCACCGACCGGGAGTCGCCCGTCGGCCAGCCGGTCATCCGTCGTGACCCCCGCGTCGCGGGGGATCGCGCCGTCCAGTTCGATCCGACCAACACCGAGAGCGTCGTGGCGGCGGCCGACACCGTCGCCCGGTTCGCGGACAACACGGTCGGCGCAGACGACAACGTCTACATGCTCCGTGGGGCGGCCGCGTGTGCGGCGCTCGTCCGCGGCACCGGCTCCTACAAGGCCGCCGCCGAGCGCACCGACGGCGACGTCTCGGTGTCGTTCATCCGGAAGTGGGCGCGGGTCCACGACCTCCCGCGGTCGATCCGGCACCACGTCGCCCTCGGCGAGATCGCGCCGACCGCCGCAAAACACGTCGCCCGCGTCGCCGGGGCGTCCCGGTTCCTCCTGGCGTGGGCAGCACTGGACCACGATCTCACCGTTCGAGAGGTCCGCGCCCTCGCCTCGGCGGTGAACGACGGCGAGAGCGTCGAGGCGGCGCTCGCCGCGGAGGGGATCGACCTCGGGGCGCTGTCGGTGTCGCTCCCGCCGGCCACCTACCGCGAGTTGCGCCGCCACGCCGCCCTGGAGGACGTCGACCCGGACGAGGTCATCGACGAGGCCCTCCAGGACTTTCTCTAGGAACACCCACTTTTTACTCGCTCGGGCTTCCTCGCGCGCCTCCGGCGCGCTGCGGAGAGCCACTCGCTCGCAAAAACTTGGGGAAAAACGACCGCCCCGGCCGCTCCCTGCGGTCGCGGCCGGTGAACCGCGCTCGCTTCGCTCGCGCGGATGCTCCACGCTCATAAATTCCCCCAGGCGTTCAAAGGCGATTTTCTTCGCCTTCGACAACAATTGGCGCGACGCAGCGAGTACGAACCTGGTTCGGACAGTTCCGTGAGATCGCCTTGAAATGTGCATTCAGAAAACGTCGAATTGGCTGGTAAGCCCACAAACCGATGATTTCAAGCGTACAAATACGGCCCTGAGATTTATTACTAACAAGACGCATATGAACTTTTCAGGGACATATGATATGGCGATCACCACAGAAGCTATTATTGGGTCGAATCGAAGGGGAGGGGCTATATGGACCGGTATTTTTATCGGCATCCTCCTGGCCTCGATCCTGGCCTATCGTATCACGGGAGGGTTTATCGCTGAATTTGTCGGTATGGTGATTACAGCGATAGCGTTCGTGATTGCTACTATCCAGGCCTATCGAAACGGTAGTGTGCTACTGAGTTGGCTCATCTCTATGGCGCCTGCCCTCGGGTATCTCAGCTATCGCTTCGGGTTGGTCCAACGCGGCTTTTTCAAACCATTCAGGTATCTACTGGCTGCGTTCTTTATCGGCACGACTGCCCACATCCTCGGAACAGCGATTGCTGAATCAAAAGGAACTCCGTCGAGAGAGGTGAATGATAAAGAACGACAAGCATTACTTGTGATCATCGTATTATCCGGCGCAGCATTTGTCTATCATTACGTTGCTCCTTTGTATTAATAATATATGATTTATTAGGTATCCTTATTATATTTCACATCTCCTGTACGGCAAAGTTCTATTTTATGGGGCTTTATCATTCACCCAGTAACGCTTTGGATGCCGATCGTCGTCCGGAGACGATGGATGACAGTCAATCCTCTTCTACAGGAACGCCACGTGTGATCGGCTCCTCAGTTCGTTCGAGTTCAGACCCGACGGACGAGTCAAATCCATACCCTTCGAGAGCAATCGCGGTCGCCCACGCTTCGGCTCGGCGGAGGCGGTAGCGAAGCGTCGTCACCGGGAGGTCGAGTTCCGCGGCGATGGTTTCGAGCGATGCGTCGCGCGGATGCTCGTAGTAGCCCATCCGCCGCGCGGTCTCGATGGCTTCGCGCTGTTCGTATGGGAGCTCGCTTCCGTGCTGTGGCGAGTTAGCGTGGAGCCAGCCTTCGGGAGTGCCGGCTCGACGAAGCTCCAGTGAAACGCCTTCGGGAAGGTCCTCTCGGAGCGCTCGATGAAAGGCGTCGACGTTCCGCTCGGTCGGGACGAGGACACGCCACTCGAGGCCGTCACCGAGAGTTTTGAGCGCCAGGTAGCTGACTGCATGGCAGTAGCTCATCTCCATCACGTGCCGGTAGATCGTTCGCGCCGTCGGTTCGCGCTCGAGCACCTGGTATTCGGCGGCCGCATCGCAGGTGTGAGTGGGATAGGTGCAATCGTTGCACTGCTCGTCGAAGTAGACGGCCTCGACCGCGTCGAGCGCGTGTTCGGGGCCGGTCATCCGTTCGACGCGCCAGCCCCGGTCACGAGCGAGCGAGATGTCGAGTGCAGTCACGACGACTTCGGGATGGTCGATGAACACATCCCGTACCGGGTGGATACCACGATCGTATTCGAGCAGGAAGACGTATTCGCGCATTCTCGGACTCTCAGCGGTGAGCAATCTTAATCGTGTTCCTCGCGACGAGCTGTCCCGAGGAGGACCGGGTAATACAGGGACCCTGATTGATAGCTTCGACGTTCACGGTGACTATGTTGTTACACGGCAGCTGGGGAAAACCTTCTTTGTAACATTACGAACGCGATTACTCGTCGCCCGACTGCGAACACCGGACTGCACATGGGTTGGAGTCAGTCCCTCAACAAGCTCTGGGAGTCGTCCCCTCTCGACGGATGATACGGAGTATAGCATCCGCGAAACACAGAAACGCATCGCTGTTCGTGGCGTATGGCATCCTCGGAGCGGGTCCATTCGTGGGCGCCGTGGCGGGACTGCCCTACTTTCCGCCGGTCCTGTTTGCCGCCTTCCGAATCGACGTCGGAGCTGTACTGCTGCTCTCCCTATTAGTGGTCAGAGGTGGGTACTGGTATCCCAAGACTCGTAAGGACGTTGTTGGAGTTCTCGTGACTGGTGTTCTCACGCTGGGAGGAAACATCGCGCTGGTCTTCATGGGCCAACAGTACATCACGAGTGCTACCGGATCCGTCATCTACAGTCTCGCACCACTAATCACCGCAGCGTTCGCGTTTTTCCTGTTACCAGTCGAACGACTCGACAGGCTCGGTGGTGTCGGAGTCGTTCTCGGATTCATCGGGGCCGGCATCGTTCCGAATCCCGACGTATCGAACCTGCTGACTGCGACGAATCGAGGCGTGGTACTGGTTTTCTTGAGCGCGACATCCTTTGGAGTAGGGAACGTCATCACGCGACGTGTTGATCCCGACCTTCCGAGTCTCACACTCACGACATGGGGATTGGTCGTTGCAGCGGGGTTCGTCCACAGCGTGAGTCTACTGCGCGGTGAAACCGTCGCTCAGGTCGAGTGGACAGTCCAGGCGCTGGTTGCGCTACTCGCAGTAGGGGTGCTGGCCACTGCCGTGCTCTATAGAGTGCATTTCGAACTGTTGAGCGAGATCGGGGCGACCAGAACCAACCTCGCGTACTACGCACACCCAGTATCCACCGCCGTTGCAGGGAGCCTTCTTTTGGGTGAACAGGTCACGATCACCACTGTCACTGGATTAGTCGTCATTTTTGCGGGATTCGTTTGTATCGAGTGGGAGAGATTCCGGACGAGCATTTCGAATATACGTCACGAGCAGATATAATCGCATCCACGGCGAGCAGTGAACAGACCAGTCTAATGCTGTGCCCCGTTGACGAAGCGATTTCACGGCAAATCATCCCGCACTTTCACGCCACTCAGACCAACGTGAAAACATTCAATCTGGTAGTGGGTCGCTACCGTGTTGCTGACCACTTAAGCTTGAAAGCATGATCAATCCCCCCAATCGAAAGGATTTACCGCTGACCCCGGTTATCCGGGGAGGAGGGCCGATAGCTCAGTCCGGCAGAGCATCTGGCTTTTAACCAGATGGTCGGGGGTTCAAATCCCTCTCGGCCCGCCTCCGTGACGAACAACACACCGCACAGCGTCGAGCATCGCGAGACGCTGTGTGGGAAAGCGTGAGTCACGAGGCGGCCCAGGGATTTGAACCCTGGAAGTCACAGCCCGGAACGGCGCGAAGCGCCGCACGCCCGGAATGTCTTCCTCCGGTTCAAATCCCTCTCGGCCCGTGAAGCTGTCGCGAACGAACGTGAGCGACGGCTGAACGGCACGGAGGGATTTGAACCCGGGGAGTCGCAGCCCGGAACGGCGCGAAGCGCCGCACGCCCGGACCGTCTCCACTCGGTTCAATTCCCTCTCAGGACGCACGGATAGGTGTTCTGCAGCCCACACACGGCCGTTTAAGCCAGTTGTCTGCGGCTCTTGGGGCCGGCGTCGTCCCCTTCCCCGGTTGGACGGCGGGCGCCTCAATCATTCGACCGTGGCACCGAGATCGTCACCACGGTCCCCTGTGGCTCGGCGTCGGCGATCGCCAGGTCGCCGCCGACGCTCCCGACGGTCCAGTTGACCAGCCAGAGCCCGAGGCCCTGGGTGTGCTCGAGGGGCGTTTCGGCGCCGGCCGCAAGCGCCCGCCGCTCGAGCGCCCCGATCCCCGGGCCGTCGTCGGCGACGCTGATCTCGACGCGGTCGCCCGCCGTCCGGACGTCGACCCCGACCGTCGGGGAGTCGCGGTGGTGATGCTCGATGGCGTTCTCCAGGATCTCCCCGACGGCGAGGCGGAACGTATCGTGGCCGCGGATCGGTGCGGCGTCCGGGGTCTCGATGGAGATGTCGGCGGCGGGGAACGCCTCGCGAGCCTCCTCGACGGCGGCGGTGACGAGGTCGACGGCGTCCATGTCGGTCGGCTCTGCCTCGCCGGCGATGACGGGGGCGAACGCCCGGGCCTCCTCGCTCAACTCGAGCAGGTTCCTGGCGCTGTCGGTGATGGCGCCGCCGAGTTCGGCGACCTCCTCGTCCGCGTGGCCCTCCAGCTCCCGGGCGTAGCCGAGGACGACGTTCAACCGGTTGCGGAGGTTGTGCCGGAGCACGCGGTCGAGCACCGAGAGCCGCCGCTGGCTCCGGCGGAGGTCGGTGATGTCGTGGGCGACGATGACGGTGCCGAGGAACGCGTCGGCGTCTTCGAGGACGGCGAGGCTGGTCGCGAACTCCCGCCGGACGCCGTCCTTGAGGACCATCGACGTCTCGAAACTGGCCCGTTCCCGGGGGCCGTTCCGCAACTTCTCGATGTACCGCTCCATCTCGGCGACGGTCTCGTCGGTGCCGACCATCGAGGCGTGGCTCCCGAGGAGTTCCTCGCGGTCGAAGCCGCTCTGCTCGACCATCGCATCGTTGACCCGGACGAAGTGGCCCTGGCGGTCGAGCACGTAGACCGGGTCGCTCGTCGTCTCGACGATCGCCTCGTAGTGTTCGAGTTCGCGCTCCCGTTCGACGCGGTCGGTGACGTCCCGCTGTGAGCCCAGGTAGTGGGTCACCTCGCCCCTGCTGTCCCGTACCGGCGCGATCGCCAGGAGGTTCCAGAAGGGCTCGCCGTCGGCCCGGTAGTTCAGGATCTCGACGGTGACCGGCTCCTCGGCGTCGATGGCGGCCCGGATGCGGTCGGTCGTCGCCGGGTCGGTGTCCGGGCCCTGGAGGAACCGGCAGTTCCGCCCGAGTGCCGCCTCGCGGTCGTAGCCAGTGAGCTGACAGAAGCGGTCGTTGACGTACACGATCGGGTTGTTCGGCCGGTCCGGGTCCGTGATGCTGATGCCGAGAGTCGCCTCGTCCATCGCCCGCCGGTACAGCGCCGATCGCCGGGACTGCCGGCGGGCCTGCACCATCGCCTCCACGCGGTCCTGGAGTTCGGCCGGCGGTGTGGGGATCACGAGGACGTCGTCGACGGTGCCGCCGACCGTCTCGGCGAGCCACTCGACGTCCCCGTCCGCCTCGCGGTCGGCGACGAGCAACAGTACGGGCAGGTACGCCGTCGTCTCCCGCTTCAGCCGGTCGAGGGCGTCCTCTGCCCGGGGGTAGGTCGCTGCGTCCACGATACAGAGGTCGACGTCGTCGATGCCGCCCGGATCGCCGTGGACGATCTCGTACCGGTCGCCGAGCCGTTCGGCCAGCAGGTCGCGGTCCCGGTCGCTCGCCACGGCGAGGAACACTCGCTCGTCGCCGGCCCCGAACAGCGCCGATCCGGGTGGCTGTCGGGAACTCATCGCTTCGGATCTCAGTCGTCGACCCACTCCGGCGTCCCGGTCAGGATGCCCCGGAGGTGTTCGAGCGGCTCGCCGACTTCCAGCCCCGACTGGGTGATGCGGAGCTCCCGCAGGGTCGGCTCGAAGTCCCCCAGCCGCTTCTTGAGGACCCCGATGGCCTTCCGCATCTCCCCGCGCGCCTCGAGATACCGGATGAACACGAGGTTGTCGGCCAGGTAGCTGATGTTCTCGCTCGTCGGCCGGAACTCGCCGGTGACGCTTTTCGTCTCCTCGGTGAGGATGACCGTCACGCCCATGTTCCGGAGATACCGGACCAGCGCGTGGAGTTCCGGGACCAGGGCATCGTCGTCGCCGCGCAGCGAGAGCCGGTAGCCCGCGGCACCGTCGATCAGGACCATCTCGACGTCGTCCGCATCGACGGCCCGGCGCACGCGGTGGGCGAACTCGTCGGTCGACAGCGCCAGCGGCTCGACGTACTCGACGGAGAGGTCGCCGCGATCGATCATCTCGTCGATCGGCAGCCCGATCGACCGCGACCGGTAGCGGAGCGACGCTTCGGTCTCCTCGAACAGGAAGGCGGCCGCGCGCTCGCCCCGCGCCGCCGACTCGGTGAGAAAGTGCGAGGCGGTGGTGCTCTTGCCGACCCCGCTGGGGCCGCTGAGGACCGTCACGGAGCCGCGCTCGATGCCCCCCTCGAGCAGCGCGTCCAACCCGTCGACCCCCGACCCGACCCGTTCGCCCGTGACCTCCCGCTCGAAGTCGCCGGGGACGAGCCGCGGGTAGACCTCGAGGCCGGACCCGGTGATCCGGAGTGCGTGGCTGCCGGGCTGGAAGTCCGACCCGCGGAACTTCACGACCGACAGCGACCGGCCAGTGTCGGTCCGCTCCAACGTGATGGCGCCGTCACAGAGGTACTGGAGGTCCTCGTCCGGCCGGCTCTCGGTCGGCTGGGTCGAGAACAGGACGGTCGTGCCCCGGTTCTCGAGATAGCTCATCAGGCCCGCGACCTCCTGGCGGAACTGGTAGTCGTCCGGTGAGAGATACTGCATTTTCGTCAACGGGTCGAGGAACAGCCGGTCGGGGTCCAGCGTCTCGACGGCGTCGACGATGCGGTCGGTCACCGACGCCCCCTCGACAGCGTCGGGGGCGAAGACGCTGTACTGGTCGTCCTCGAGAAACTCGCTGGCGTCGGGGCTCAGATCCAGGATATCGACGTCGTCGAGGTCGAAGTCGAGCGCGGCGGCGTTGGCCCGGAGGTCGGCGGCCGGCTCCTCGAAGGCGACGAACAGGCAGTCGTCGCCGGCGGCCACCCCCGCCGTCAGGTAGTGGAGGCCGACGATCGTCTTGCCGGTCCCGGCCGCCCCTCGCAGCATGTACGACCGCGCCGGCAGGAGGCCACCGTGGAGCACCTCGTCGGCCCCCGGCACGCCGAGGGAGACGCGTCCGCCGGATCCCACCGTCATGGTACCGACCGGCGGATCCCCGTCCCCTGGAGGTGGATGAACGCCATTCGTACCGGCGCTTCGGGTTACTGAACCATAACATTCGCGGCTAACTCCGGGGCAGTGTTCAGATTAGGATGCCATTCATCAGACTGCTCTACTCACCGGGCTCAGGGCCTCAGTCGGCCCCCCTGGAGAACCATACCGGGCGGGACTCCGCAAGGGGCCGGCTGCGTCGCGGCGTCGCCGCGACGTCCATTGGTTGCCGGCGCAGCCGGCAACCCGCTCGGGGAAGGCCGGCGACGGTGAGCCGAGCGACGCGAGGCGAACGTTGCTGGGCGAGCGGCGCGAGTCCAGCGGAACAAGTACTGCAGCGAACGACGTGAGCGAAGCGCGCAGCGAGCGGGCGGCCCGACCGCAGGGAGGGCCGCCGGACGAACGAACGGCGAAAACTCCGGGGACACCGTTCAAATCAGGCGGCTGTCAGTGGGGGCATCTGGACTCACCTGTTTCAGTGTCCTGGTCGGTACCGGGGAGTTTTCGATCGGGCTGGCGGCCGGCGTAGTATCATACGATGTAGCTAATCGGTGCCGGCCCGGCGACCGAGTCGGCCGTGTCGACGTCGCCACGCTACGCCACGTCGGCGCGGAACCGGTCGGGGAGGACGGCGAGGAGTTTCGAGACCAGCCACCACCGGCGCGTGACGTAGGCGACGTCCTTCTCCTTCGCGATGGCGCGGGCGATGCCCCGGGCGGCGGTCTCCGGCGAGCATTCCCAGAACCGGTCGGCCTCCGGCGCCATCGGCGTGTCGACGTAGCCCGGCCGGACGTCGGTCACGACGACGGCGTCGTCGCTCCGGTACCGGAGCCCCTCGAGGTATCGGGAGACGTAGGCCTTCGAGGCGCCGTAGGCCGGCATGTCGGGATCGCCGATCTCGGCCGCGACCGAGGAGATGCCGACGAGGTGGCCGCCGCCGGAGGCCTCGAACCGCTGGACTGCAGCGGTGGCGATGGCGGAAAAGCCCCGGACGTTCACGTCGATGGTGTCGCGTTCGTCGGTCCACGCCAGGTCGGGGTTGGGACGGCCGATCCCGGACGACACCACGACCAGGTCGACGCCGCCCATCGACTCGACGAGGTCGTCGAACCGCTGGCGGGCGTCCGGCTCGGTCACGTCGATGCGGGCGACGTGGGCGCCGCCGACGTCCTCCCCGACCGCCTGCAGGCGGTCGGTCCGCCGGGCGGCAAGCCCCAGGTCGTACGCCCCGGCGAGTTCCCGCGCCAGCGCCCGCCCGATGCCCGAGGATGCCCCCACGATGATGGCGTTCGGCATACGTGCGGCGGTCGCCCCGCGGCGGTATAAAACGCCGTGGCCCGGCGACGTCCGACAAGCGATGGCGTAGCCGGCACTCGACCGTGCGGTCGCCGGACCCGACCGCCTAAGAGCGTCCCGACCACAGGATCCGTCGTGAGTCGGAGGGAGCGTCTCGGCCTGGCGACGGTCGTCTTCGTCGTGCTCTTCACGCAGCTTTTAATCTATCCCGGCGTCCCCCGACTCGTCGAGGCGCTCGGCGCCGACCCCACCATCGATGCCGGCACGGCGTTCCTCGCGGTCCAGTTACTCGCGTTCGTGCTGTTCGCCGCCGTCTGGGGCGCGGCCTCCGACCGGGCGGGCCGCCGCACGCCGTTCATCGTCGCCGGCGCCCTCGGCGGGGCGGCCGCCTACCTCGCCCTGGTCGCCGCCGTCCGCACCGGAACGGGCGGCTTCGGACTCGCGCTGGCGCTCCGGTTCGTGGAGGGTGCGTTCACCATCGGCGCCTTCTCCCTGGCCATCACGATGCTGATGGACCTCGAGGGCGGTCACGGCCGCAACATGGGTGCCGCCGGCATCGCCATCGGCGCCGGCGCCGCCCTCGGTGCCCCGGTGGGCGGCCAACTGTACGCGGCCGGGCCGCTGGTGCCGCTTTTCGCCGCCGCCGCGTTGCTCGTCGGCGTCGCCGCCCTCACCGCGACCCTCCCCGACCGCGCGCCGTCCCGCGACGGCGGCCTCCGGGCGGTCCTCGCCGGGCTGGCCCGCACGCCGGACCTTCTCGTCCCGTACGCCTTCGGGTTCGCCGACCGCTTCACCGCCGGGTTCTTCGGGCTCGTCGGCACGTTCTACCTCCACCGGACCTTCGAGCTGGACCCCGCGGCGACCGGACTCGTGCTCGCGTGCTTCTTCGCGCCCTTCGCGCTGCTGCAGTACCCACTCGGCGCGCTCTCCGATCGCGTCGGCCGGGTCGTGCCGATCGTCGGCGGCTCCGTCGGCTACGGACTCGGCATCGTCGGGGTGGGGCTCGCCCCGACCGTCCCGCTCGTCGCCGTCGGCATGGCCGCCGTCGGCGTCCTCGGCGCGCTCGTCGCGCCGGCGACGATGGCGCTCGTCACCGACGTGGCCGCTCCCGGCGGGCGGGGCGCCGCGATGGGCGGGTTCAACATCTTCGGGAGCCTTGGCTTCCTCGGCGGCATCCTCGTCGGCGGCGGCGTCGCCGCCCGGTTTGGGTTCCTCGCGGCGTTCCTGGTCGCCGGCGGGCTGGAGGCCGGCATCGTCCTCGTCGCGCTCCCCCTGCTCCCGAACGTCGTCCCCGATCCGACCGCGACGTTCGGTCGGCGGTCCTGACACGTATCACAACGCCCTTGCCCCCGCGCGGCGAGGGCACCGCCAGCGGGTGATTCGGTGACCGAGACACGCGAGTACACGGACGACGCTGCCGACAAGACGCTGTACCTCCCCGGCCCCACGGAGGTCCGCGAGGTCGTCATCGAGGCGATGTGCGAGCCGATGTTCGGCCACCGGACGGACCGGATGACCGACCTCTATACGACCATCGTCGAGGACACCAGGAAATTTCTCGACACCGGGCACGACGTCATCGTCCTCACCGCGTCCGGCACCCAGTTCTGGGAGGCGACGACGCTGAACCTCGTCGACGACCGGATGCTCGTTCCGACCGCTGGCGCGTTCAGCGAACGCCAGGCCACCGTCGCCGAGCGGCTCGGCAGGGACGTCGACCGCATCCAGTACGAGTGGGGCGAGGCCGTCAAACCCGACGACGTCCGGGCCGCACTCGAGGCCAGCGAGGAGGGCTACGACGCCGTCGGCGTCGTGATGAACGAGACCTCCACCGGCGTCCGCAACCCCGTCGAGGCGATCGGCGATTTGCTCGGCGACTACCCGGACACCTCCTTCGTCGTCGACGCCATCTCCTGTCTCGGCGGCGACTACCTCGACCTCGAGGCCCACAACGTCGACGCCATCTTCACCTCCACCCAGAAGGCGTTCGCGATGCCCCCCGGCCTCGCCGTCTGTGCGGTCAGCGACGCCGCCTACGAGCGCGAACGCGAGAGGGATTCGGCGTCCTGGTACGGCGGCTTCCAGCGGTGTCTGGACTACTACGACCGGAAGGGCCAGACCCACTCGACGCCCGCCATCCCCAACATGTGCGCCTACCGGACGCAGATGAAACACATGCTCGCGGAGGGCCACCGGGCCCGCGACGCCCGGCACCGGGAGATGGCCGAGTTCACCCGCGAGTGGGCCCGCGAGCACTTCGGCCTCTACGCCGAGGAGGGCTACGAATCGCAGACTGTGACCTGCGTGGAGAACACCCGCGGCATCGAGGTCGGCGACACCGTCGAGACCGTCGCCGAGGAGTACGACATGGTATTCGCAAGCGGTTACGGCGACATCGGCGAGGCGTCGTTTCGCATCGGGCACATGGGCGAACACGACGTCGAGAGCGTTCGCGCACTGACCGACGCCATCGAGGACGTCGCCGGACTGTAGCCGGCGGCAGGCGTCCAGTCGTCCGATTTTAGTCCCACCGCCGCGAGGTGGGCCACGATGGACGAGCCGGAGGACAACCCCTACGTCCGGGATCCCCCGCTGGAGTTCGACCCCGTCGAGGAACTCGACGAGGAGACCGTCGACGCACAGGTCGGCCACCTCCGGGAGGCCATCCGGTACCACGACCACCGCTACTACCAGGATGCCGACCCCGTCATCTCGGATCGGACCTACGACCGGCTGTTCGACCGGCTGGCGGCCCTGGAAGACGCCTTCGATCTGGACTCCGCCACCAGCCCGACCCGGCGCGTCGGCGGGGAACCGCTGGACGAACTCGAGACCGTCGAGCACGTCACCGAGATGCTGTCGATCGACTCCGCCGTCGAGGAGCGCGAGGTCCGGGAGTTCGACCGCCGCGTGCGCGACCGCCTCGCGGACGCCGGCGACGACGGCCCCGTCGAGTACCTCTGTGAACCGAAGTTCGACGGCCTCTCCGTCGAACTCGTCTACGAGGACGGCGCACTCGAGCGGGCCGCGACCCGGGGCGACGGCGAGGAGGGCGACGACGTGACCGAAAACGTCCGGACGATCCGATCGGTGCCGCTGGAACTCGACGGCGACCCCCCGTCGTTTCTGGCCGTCCGCGGGGAGGTCTTCATGCCGAAGGCGGCCTTCCAGGCGTACAACCGCGAGCGCCTAGAGCGCGGCGACGAAGCGTTTGCCAACCCCCGGAACGCGGCCGCCGGCACGCTCCGCCAGCTCGACCCCGCCGTCACCGCCGAGCGCCCGCTCGACTGCTTCGTGTTCGACGTGCTCGTGGACGGTGGATACGGGTTCGAGACCCGGATCGAGGAACACCGGACGGTCGCCGACTGGGGCTTCCACGTCGACGACGCCACCCGGCTGGTCGAGGACGTCGACGGCGCGATCGCCTTCCGGGAGGAGATGCTCGACCAGCGGGACGACCTCGACTACGAACTCGACGGGACCGTGATCAAGCTCGACCGGAAGGCCGCCTGCGAGACGCTGGGGTCGACGTCGCGGGCGCCGCGGTGGGCGTTCGCCTACAAGTTCCCCGCGCGCAGCGAGGAGACGACCGTCCGGGACGTCGTGGTCCAGGTCGGCCGCACAGGCCGGCTCACGCCGGTGGCGCTTCTGGACCCGATCGAGGTCTCGGGCGTCGAGGTCTCGCGGGCGACGCTGCACAACCCCGAGCAGATCGAGGAACTCGGGGTCGACGTCGGCGATCGCGTGCGGCTCACGCGCGCCGGCGACGTGATCCCCTACATCGAGGCGGTCGTCGACGCCGACGCCGACGACCACTTCGGGTTCCCGAACCACTGCCCGGTGTGTGACAGCCCGATCGAGCGGGACGGTCCGATGGCCTTCTGCACCGGCGGCGTCGCCTGTCCCGCACAGCTCCGGCGCGCCGTCCGACACTACGCCTCCAGGACGGGCCTCGACGTCGAGGGCCTCGGCGAGAAGGCCGTCGACCAGCTGTTCGACGCCGGCCTCCTCGAGGCGCTGCCGGACCTCTACGACCTGACCGTCGAGGACCTCGCGGCGCTCGAGGGATGGGGCGAGACGAGCGCCGAGAACCTCCTGGCGGAGCTGGAGGCGTCGAAGGAGCCGCCGCTGTCGGACTTCCTGTCGGCGCTCGGCGTCCCGGAGGTCGGCCCCACGACCGCGGCCGACCTGGCGCGACACTTCGGGACGCTCGACGCCGTCATGGAGGCATCCGTCGAAGAACTCCAGGCGGTCGAGGGGATCGGCCGGACGGTGGCCGAGGAGATCCGTGAGTTCCTCGACAGCGACCGCAACCGGGCCGCGATCGACGCCCTCCGCGAGCGGGGCGTCGACCCCCGGCCGGCGGAGACGGCCGGCGACGCCCTCGAGGGTCTGACGTTCGTCTTCACCGGCGCGCTCGACGACCGGACCCGGGAGGCGGCCCGGGAACTCGTCGAGGCCAACGGCGGGTCGGCGACCTCCAGCGTCTCCGGCAACACCGACTACCTCGTCGTCGGCGACGACCCCGGACGGACGAAGCGGGACGACGCCGCCGCGAACGACGTCCCGACCATCGACGAGGCGGCGTTCGAGGCGCTCCTCGAAGAGCGCGGTGTGGACGTGTAGCGAGCAGGCGGACGCTCCCGCGCGACGACCCGTGGTCCGCACTCCCGCCCCGGCGGGCCGCCGACGGTGCTCAGGTCACGCCAGCGGGTTGTCCCGCCCTGGTATTTCAACGCTCGCCCCCGGACGGCACCGCCCACAGACGGCCCGTAGCCGCCTGCAGGAGAGGGCCGGTCTCCCTTCCGGGGTAAACCTTCCCCGTCCGGCCACTCGCACGGGCGCTCCCTCCAGCGGTTATACTTTCACCAGGCTGTTAACGTGCCTTTATATAGCGGGCGGGCACAGTCCCGTGCATGGCAGCAACGGCAGACCTCGAGGACCTGTCGGGCGTCGGCCCGGCCACCGCCGAGAAGCTCCGGGAGAACGGCTACGACACCTACCAGAGCATCGCCGTCGCCAGCCCCGGCGAGCTGTCGAACACCGCCGACGTCGGCGAGTCGAGCGCGCACGACATCATCGATTCCGCCCGCGACGCCGCCGACGTCGGCGGCTTCGAGACCGGGACGGACGTCCTCGAGCGTCGCGAGCAGATCGGGAAACTCGAGGTCCTCGTCCCGGAACTCGACGAGATGCTCGCCGGCGGCGTCGAGACCCAGTCCATCACCGAGGTGTACGGCGAGTTCGGCGCTGGCAAGTCCCAGGTCACCCACCAGCTCGCGGTGAACGTCCAGCTCCCCGACGAGCAGGGCGGGCTCCACGGCCGCTGTGTGTTCGTCGACAGCGAGGACACGTTCCGGCCCGAGCGCATCGACGAGATGGTCAAGGGCCTCCCGGACGACGTCATCGAGGCGACGATGGCCGAGCGGGAGATCGACGGCGACGCCGACGACGAGGAGGCGCTGGACGAACTCGTCCAGACGTTCCTCGACAGGATCCACGTCGCGAAGGCGTTCAACTCCGACCACCAGATCCTCCTGGCGGAGAAGGCCCAGGAGATCGCCGCCGAGTACGAGGACGACGACTACCCGGTCCGGTTGCTCTGTGTCGACTCGCTGACCGCCCACTTCCGCGCGGAGTACGTCGGCCGGGGCGAACTCGCCGACCGCCAGCAGAAGCTGAACAAGCACCTCCACGACATCGACCGGATCGGGAACCTCTACAACGCGGCCGTCGTCGTCACCAACCAGGTCCAGTCGAACCCCGACGCCTTTTTCGGCGACCCCACGAAACCCATCGGCGGCAACATCCTCGGCCACAAGTCCACGTTCCGGATGTACCTCCGGAAGTCCAAGCAGGACAAACGCATCGTCAAGCTCGTCGACGCCCCGAACCTCCCGGACGGCGAGGCCGTCATGCGCGTCCAGAGCGAGGGCCTCAAGCCCGAGTAACACCCACTTTTTACTCGCTCGGGCTTCCTCGCGCGACCCTACGGGTCGCGCTGCGGAGAGCCGCTCGCTCGCAAAAACTTGGGGAAAAAGCCGCAGCCGGCCGCTCCCTACGGTCGCGGCCGGTGAACCGCGCTCGCTACGCTCGCGCGGATGCTTCGTCACGCAGGATTATACAGCGTCTGGCGAATGGGGCGACCGGAGGGAGCGTTTGGTAACGCGCGAGGCCAGGAGCGGCGTGAACCACCGAAAGGAGCGGGTGCGGGCTCCGCCCGCAACCGAATGGACGTGGCGGCAGAGCCGCTCGAGTGTGCAATAGTGCGTTTACAGCACGTGTTCGGTGTCGTAGGAGCCGAGGACCCGGACCCAGCCGTTCGTGGCGATGTCGCGGAGTTCCTCGACGGCCGCGTCGGCGCGATCCTCGTAGAGGCCGGCCGCGAAGTCGATGTGGAAGACGTAGTCGCCGAGCCGTTCGCCGCTGGGCCGCGACTCGACGCGGGTGAGGTTGACATCGCGGTCGGCGAACGGCTCGAGCATCTCGAGCAGCAGGCCGGGGTAGTTGGTGTTGGGGTAGACGACGACGCTCGTCTTGCCGCCGGCGTCGGACCGCTCGGTCTCGGGGGCGAGGACGACGAACCGGGTGGCGTTGGAGCTACTGTCCTGGATGTCGCTGGCCAGGACCTGGAGGTCATCGCCGGCCGTGGCCGGGTGGCCGACGGCCGCGACTGTATCGTCCTCGCGTGCGCGCTCGACGCCGCGGGCCGTCGAGGCGACGGCCTCCGTGCCGGCGCTCGGATACTCCCTGCCCAGATAGTCGCGGCACTGCGCCAGCGCCTGGGGGTGGCTGAGGACGACCTCGAATTCGCCGGTCCGGGCGAGCAGCGCGTGCTGGATCGGGGTGACGATCTCCCGGACGACGGCGACGTTCCGGTCGGCCAGCGCGTCCAGCGACTCGGTGACCGAGCCCTCGATGCTGTTCTCGATGGGGACGACGCCGCGCTCGTACTCGCCGCCGGCGACGCCCTCGACGATGCCGGTCACCGACTCGACGAAGTCGATGTCCTCGGCGACGGCGGTCGTCGCGCGGTGGGAGTATGTCCCCTCGGGGCCGAGCGTGAGCGCCTCCATGACACCGGTGTCGATGGGGGTCGGCAAAAGACCGTGGGTTCCTGTTCCGCTGGCGCCCGGACTTTTCCCGGCGGAGCACGGAGGGCGGGTGTGGAGCGGATCGGCCTCGAATCCACCGACGGCGAGACCCGCGGGGGCGTCGAAGGGCGCCGACTCGGGGACGCACTGGCCGCCGATCACGTCGCGATCAATCACTACCGGGTCGCGCCGGGCGAGCGCATCGCCGGCCTCCACGCCCACGCGGACCAGGAGGAGGTGTTCGTGGTCCAGGAGGGCGCAGTCACCTTCGAGACGCTGGACGGGCGAGTTCACGTTGCCGACGAGGAGGCCGTCCGGGTCCCGCCGGGGGAGTTCCAGTCCTGTCACAACGCCGCCGACGACGAGGCGGTCGTGCTCGCGCTCGGGGCGCCGCCTGACAGTGAGGATGTGCGTGTGCCGGTGGGCTGTTCGGCGTGCGACGCCGACGAGCAGCGACTGGCGTTCCCCGATGGCGAGGAGTTGCTCGTGTGTCCCGACTGCGGCGCCGAGACGAAACCCAACTGCGAGGACTGTGGCGGCGCCGAGATACGGGTCGTGCTCGACGGGGGTGGCTCCCCCGTCGAGCGCTGTCGCCGGGACCGTCGGTGCCGCCATCGGGATCGGGTTCGGCGTCGTGACCGGGATCATCCCGGACTCGACGGCCCCCGGCCTCCCCGGCGTCGCGCTCGTCCTCCTCGCCGCGCTGCTGTCGGTCCCGTTCGCGCTGGCGGCGGGCGCCGCGTACCTGGCGCTGACCCACCGGGTCGTGCTCCCGCTCGCCGCCGTCGTCGGGTTCACCGCCGGGGCCGTCGTCGCCGTGCCCGCGGTCCGAGGGCTGCACACGGGAGAGGTGCTGGTCGGCGTCCTCGTCGTCGGGCCGCTGGTGGTCGTGCTGGCCCTCCTCGAAGCCCTCGGCAGGGCCAGACGCGACCGGCTGGCCGCCCCGCCGTCACCGGCGACCTGGCGGGCGGTTTCGGTGGGCGTCGCGGCGGCGCTCCTGTACAGCGGCGTGTTCGCTGTCCGGGCCGTCATCCCGCTGTGGCGCATCGACACCGGGGTGCCGTCGCGCCTGCCGCCGGCGCTGGACCTGGCGCTGACGCTGTGGTACGTCCTCGGAGCCGCCCTGGTGCTCGTCGGCCTTCCGGTGGCGCTCAACCGCCGGTACGGACTGGTCGCGCCGGCCGTGGGCCTTCTGGCCTTCCTCGCGGTGGACCTCGCGTTCGTCCAGCCGGCCGTCGCCGAGGGCAGTGACCTCGTCCTCGCGCTCCTCGTGGCCGTCTGGCCCACGGTCGCGGTGGGCCTGGCCGCCGTCGGCGCCGGCGAGTGGTGGCTCCGCGCCCGGCGGGGCCACTACGACGACCAGGGTGACGGCCCGGGCGGCGGTGGCGGTGACGACGAGGGGCTGACGGTCGAGGGCGGGCTGTTCGGCGACCGGGTGTAGGGTAGGGGCCGGTCGGCCGCCTGGTGGCGTTGGATAGCCTCAAGGGGTTGTACCGCGACGGGGGCTCATGGCCGAGAAGCCCCACCCGCAACTGCAACCTATCCTCGAGCTGCTGGAGGACACGCCGAACCTGGAAGACGTGGGCGTCGCGGACGCGCGCGAGCTGTTCGACGCCACCGCGACGTTCACCCAACTCCACGAGGTCCACGACGAGTACGACACCACCGTCGGCGGCGCCGACGGCGAGTTGGACGCCCGGGTCTACCGGCCCGGCGAGGGCGACCGGCCCGTGCTGGTGTACTTCCATGGCGGCGGGTTCGTCGTCGGGAGCCTGGACACCCACGACAACGTCTGTCAGCGGCTGGCCCAGGAGAGCGGCTGGACCGTCGTGTCGGTCGACTACCGGCTGGCGCCGGAGCACCCGTTCCCGGCCCCGCTGGAGGACGCGGACGCGGCCGTCCGGTCGGTCGCCGCCGACCCGAACGCGGTGGATGGGAACGGTACCGTCGCGGTCGGCGGGGACAGCGCGGGCGCCGCCCTCTCGGCGGCCGTCTCGCTGTTGAACCGCGACCGCGACCGGGATGCGACGACCGACGAGACCGGGGTCGACATCGCCCACCAGGTGCTGTTCTATCCGGTCTGTGGCTCGCCGTTCGAGGAGTACCCGAGCCGCGAGGCGAACGCCGAAGGCTACTTCCTGGAGCGGGACACCATGCTGTGGTTCGACGCCCAGTACGTCCAGTCGCCCGTCCACCACCGAAACGAGTACCTCGCGCCATTGTTGTGCGAGGACCTCTCCGGACTCCCGCCGGCGACCGTCGTCACGGCGGGCTTCGACCCGCTTCGCGACGAGGGCGAGGTCTACGCCGAGGCGCTCGCGGCCGACGGCGTCGAGGTCGATCACGCTGCCTACGACGCCATGATCCACGGGTTCGTCAGCTTCACGGGGATGGTCGACGCCGCCGACGACGCCATCCGGGTGGCGGCCTCCGGGCTCGAGGCCGCCCGCGAGTGAGTACCGCCTGCCGGTCACCGCGAAAGCTCTAAAGGCGTCCCGCTCCCGACGGCACCCAGTGCGCCCCGCGCTGCTGGTCGGCGTCTGTCTGTGCATCGTCGGCCTCGCCCTCGCGGCCCCGCAGCTCGGCACCACCGAGCCGCCGGTCTCCGACTCCATCGTCGGCGCCGAGGGGGCGGGCGAGTACGGGCCCGTGCAGGGCTCGTACTTCCGGGCCATGAGCTACGACCGCTACACGGGGACCGGGTGGGAGCGGACCGCCGACGCCGAGTCCATAGCGAGCCTCGGACCCCCGGCCGAGCCCGGCGACCGCCTCCGGGTCAGCTACGAGGTGCGAGCGCCGGTCCGGACCGCGCCGGCGCCCTGGCGCCCGACCGCCTACGACGGGCCGCCGGCCGCCGCCGTCGACGGGTCCATCGAGCCGGTCGCCCGCTACCGCGTGGGCGAGACGTTCACCGTCACGAGCCGCCGCCCGTCCGCCTCGCCGGCGACCCTCAGGCGGGCCGGAACCGACTACCCCGACGGCCTCGACCGGTACCGACGACTGCCGGCCGACACGCCCGCGGCACTCGGTGAGGTGGCGAACGACGTCACCGCCGGCGTCGAGACGCCCTACGGGACGGCCGTGGCCGTCAACCGCTGGCTCCGGACCGAGAAGAACTACTCGCTGTCGGTCGACCGGCCGGACGACCACGTCGCCGCGACGTTCGTCACCGAGATGGATGCCGGATTCGGCCAGTACTTCGCGACGGCGATGGTGGCAATCTTGCGCGCCCGGGACGTGCCGGCGCGCTACGTCACCGGCTACACCCCCGACGAGCGGGCCGGCGACGACGAGTACGTCATCCGCGGGCAGCACGCCCACACCTGGGTCGAGGTGTACTTCCCCGACGTCGGCTGGGTCCCCTTCGACCCGACGCCGCCCGACCCGCGGCGCGCCCAGCGGGGTGTCGCGTCGGTCGAGGACACGGCCGACGGGTCGTCGACGGCCGCCCTCCGCGACGTGCGCGCGACGGCCACGAGACAGGACGCAGCGTCGGGCGGATGGCGGCAACTCGACGCCGATATCGGAATCCGGGGACGGCTCACTCCCGGTACCAACGTGACCGTGACGGTCCGGGACCCCGAGGACGGCACGCCGATCGAGGGCGCCCAGGTCAGGTTCAACGGTCGGCCGGTCGGCGAGACCGACGCCGAGGGCCGCGTCCGGGCCACGGTCCCCTACCGCTCCTCGCTGACGATCGGTGTCCACGTCTACGAGGGCGAGGGCGAGCCCCCGCCGGTCGTCGGCTCGAACACCGGCAACGGGAGCCTCTCGACGAGCATCCAGGACCTCCGGTACGCCGCCCCGCGCACCGCCGTCGTCGGCGAACCGGCCGGATTTTCCAGGGAGGTGCTGTTCCGCGCCACCGTCGAGCACGGCACGCTCGCGCCGGCCGGGACCGACGCGACCGGCGAAGACGGCGACAGTCGTGCCGGCCTCGAGTGGCGCCCGCACAGGGTCACCCGGATCGCGACCCAGGGGCCCGAACGGACCTTCGGCGTGAACACCACCATCGATGTGACCGCGACCCCGGCCTCGGCCGGGAGCGGCGCCGAGCGGCCGGGCGAAACGGTCACCGTCCGGGCCACCATCGAGGGCCGGCCGGTTCCGAACGCGACGGTCACCGCCGGCGAGCACTCGGCGACGACCGACGCCGACGGCACCGCCACGCTGTCCGCACCGTACGAGCGGCCGGCGGTCATCACCGTCGAGCGCGGCGACGCGAGCGGGGAGACGACGGTCACCGTCGGCGGCGAGCTCGACGTCACCGCCGGGGACGCCACCGTCGCCGGCGAAGGCGTCCGCGTGACCGCAACGCTGTCGGACGGGACGCCGGTTCCCGGGGCGACGGTGACGAACGGCGTCGAGACCGCGACCACCGACGCAGAGGGCGTCGCGACCATCCCGGCCCCCTACGAGCCTCCGTGGACCGTCGCCGTCAGGCGGGGAGAGTTCCGCGACGAGGCCCCGGTCCAGGTCGAGACCGGGAGGGGCACCATCGCCGTCGAGCCCCGGGCCCCCGGCCCCGGTCGGCAGCTCCGGGCGACCTACCGGGGCGTCCCGATCCGGAACGCGACCGTCACCACCGACGGCGGTCGCGTCGGGCGGACCGACGGCGGCGGCCGCGCCGACGTCACCGTCCCGTACGCCGAGTCGGTCACGTACGCGGTCGAGCGCGGCGACGTGGCCGCCGAGCGGACCGTCGACGTCCGGACGAACGCCTCGGTCGCCGTCGACGGGCCAGCGGTTCCGGGCGGCCGCGTGGGCGTCCGGGCGACCGTCGCCGGCGAGTCCCTCCCCGGTGCGACAGTGCGACTCGACGGCCGAGCGGTCGGCGAGACGGACGCGGACGGCGAGGCGACGGTTCCGGTGCCAGTTGGGCCGACCGCCGACATCAGCGTCCGGCGCGGGCCCGTCACTGGGGGCACGGGACTCGCCAGCCTCACGGTCGTCTGGGCGGTGACGCTTGCGGGGCTCGCCGTCGCCGCCGTGGTCGCCCGTCGCCGCGGACTCGACGCTGGGGCCCGCCGCGACCTGCGGACACGCCTCGGCGACCTGTGGCACCGCCTCCGGCGCGCACGTCACACCGGTTTCCGGACCGCGGACCCGCGCGCACTCCTCACTGCACTCCGGAACCGTGCCCCGCGCCGACGCCTCACCCGCACCACACACAGGATCCGCACTGCACTCCGGAACCGTGCCCCGCGCCGACGACTCACCCACATCACACGCAGGATCCGCACTGCACTCCGAGACAGTGACCAGCGCCGACGACTCACCCGCCTCATACACAGGATCCACACTGGCCTCCGAGACAGTGCCCCGCGCCGACGACTCACCCGCCTCATACACAGGATCCACACTGACCTTCGAGACAGTGACCCGCGCGCACTCCTCGCCACGCTCCGGGCCGGAGTCGTGGCGGCCGGGAGGTCGCTCGCGGACCGGGGCTCGGCGGTGTTCGCCGATGAGGGTGCCGGCGACGGCGGCTCGGACGGCGGGCCGGCCGGACCGACGGGCCCGCCACCGCCACCGGACGCCCCGGCCGACGAGAACGAGGTCTACCGGGCCTGGGCGGCGTTCACGTCGCGGCTCGACGCGCCAGACGAGAGCCCATCGACCGTCGCCGACCGTGCGGTCGACGCCGGCCTGCCCGAGCCGGCGGTGGCCGACCTCACCCGGACGTTCCGGGCCGTCCGGTACGGCGGGGTCGAGGCCACCCCGGAGCGGGAGCGGCGCGCCCGGGAGGCACTCGACCGCATCCGGGAGGCGGGACGATGAGACGGGACCTCGCCGCCCTCGGGACCGCGCTTCTGGGTGCCGGCGTGGTCGTCTCACCGGTCAACCCTCAGTACAAGACCCGCGAACTCTCCTACCAGCTCGACGATACCGACGCCTCGATCGTCCTGACCCACGCCGCTCTGAAGCCGGTCGTCGAGGAAACGCTCGGGGAACTCGATCGCGACCCGCCCGTCGTGACCGTCGGCGGTAACGCCGATGGCCCGGACGACCCGACTGCCGAGGGCGATAGAAACGATAGGGAAGGCTCGATACCGTTCGGAGAGGTGGCTGGTGATCCAGTGACGGTCGAACGAGGAGACGACGACGCCGCGCTGTTGCCCTACACCTCGGGGACGACCGGCCGTCCGAAAGGCGTCCAGCTCACCCACCGGAACTTCCGGGTCCAGTTGCTCTCCTACCTGGCGGGTCGGGACGACCGGGTCGCCGACGAGGACGTGAAGACG
>PXQY01000020.1:25263-31931 GCA_003021745.1 Halobacteriales archaeon QH_7_69_31
CTTCGACCTCACCAGCCTGGAGATGGCCGGCGAGGGCGGCGCGAAGATGTCCGTCGCCGTCCAGCGGGAGTTCGAGGACGTCGCGAACGTCGAGATGAACGAGGGGTATGGCCTCACCGAGACGAACGGGGCGACCCACACCCAGCAGGGCTCGACCTTCGGCCCCAGCACGGGACGATCGGCCAGCCCCTGCGGATGGTCGACTGCCGGATCATCGACGGGGAGGGTGAGGAAGTGCCGATCGGTGAGGAGGGCGAACTGCTCGTCCGCGGCCCACAGGTCATGAGCGGCTATCACGACATGTCCGAGGCCACCGAGGCGACCTTCACCGACAGTGACTATTTCCGGACCGGTGATGTCGCCCGCCGGGATAGTGACAGCTACTACGAGATCGTCGATCGCAAGAAACACGTGATCGTCACCGCCGGGTACAACGTCTATCCCTCCGAGGTCGAAGCCCTGCTCGACGAACGCGAGGCGGTCGCCGAAAGCGCCGTCGTCGGTATCGCGGACGAGCGGCGCAACGAGATCCCAGTGGCATATATCGTCCCCCGACCGGGTGTCGAGCCGGGCACCGAGGTCACGAGCGAAGGTCTCAGGGACTTTTGTCTCGATTCGATCGCCGAGTACAAACACCCTCGCGAGGTGCGCTTCGTCGAGGAACTGCCCCGCACCGCGAGCGGCAAAGTACGAAAGTTCGAACTCGTCGAAAGTCACGACGCGACCGCAGCGGACGGCGGCTGACCCACGCTCGGACTCACGGCTGGGCTTCCCGTTTCCCGTCGACACCCAGCGAGCAAACGCTTCTATCGCCTCTCCGAACGCGGTCGATGGATCACGATCGAGCCCGATCGTGAGACCAACGGAGAGGAGTAAAACGGGGAGAGTTGTGAGACCTTCGAGACGATCCTCACGAACGGCGTGTTGCGTGCCGAGACCCACAGCCCCTCGCCGATGAACGTCTCGAATCGGACGACGACCGAGGAGCGACTCGATCTCGCAATGCGCCTCCACGAGGAACCGATCCGGTGTTTCCGCCTCACTGGGCTCCGGTTCCCCGGGCGACTCCTTACAGTGGCCGTCCGTTACCGGCTTCGGTCACGCCGTCGGTCCCACCGGCTTCGCCGATCCGACTTTACGTTAGCTTCCGAAGCGAAACCGTCGCTGGACCACCTCGACAGTTGCTCGCAACGTCACTCCGGTCGTTCGTACTCGGCGTCGAACATTCCCGCGGAAGTGGGTTCGGGGTCGCCCTCGGTGAGATTGTACGCCGAGAAGTCGGTGACGCCCGCCTCGCGCAGGACGTCCTCGTCGTAGACCGCGTTGCCGGTGAACTCGGCCGGATCGCGATCGAGCAGTTCGAGGACTGCGTCGGCGACGACGTCGGGGGTACGCCAGTCCTCCTCGGTGCCCAGGCCGAAATAGCGCGTCGCCCGCGTCTCGATCGCGGTGACGGGCCAGAAGGCGTTCGCGGCCACGTTGTCGGACTCGAGTTCGCCCGCCAGCGAGAGCGTTGTAAACGTCATCCCCAGTTTCGACCAGGCGTAGGCGGCCTGTCCGGGCGAGCGATCGGTCGTGACCGGCGGCGCATTGGTGAGGATGTGCCCACCGCCGATCTCCCGCAGGTGAGGGACGAAGGCTCGTGAGGTGAGGTAGGTCCCCCGGACGTTGACCCCCGTTAGCAGGTCGAAACGGTCCGCGGGGAGGTCCTCGACGTTCGCCAGTTGGATGGCGCTCGCGTTGTTGAGGACGATGTCGACCTCTCCGAAGGTATCGATCGCTTCGGCCGCGGCGGCCTCGATCGCCCCCTCGTCCCGGAGGTCGAGCTGGACGGCGAGCGAATCGACGCCCCGATCCTCACAGGCCGCGGCCGTCTCGTGGATGGTTCCTTCGAGGTCGCTATCGCTGTCGTCGATCGTCTTGCCCGTCGAGACGACGTTACAGCCCGCGTCGGCCAGCGACAGTGCGATTCGCTTGCCGATGCCCCTCGTCGTCCCGGTGATAAACGCAGTCCGCCCGCTCAGGTCCGGCGGCTCGAATGCCATGACGTCCCTCGACGCGAAGCGTTCATAATACTACGCCTCCCCACGAAGCGCCGGTCCAACTCTGTGCCACCGTCGACCGTCGGACGTGTGACGACGAGTCCCGAATCGCTCGGTTGCCGACCGCGCGTACGATTCGGCATCGACGGGGTGTGCTATACCGTACCTACTTGACCGGTCGGCACGAGACCCTAACGTATGAGCGACCTACGGATCGACACCATGATCCCGGGCCTCTCGGCCGAGGCCCCCGAGGCGGTTACCCGCGCGGAGGCGCTGGGATTCGACGCCGCCTGGACCTCCGAGACCGATCGCGACGGTCTCCTGCCCCATCCATTGGTAGCCGAACACACCCATGACATCGACATGGGCACGCGGATCACGCTCGCCTTTACCCGGAGCCCGATGGTGCTCGCCTATGACGCCTGGGACCTCCAGCGCTACTCCGAGGGCCGATTTAGCCTCGGGATGGGTACCCAGGTGAAGGGTCACAACGAGCGGCGCTTCAGCGTTGACTTCGACTCGCCTGGTCCCCGACTGCGCGAGGTCGTCGAATCGTTGCGCCACATCTGGGACGTCTTCGCCGGTCGCCGGGACCGTCTCGACTACGACGGCGACTTTTACTCCTTTTCGCTGATGACCGAGACGTTCGATCCCGGCCCGATCGACTACCCCGACCCCGAGATCCATATCGCAGGGGTCAACGAGTACAACATCCGGCTCGCCGGCGAACTCTGTGATGGACTGTGTATGCACGCCTTTAACACGCCGGAGTACGCCACGGAGGTGATCGCGCCGCTGATCGAGGAGGGCGCGACACGGGCCGATCGTTCGCGCGCGGACATCGAGTTATCGGCGAGTCCCTTCGTTGTCACCGGCGAGGACGAACAAGAGCGCGAGGCGAGTCGGGAGGAAGCCCGCCGACGGCTCGCCTTTTACGGATCGACGCGTACCTACCACGACGTGCTCGCCCACCACGGCTGGGCCGAGGTCGGCCGGGAGCTACACGAACTCTCGACCGAGCAGCGTTGGGAGGAGATGACCGAGCTGGTGAGCGACGAGATGCTCGTCGCCTTCGCGATCGAGGTTCCGCCGGCGGAGCTGCTCGCCGAAGCTAGGGACGTCTACGGCGGCGTCGCCGACCGTATCGTGTTGCCCCTCGAACACGGCGCGGCGTTGGTGAACTCCTGATGTGCCGACGACGAGCCGTCCATCGAACCCCCCCCGAACTTTCCTCGTTCGATCGCTCGCTGCCCTCGCGGTGGGCCGAACTTCTTGACCTTCCCGCTCGGCGTCTTCGGCAGCTCGTCGACCAGGTAGTACTCGCGGGGCCGTTTGAAGTCCGCGAGGTCGTCGCTGTCCTTGCAGTAGCGATCGAGATCGGCAGCCGAGACCTCGCCGACCACGTAGGCGACGACCCGCTCGCCCCACTCCTCATGAGGTTCGCCGACCACCGCGGCCTCGATCACGTCCCCGTGGGAAAAGAGGACGTCCTCGACGCCCGTGGGGTAGACGTTCTCGCCGCCCGAGACGATCATGTCGTCCTTCCGATCGACGACGAACAGGTAGCCGTCATCGTCGAGATACCCCAGATCGCCCGTGTAGTACCACGTCCGGCCCGCCGACTCCCGGAGGGAGCGGTCGGTGGCCTCGGGTCGATTCCAGTACTCCCGCATCGTACAGGGACCAGCAAAGAGGATCTCACCTACATCGCCCGCCTCGACTTCGGCGGTCGGATCGCCGTCGGGATCGATCACCCGGAGGTCGTGATTGAGCGCCGGTACCCCCGCCGAGCCCTGTTTTTCGATCTGCTCGTCAGGGTGCTGGAAGGTCCCACAGGGTCCGATCTCGGTCATGCCGTAGGCCTGGAGGTACTCCTCACAGAACGCCTCCATGCAGGCTTCGAGCACGCGCTCGGGCATCGGGGCCGCACCATACATTCCCAGCCGTAGCGAATCGGTATCGGCCGCTACCTCGGGCGCGAGTTGTGCCAGGGCGTTCCAGGCGGTCGGCGCGGCGAACATTACCGTGATGTCGTGGTCGTCGATCGCCCCCAGTACTGCTTCGGGGTCGAACGCGTGGTGAATGACGCTCGTCGCGCCGACCTGCACCCGGGGAAAGAGGTTTGCGTGCAGCTCCGCGCAGTGATAGAGCGGGAGACAGGACAAGCCGACGTCGCTGCGGCGGAGGCCGCTTTCCGCGACACAGATCAGGTTGTGCTCGACCATCGCGCGGTGCTCGTGGACGACGCCCTTCGGCCGGCCGGTCGTGCCGGAGGTGTAGATGAAGGCGTAGGTGTCGTCCTCGGTGACCCCCACGTCGGGAAGAACGTCCTCTGCTCCATCCAGTAGGCCATAGAAGTCCCGCGCGTACTCCGGGGTGTCCTCGTCGATATAGAGGTACTCACCCACCGTATCGAGGTCGTTGCGAGCGCGCTCGACGACTTCCCGCGTGTCGGCTTCGAAGACGAGGAGCTGTGAGTCGGCGTCGTCGAGGATGAACGAGACGTCTCCAGCAGGGAGCCGGTAGTTCAGCGGGTTGAATACCGCCCCGAGGCGCGCACAGGCATAGACAGTGAGAACGATCTCGCTACCGTTGTACAGCAGCGTCGAGACGCGGTCGCCCTTCTCGATGCCGAGGTCGGCCAATACGTTCGCGAGCCGGTTCACACGGGAGTCGAACTCACTGTAGGTCCAGCGCTGGTCGCGCCGCGGGTAGACGATCGCGTCGCGCTCGGGGTACTTCTCGGCCGTGAGCGAAAGCGTCTCTCCGATCGTGGGATACATGCACTCGCATACGCAGGACGGCTATTAATACCTCGGGTACGGTCGAGCGGGTCGATGCGGCCAGTGTATGCAGGATCCGACACCGAGCGCGCTCGACGAGCCGACGGTCAGCGAACGATTAGCGAACGCCCATCTGTCCCGCGATCGTATTGAGCTGGATCTCGTCGGTGCCCTCGACGATCCGCAGGACCCGGGCGGTATGCAGGTAATCCACGAAGGGGTTCTCCTCGGCGAGGCCGCTCGATCCGTGCACCTGGACGGCATCGTCGGCGACCTGCCAGAAGGTATCGGTGGCGAACCACTTGAGGATCGAGGCGTCCTCGATGGCGTCCTCGCCCTGGTCCATCCGCCAGGCACACCGCAGGCCCGCGGCGTCGGCGGCGTACTGCTTCGCCCGTCCGCGAGCGATCATCGAGGAGATCTCCTGGAACTCCCCTATTTTCCGCCCGAAGGCCTCGCGCTCGCGGGCGTACTCGACGCACTTCTCCAAGAGGTGTTCGCTCGCGCCGATGGCCTGTGCGCCGAGTTCGAGCCGGCCGAGCGAGAGGAATCCCATCGCGTCGTAAAAGGCACTGCCGGGCTCGCCGAGCACCCGGCTCTCGGGGAGGTGGACGTCCTCGAAGCGGATCTCGGCCTGCCGGCCGACCGACCCGACCGCGTTGTTCAACGCGCCGACCTCGTATTCCTCGGACTCGACCAGAAAGCAGGTAATGCCGCCGTAGCGCCCGGCCTCTGCCTGGGGCGTGGTGCGCGCGAAGACCTGGACGAAGTCGGCATAGGGAGCGTTCGTGATCCATTGTTTCTCGCCACTCAAGACCCACTCGTCGCCCTCTTTTTCCGCAGTCGTGCGCATGTTCGGCGAGTCCGATCCGACGCTCGGTTCGGTCTGGGCGAAGGCGGTCGACTTCTCCGCCCGAACGACCGGATCGAGGTACTCCTCGCGCTGGTCGCCCTCGGCCTGGGCTAACAGCGGCTTCGGGCCCTCCGGGCCGGCCAGTACCTCGCCGGCGAGGTCGCTGTCCATCGCGGCGATCGCTCTGTTCGCCCGGTACCACGTTACCGTCGAGACCCCCTCGCCGCCGGCCATCTCGGGGAGGTTCATCGCGTAGAAGCCCGCCTCGGCGCTTTTTTCCCTGACCTCGCGGATGGCATCGAGGACCTCCTCGGTCAGGCGGCCGTCCGGTTCGTGGCCCAACCGGGGGTTCGTGAGCATCTCGCCGAGGTCCGCTTCGATCGGTTCGACCTCTCGTTCGACGAACTCCGCCAAGCTATCGAGGATCAGCCGCGTCTCCTGATCGGTGCCGAAGCTGACGACCGCCGGCGATGTGCCTTGTGTTGCCATGTTATTACCCGCGTCGCCGACCTCTTAGTCTCTCCGTCGCTCCTGATCGTGGCCGGCAGCACCGGGGTATAACTGTCGAAGCGTCCACGTCGAACGCGGAGATGCAACTCACCGTCGAGAACCCGAGATGGTGTGGCCCGGACTCGGGGACCGGATTCAGGTCGGGGAGCGTGCGACTGAGGGATCGAGTCGGGACGGCGAGCCAGGAGGGGGCCGATGGATAGCGTCGACGTCGACCTCCTGCTCTCGGTCGGCGATCACTCCTCGCTCGACTCGGTAGCCGAGCAGGTCACCGACGCCGAGGACATGGGGTTCGATCGAGTCTCGCTCGGGGAGACGACCGGCTGGAACGCGGTAACGACCCTTACCGCCATCGGGGAGCGTACGAGTTCGATCGGCCTCTCGAACGACGTCTTCTCGCCGTACTCCCGGTCGCCCGCGCTGCTCGGCCAGACCGCCGCCGCACTACAAGAGGTCACCGACGGCCGCCACCGGCTG